>CAZAJX010000005.1:0-64510 GCA_964485815.1 uncultured Oscillospiraceae bacterium
CAAAGGCGGATCTCACCGACGTAAGTCCCGCTTTTTTCATTTTATCGTCGCATCCGCTATGCTTACGGTAAACGCGCCGCTTTCGATGATATTCTTGGTTGTCTTGTGGTTATCCGCAAGGCAATTCATAATTTGATTGGTATCGTAAGTTCCGCCCCGCGCCGCATTCATACAGCGGGGAACGCCGTTTTTATCATAAGCGGCAACAATAAACACGGGCACAGGATACGCCCAGGTCTTTACTCCGAAATCTTTATCACATCGGATTTTATATTTCAATCGAATAAATAATAAACCAAACTTGTATTGCAAAAGATTTTATGTTATACTATTATCATAATAATGCAAGGAGGACAAAATGTTAGAATTAAAAGAGTGTTGCAAAGTACCTTTCCCCGAAAATCTTTTTGAGGAATACGAAGTAAAAGAAAACGCCATATACGCAAACGTAAACGCTTCCAAAGTGCTTGAGATGATGAAACGCTTTATTGATATGCACGATGAGCCTCTGTTTTTCATTTTGGAGATTCCCTGCAAGCACGAAGACGGTATTACAGAATCCAAAACGCTTGTAAATTTAGGCGAGGATAATGACGTTTATTATATAGACGGAATGAACGCTGACTTTGCAAAACAGCTGTTGGATGCAATCGGAGATGTCTTGGTAAAGGACGGTATGAACACTTTTGGTATCGGTTGCCACGAATCTTCAGAAGAGATACTGCTGGGTAAATATAACGTAATGACGGTATATACCGTGGAATCCGAAAAATACCGCGGTTTCTTTGATTTATTCGGCATAAAAAAGGTAGACTCCCTTGTTACCGCGTGGGGCACGTTTGATAAGGAACACCCCGGCGAATGCACAATATATGTGTCGAAGGAAATGGGAAAAACCGTTTACGATATCCCCGAAGATTTCAAGAAATACGGAATGTATTTTTATGAGCAGAGGATTGAAGACGAAGAACTGTACAACAAGGAAGTTGTGTTCGATGATCTGATAGGAAAGATCTTGCTGGTGGGAATAACCTACTATACCCACGAAAACGAGTTTATTGAGCAAAAGCAGTTTTACGGCACGGTTACCGAAGCCAACGAAAATATCGTCCGTATGACGCTTAAAGACGGCACAGAGTTTACCTTGCCGCCTGATTTAAGATCAACCAAAAGAGCGCGTCCCGGCGAATACACACTGCGCTCGACGGGAGAAGTTGTGGTTAATCCCGATTTTCTCGCAACGTGGAATCTCACCGGAGCCAAAGAATAATTTTAGGGCTGACAGCAAGTCAGCCCTTATTTTATAACATGAGTTTTGAATGGGAATATAAAATCACTCTGCGTTTAACGTCATAAGCTCCCGAATATCGGTTGCACCGTTAAAAACCAGATTTCGACACGAATTCCACAAGGTATTCATACCGTTATCAATACAGATTCTGCGCAGTTTTTCCAGATTGTTTTCCGTTAAAACCGCAGTTTTTACGTTTTCGTTCATATACATCAGCTCGTGAACTGCGATACGTCCCTTGTAGCCGGTATTATTGCAGAATTGGCATCCTTGCGGTCTTGCTATACTTATGGGCTCGTTAATTCCCAGAATTTCCATTTCCTTGGCGGTAGTACGCCCCTTCTTTTTGCAGATGGGACACAAGCGTTTTACCAGACGTTGGGCGATAACACCGACGAGAGCATCAGCCACAAGATAATTCGGCACGCCCATATCCTCCAGACGGACGATGGCACCGGGAGCATCGTTGGTATGCAGAGTGCTGAAAACCAGATGTCCCGTAATGGCGGAACGGACGGCGATTTCCGCGGTTTCTTCATCGCGTATCTCGCCGATCATAATGATATCCGGATCCTGACGCAATATAGAACGAAGGGCAGTTGCAAAGGTCATATTTGCCTTTGTATTTACCTGTGTCTGGTTGACTCCCTGCATGGTATACTCAACGGGGTCCTCTACCGTAACGATATTGACGGTGCAATCGTTAACCTCCTTTAGGAAAGAATACAACGTAGTGGATTTACCGCATCCCGTAGGACCCGTAAGCAAAATTATACCGTGGGGCTTGGCAAGCATTTTATCTACCACCACGTTCTCCGCCTCTGTGAAGCCGAGATCGGCACGGGTGAACTGGAAAGACGTTTTATCCAGAACTATTATAACGAATTTCTCGCCGAAAACGGTGGGCAGAGTAGATACGCGGAGATCGAATTCATTGCCGCTTACCGTCATATTGATGCGGCCGTCCTGAGGGACTCTGCGCTCTGCGATATTCATATTCGCCAGAATTTTAAGACGGGCACAAATGGAAGAATAGGCTTCTATGGGAAACTCGGCGCGCTGTTGAAGATCTCCGTCGATACGGTAGCGGACGCGGACAACCTTTTCAAAAGGCTCTATGTGAATGTCGCTGGCACGGTACGGAATTGCTTCTTTTATGATAGAATCCACAAAACGAACCGCAGGGTTATTTATGACATCGTCCTCCTGAGGGGCGGAGACGTTCTCCACAAGACGGGATGCGGCAAACTGATCGGATTTTTCGCTGTTAAGGTCCTCCAAAGCAGAGGTGGTGGAAACCACCGCAGAGATGGAATCGACGTAACGGTCGATCTGCGTCGGCGGGACCAATACGTATTCGATTTTGCCGCTGAAGCGGACAGCCAGCGCCGAACGGGTATGGCAGTTGAGGGGTTTACCGGTTGCTACCAGTAAAACTCCGTTTTTATCGTAGCTTATGGGAATGATCTTGTGCTTTTTGAGAAAATCATATGTAAACAGATCGAACAAGGACTTGTCGATATCGAGCATATCGATCTCGGCGGAGGGCATACAGTAGTATTCGCCCAAAGCCTCTAATTCGGAGGTTTCGGTTATGATCTCCTTGGCAAGCAAATAGTCCCGCACGGAAATATCAAGCCGTTTACATTCCGCAAGAATACCGTCAGCTTCTTTACGGCGGACAAGGTGCTTGTATATATAAAATTGTAAAAGCTCGTAATTGGTATTCATAGATACACCTGCTTCGGAAAGGGATATCAGTATTTCAGATTTGTCATAATGGTAAGCATGGGAGAATACACGGATATAAACAGCGTACTGACTATTACGCCCATTATAACAAGCATAACAGGTTGCAGTTTTGAAGTAAGTGAATTGAGAGAGGTTTCTACCTGATTATCAAAAAACACGCAGGAGCGCAGTAACGCATCGTCAAGATTGCCGGTTCGTTCACCTATGGTAACCATTTGAAGCATCATCTGAGGGAACAATTTATACGTTTCGAAGGCGACGGTAAGGGACATACCCTGTCGCACCTGAAATGCTGCTTCGTGAAATTTCTGTTTAAGATAACGATTGCTTATGATAACCTCTACCGCATCCATAGCGTTGTTAAGATCCATACCGCTGGCAAGAAGCAGACCGAACGCGCGGGCAAAACGGGCGGTGAACAGATTACGCTGAACAGTCTTGACAAAGGGGATATACATTAGCAATTTATCATAGAAAAATGCACCCGATTTGGTACGGCCGATAAAAACGAGAATAAGCACGGCGATAACGATAGCGGCAAGGATAATCTGCCAATAATTCAGCATAAAATCGGACATATCGTATACTACCTTGGTAAGACCGGTAATTTCCACATTCATCCGTATCATAGCATCGCGGAACGTGGGGATAACCCAAAGCATCATAAGAAGCACGATACCCACAGTCATAGCCAAAAGCATTGCGGGATAAGATAAAGCGCCCCTCACCTTGTTCTTTATGGCACGGTCGCTTTCGTAATAATCGGCAAGAGAAGAAAAAACAAGCTCAAATTTACCGCTTAACTCCCCTACCCGCACCATACTGCGGAAAAAGTGGGGGAATACTTTTTTGTGTTTATCCAGCGCAGCAGAAAGAAGCAGGCCGCTTTTTACGTCCTCATAAACCACCTGCAAAAGCTTGCGGAAATATGAAGAATAGGTCTGATTACGCAGGATATCAAGACAATCCAAAATAGGAATACCCGCATTCTGCATAATAGAAAACTGACGGCAAAAGGTTGTAAGCTCTGCCAAGGATACCTTGGAACCTACAGACAGCGAAAAGAAAGAAGCCGTGGGAGTATCGTTATCGTACGCCTTGCAGGAGATCAGAAATAAACTCTGCTTTGCAAGCTGTGCCGCGAGATCGTTTTCATCATTGGCGATGAACGTGCCTTTGATCTTTTGCTTTTGCAGATTAACTGCCGTATATTTATATTTCCGCACGGCAAAGCCTCCATTTCAAAAGATTAACAATTATCCCATCAAAAGTCCCACATACCAATTCAGGATATGCTCGCCTGCCAGCATAGCGACGAGAATTCCGCCCGCTATAAAGGGGCCGAAGGGATATTCGGTGGTCCTGTCCCGCTTTTTGACACGGTTGAGGATCACCATCACAATACTGCCCGCCACGGAGCCGATAAGAATAGCCAAAATAAGCTTTTGCCAGCCCAAAAGCAGACCTGCGGCGGCGACAAGCTTTACGTCGCCAAAGCCCAAGGCTTCACGCTTGAGAATAGCAATAGCTCCGAAATACAGCAGCGCAAACACACCTCCGCCCACAAACGCACCGATAATATGGTCGATAGGACGGGTGTAGGAATCATAAAACATAGCGATAATGCCTGCGGCGGCAACCATCACAACGAAGCGGTTGTAGATAAGCATATGCTCTAAATCTATGTAAAAAATACATATGAGCAAAGAGCAGACTACTGCGGAAATAACCGCATATACCGGTTCTTTTTGCCAGAACAACGCTACGGACAGCAGCCACAGCGCCATATTTGCCAACTCCACCACGGTATACCGCACGGAGATAGGCGCGTGGCACTTACGGCATTTTCCGCCCAGCATAAGCCGGGACAGCACGGGGATGTTATCGTACCACTTCAGTTTATAATTGCACACGGTGCAATGAGAGCCGGGATGAGCAAGGCTCATTCCTTGGGGCAGGCGGTAAATAACAACGTTTAAAAAACTGCCAACAGTAAGTCCCAGAAGTCCGGAAAGGATATAGACGCAAACAAGGATATAAGAATCCATTAATATCTCCTGTAAATTGATCAGAACGTATTTGCTCCGTTATAGCGGTTAAGGAAGAAAGCGCCGTATAATTCAAGGTTTTCCGCCAAAACGGGATCTGTTCCTTCCGCAAGAAGGGGAGCAAAGGTAACGCCGTGCTCTTCCTTGGATTCGTTGACCGTTTCAAACACGCCTCTGTATTCATCGGGCATATTCACGTAGACGGTATCCATTTTTGCAAGAGAAACTATTTCACGATTACCCGAAATGAGATCCAACGCCCATTTAACGAAGACACGGAAGTTTTCGTAAACGTACTCTTCTCTGGATTGAGGAGTGGGACGCTGCATAAACTTAGGCAGCTTTCTGCCTGCCCTGCCGGATACCTCCACAGATTCGTATACAACGGGATTTTCGCCGTCGGTCTGCTCGGAAGTATCGCCGCCGTCCATTGTCAGCTGCTTTGCGCGGGCACGCTCTTTTGCGTTAAGCACTAAAAGACGGCCTGCGCGGTGGTCAAACAAGGTGTCCTCCGCCGCCACACGGGATCTATACAGCATTCCGTAGCCGAAGGGAAGATCGTAATAACCCATAGTGCATCCGCGGACAACGAATGCAAAGCGGGAGTAATTTTCTTTTATATCCAGCAAAAGGAAAGTTCCGTTACGGAGCTTGCCGTTTAAAGCCATAGCACCGTTTACCATAGCGTTTGAAGCGAAGGTAACGCCGCCCACAGCCACGCCGTTTTCGGCAAAGACCTTGCGCAATTCATCAAGCAGATCGCGGCGGATACCTACAAGACCGAAGGTTGCCGTCTGCTTTGTCTGCTGGATAGCGTATGTCATAAGATTAAGATCGCCCGCGTTATCGTAAACATTCTCGATAGCAAGGCTCAGGGAATGCTGCATCGCCTTGCGGTGGATAACGGGTACGCTGACCATATCCAGTAAAAATAACTGGTCGGGCAGAACGAGGGCTGCTTTCTGCAGATCCATACCCGAAGTCTTTGTTTGCTGCTTGAGCACTTTTGCAACACGATCATAAAATTCCTGATCAAAAGCGCGGGGCTTGTAATTGGAAGAAGCTGTGGAAAGCTCGCCGCCTTCATCGGATATGGCGCCGAATTTTATGGTTTCGGAAAGAGGGTCAACGGAAATGACCGCGCCCCGAACGTTATTTTTATTTCCGCGAATGTTTTCAAACATCTGGTTATCTCGCTTCCGTTTAGGTTGATTTTTAAAAAAATACGGGTATTAGTTGTATTTCCACTCCGTAATTACGCCGCCGCTGTGAGAAACGGTAAGCGTATTTCCGTGTTCATCCTCTACAGTGAAAGGAGATGCTGTCGGATGGTCTGCAATATACTCTTCCGCCATTTGGTCAAGGTTAAGGCGGGTAGTAAGCTCAAGCTCTTTTTGCTGAATATTCCCCTTGCCTATGAGGGCGGAAGTAACCAAAAGGGTACTGCAGGCAAATACCACTAACAACACCAACAGGGCAAGTTCCATTCCAAGACCTTTACGGTCCAAAGCCTTGCCCTTTAAGTATTTAAAATTAAATTTTGCTTTTTTCATATATTTCTTCGTCGTTAAAATATACAACGTAATTTTCTACCTCAGTCCCTCCGTCTGCGGTACCAACTACTACCTTTACGGTTTCATCGCCCACGGACAGAGTAAAAGTATTTTCGTCCTCTGCCGCCTCAAATCCTGCGGCGGTGAGGGCTGTTTTAAGCCTTTCAAGGGCTTTCTCCCCGTCGAAGCCGTCTGCAAAGCGGATACATTCCACAGCCGTTTCGCACCCTTCCAGGGCAACGGATTTGGTAATATACTTTGCATCTGCTTTTACGGATGCGATAAGCACGCTTACTGCGGCGCCGGTAATGAGCACCACCACCGCCATTGCAACCACGACTTCTGTCATGGAAATGCCTTTTCTGTTTTTTAAAAGCTTTTTAAGTATTTTCATTGCGCACCTGCCGTTTCACCCACACGGGGATTTACACAAAAGGTGCAGGACAAGGTTTCCCCGCTGTGCTCGTTTTCGCTTACAACGGTGCAAAACAAAAGGAAATCGCCGTTTTCTTCGTTATGCATAATCTCGAATTCTGCGCTTACAACGGTTTCCGCCCTGACGGAAAGCTCACCGTCTTCGGGCAGGGCACCGGTAACATAACCATTTGCAAAACGCAGGATATATTCTTCTCCGTCAACCGTTGCGGTGATATAGCTTGGGTCCGGTTCGCCTTCGGGAGTTTCGCCCACTTCAAACGCCGCGCCTTTGGAAACGAGTATATCCACCCATCCCTCCAGCACGCTTTCCGCCTTAAGCCTGTCCTGCAGAACGGCATCGTTGGCGGCGTTTATTTTTGTGCGCTGTGTCATATACTGTGTGAAGGAGACCACCATAACGATCATAACGGACACGAGGACGATAGCGACCATAATTTCCGCAAGAGTGGATCCGCGGCGGTCTTTGAATCTCTTTACCATACAGCAGTACTCCTTTCATATTGATTTTAAAAGGTTTTTTAATCAAGAAACACCACAACACCAGATGGGTGCGTGGTGTTTCTTTGATTTTTAGCTTAAATAAGTACGCGAGGGATTAGTGGTTGCCTTTGTTGAAGCAGTCTGCTACGGTGCATCCGCTTCCTTTGGTAGGAGTCATCTTGCCGCCATCGAGAAGATAATAGCAATCGGTTTCGCTAAGTTCCGTAACAGGATCACCATCAACTACGCCGCCATCAACGAGCTCGACATAGTAACCATCACTGGTCTTTACGAAACAATCATCAACATACTTACCGGATTCAGCGGTAGCAGCTACATAGTTGGTGAAGAGGTTCTTAGCTTCCTGCTTAGCAGCGGTATACTGAGCCTTTTCGATAATGTTACCGAAGGTAGGAATAAGTACTGCTGCGAGGATTGCGATAACTGCGATTACGATTACGAGCTCAACGATAGTAAAGCCTTTGCGGTTGTTTTTGTTGTTCATTAAACACTTTCTCCTTTTAAACTCAGGTAGATGCGCCCGTTTATTTGGAAATGCCGTAAGAATTTCCCCTCTCCATCGGAAAGGCAAAATTTTACAAAAATATTTTAACACAACCTTAGACGAGTTTCAACACAAAATGTTGAATTTTTTACTTTTTCGGTAAAAAACACACAAAAGACAAGCCGGAGCATGCCCATCCACCCCAACGCTTGCAAATTATGCAGAATAAAACCGAAAAAACTATTTACTTTTTTTACACAATGAGTTATAATAATTTGGATATTGAAAAATAAAAAAACGCAAGGAGTATCAATTAGATGAAACTTTCCCCTCTCCAGACTGTAAGATATCAGTACAACCCCAAGCTCCCCGGTATGCTCAGAAACGGTATTTCCGAAATCTGTGTTAAAAACGGCGGCGCTACCGAAAGCGTTGCGGATCAGGAAAAGATAAAAGCTCTGTTCCCCAACACCTACGGCAAAAACGAGATCACCTTTGAAAAGGGCGTAAACACCTCCGAATCCAAGAAGCAGGTTGTAGGCGTTATTCTTTCCGGCGGACAGGCTCCCGGCGGACATAACGTTATCTGCGGTCTTTACGACGCTTTGAAGGCTACCAACAAAGAAAACGTTCTTTACGGCTTCAAGGGCGGCCCCAGCGGTCTGCTTGAAGACAGCTACGTTATCTTTGACGATGAATATATTAACCAGTACCGCAACACCGGCGGTTTCGATATTATCGGCTCCGGCAGAACCAAGCTTGAAACCGAAGAGCAGTTCGCAGTTGTTGCAGAAGTTTGCAAAAAGCACGGCATTAACGCTGTAGTTATTATCGGCGGCGACGATTCCAATACCAACGCGGCTGTTCTGGCAGAGTACTTTGCGGCACATAACACCGGTATTCAGGTTATCGGATGCCCCAAGACTATTGACGGCGACCTTAAGAACGAAGATATCGAATGCTCCTTCGGCTTTGATACCGCTACCAAGACTTATTCCGAAATTATCGGTAATATCGAGCGTGACGCTAACTCCGCAAAGAAATATTGGCACTTCGTAAAGGTTATGGGACGTTCCGCTTCCCACGTAGCTCTTGAGTGCGCTCTTCAGACCCGTCCCAACATCTGTCTTGTAGGTGAAGAGGTTGCCGCAAAGAAGATGTCTATGGCTCAGATCGCAGATTATATCGCAGATTCCGTTGCATACCGCGCTTCCAAGGGCTGGAACTTCGGTGTTGCTATCATTCCCGAAGGTATCGTTGAATTCGTTCCCGAATTCTCCGTTCTTATAGCAGAGATCAACGAGCTTCTCGCAGGCGAAAAGACCGAAGCGTTCAACGCACTTCCTACCTGGGAAGCAAAGTATGCGTTTATCGAAAACGGTCTTACCAAGGAATCTATGGCTGTTTTCGCAATTCTTCCCACTTCCATTCAGCAGCAGCTCTTCCTTGAGCGCGATCCTCACGGTAATGTTCAGGTTTCTCTTATCGAATCCGAAAAGCTGTTCTCCGCACTTGTAGCAGACAACCTTAAGGCTCGTAAGGCTGCAGGCACTTATAACGGTAAGTTCTCCGCACTTCACCACTTCCTCGGCTACGAAGGCCGTTGCGCATTCCCCTCTAACTTCGATGCAGACTACTGCTATTCTCTCGGCTACAACGCATTTATGCTTATCCAGTACGGCTATACCGGATATCTTTCCAAGGTTTCCAACCTCAGCCGTCCCGCAGAGGAATGGGTTGCAGGCGGTATGCCCATCACCAAGATGATGAATATCGAAAGAAGACACGGCGCAGACAAGCCCGTTATCCGCAAGGCTCTCGTTGAGCTTGACGGCGCTCCCTTCAAGTTCTTCGCTGAAAACAGAGAAGAATGGTCCAAGGATACCTGCTTCGTATATCCCGGCGCTATCCAGTACTTCGGTCCTTCCGAGGTTTGCGATACCACAACCGTAACCCTCGCTCTTGAACAGGCATAAAATTTTATAAACAACAAATTCACCCCGAGAAGCAATTTCTCGGGGTGTTTGTATACTACTCAAAGCATATCGCGTATTTTTTGTTCTTGCGTAATTCGTTTTTGAAATCTTCAGGCATGTGTTTAACCTCTTTTTGCCAAAAGTTTTCTCCGAGGGGACGCAAAGTGTCTTTTTCTATGGGTTTTAAGTGTGATACCAGCGGTGCGGAATAGGAGTATTCGTACTCTTCGGAAATTTGCTCGTACTTTTTGTAATGCTCAAATCCTTTGTCGAAATATTCGAGCGCCTTTTCAAAATTCTTTGCTATATATGATTCGTAATCAGCCAAATTCATATACAGATTTCCTATATTTTGATGATATTCGCCGCATCTGCCGTCTTCGAAAATAGCTTCAAACAGTTTTATCAGCGCCGATTTCATTTTCGGTCTGAAATCCGAAGTGTAAAGGCTTGTTTTTGAAGCCTGAGCGTTTGAAACCGCTATGCCCAGTTCACAAAGCAATATCATAACCCGCTCGGCTTGATACCGCATCATTTCTTCGCCGGCAGCTGTGTTCGGCATTAGCATTTCCTTGCCGATGGCGATGGAACTTTGCGCTTCTGCCAACTCCTTTGCCTCCTTATATTTTCCCATTTCCATATAAAGCGAGGTCATTAGGCATATTGCTGTTTCTCGATCCTTTGGAGAAGGATTCGATTTTAACAGCTTTTCGAACGCCGATATTGATTCTTGCCAGTATGGATTTTGTGAATGGTATTCGGTATCATAACGTAAAATGCCGGATTCGCTTTTGTAATCGGTTTTCATACCGTATTTGTTGAAACCCCACGAGTAAAGCGTGTTTGCAAGCCGTAAAAGTATTCTCGGCTCATTGGGAAATTCATCAGCGGCAGTACGAAGCATATCAATACAGTTCTCAACTTCTTCCGATATACTTCCCTGATAATAGTGAAAGCCTTGGTTCGCTATAACCTTATCGGCTTTATCCAAAATGCTTTTTATTTTTTCTTCTCTGTCGGAATTGTATCCGAACAATTCGTCTATGGAAATGTGAAAATAATTGGCAATGGCAGGCAGCATTTCCATATCGGGGTACCCGCCGTTTGATTCCCAGCGGGAGATAGCTTGGGATGTTACTCCCAACGCTTCCGCGAGGTTTTCCTGCGTGCGTCCGTCCCGCTTGCGAAGTTCACGTATTTTTTGTCCTAAATTAAGCTGCATAAAAGCACCTCCAAATGTTGTTATCACCGGTGTAGCTTTATTATAACAGATATTTTCACAAAAACAATTATCAATTCCTTGTTACAGACTAAACAAACCGTTGAGTTTTTCGAATATTCACAGTGCTTTGGATTATTGACTTTTAAAAAAGCACATGTTATATTAAAGACAGTAATACAATATAGAAAAGGAGCATTTTATGAAGAATCGCGCCGGGATTGATGTTTTTATTAAAATCGTGCAAATGCTATCGCTTTTTGCAATTATTGTTTTTGCATCTCTGGGTATTTTCTGCGATTGGCAGCCTTCCTCAAGTATTACGTTCCCCGTTGTCGGTATTTCTTTGTTGTGTAATGCATACAACTTATGGGGCACGGAGCGTAAGCTCGCATACTGTTCCTTGGCGGTAGCCGTATGTGCTTTTGTCACTTTTGTTGTTTTTCTTTTTATATAATTATACATACCAAATATTAAATTAAAATCCCGTTTGCATTTGAAGACAAACGGGGTTTTGACATTTATAGATTTTATTATTGTCCGATAAGCTTTAAATAGTAGTTGCAATATGCATCGTTGTTGGAGGTGGATGCGGTGGCAAAGAGAATGATATCGTCAACTCCTTCATTTTTTACCAGAGGTCGTATGTCAATTTCAATATGTCTGGGATCGATAACGATTATCTTTCCGTAATGTTCGATAAGGAAAGGAACGAATGCGTTACCCGAGGATTCCTTGATAACCAGTGCGACCTTATCGGGATCGTTTTCAGGAACTACTATCTCTGCATAAGGCTGGTCGCCGATAAGGAAGCAGGAATAGGTTTCTATATACGCATGCACGCAGGTATCGTACTGTCCTTTTATGTTTTTCTCGGCATCGTAATAAACCGTATAAGTGTGTTCCTTGCGGGGCATATATGCATGCACGGTGTCATAGAACGTATTTACGCGCTCGTCCTGCGCATAGATGTTGGTAAGACCGATAAATTCGGTAGTAAGTACACGGTCTTCAAAAGCGGAAAGAGGAGTAGGAGTAAGACCTATGGACTTTGCGTATTCGCAGTAAGTGTAATATGCGCCCAGCTGTGTCCAATGGAAATCACTCTTGAAAAACAGATATTCGCCTCTGTGCTTTTCGAAGGTGCTCCTCAGGTTGATATAGTTTACGTCGCCGTACATAACGGATGCCATATCGTCCAGCACCTTGCCTTGGTCGTTAAGCATCGCCTGCACATACGGGTTTTTGATATTTATGGAATTTGCGGGGTGGTTGATTACCGTTATGCGTACATCGGGAAAGGTCTGGGCGTATTTTACGTATGCATCCGCATATCTTTGGGAAACACGCTTGTTGAAATATGCCTGTGAATACGCAGCGCCGTCATACAAGAGATAACCTGAATCAATAAACTCCGCATCTCCTGCATCGGTGTATATTTCCTCGGGTACAGAAGATTCCTCGGGCTCCGATATTTCTTCAGGCTCTGATGTTTCTTCAGGCCTGGAAGTTTCCGCAGGCTTTGAGGATTCATCCGGCTTTGATTGCTCGGGTTCCGCTTGGGAAACGGTTTGGGAAACTTCCGTTACGGATTCTTCGCTTATTTCATTTAAATTTTCGCTGTTTTCCGCGCTTGCTTCAAAAACGTTGCTTTCGGTTTGCATATTGCTTTCATCACTTTCGTCTGTTGTTATGCTGTTTTCGGAAACGGCGCTTTCATTTTTGCTGCCAGAAGCATCGGATATTTCGTTTGCCGAATTTTGAACGCATCCGAAAAGCACCGCAAAAGTAAATATTGATAAAAATAAAAACAACAAGCACTTTTTCATGTTTTTACTCCTCATATTCAAGGGTTTGAGTACTGACAGTTTACCATAGTTTATTTGCGTTGTCAATGCACGGCGCGGGAGATGTGTATAACTCCCCGGTTTATTCTGCATAATGAACGAGTTCGTCCAATTCTTTGCGTTTTTTCGGTCTGAGTTTGTCGTCATCTGCGGGGTATCCTAAGGTAATAACCAATCTTACTGCGCCGTCAAGACCGCATATCTCCCGTATTTTCATATCGTCAAGCCAGCCGAGAATGCAGGTGCCCAAGCCCTGATCTGCGGCTTCTGCTGTGATATATGCCGAGAGTATGCCTATATCTATGGAACGGTAATCGTTGCCCTTTACCTTTGCGCCCAGTGCGGCGGAGGCGACGTAAGGCTTTTCGGAAATGACCAGCATAACAGGTGCGTCTGCGGCGAATTTGTTCATTCCCATTCCCGTAACAGCCTTTGCCACACGGCAGGCGGAATCGCCTTTGCAAACGGTAATATGGTACGGCTGACCGTTGCAAGCGGAGGGTGAAAGACGTGCGGAGGCGAGGATGGCGTCCAGCTTTTCTGTTTCCACTTCCCTGCTCGGATCATAATTTCTGCAGGACTGTCGTGTTTTGGCGATTTCGGTAAAATTCATAGGCTTCCTCCACGGGACATTTTTTATTATTATACCACGGGGTACACCTGTTTTCAATGAAAAGTTAATATTGCAAAAGCGAAAAAGCTTTGATATAATAAAAATAGTTTTAAAAATACATAAAAAGTGGGGTTTGTTATGAGCTTTAAAAGAATATGCGTGCTTGTGCTTGCGTTTTTAATGTGTATGGGAGTTTTGGTATCCTGCACGGAAAACGAAACGAGCAACGATGAATCGGTACAAAACGAAAGCGTTCCCGAAGAGGAGAGTAAAGAAACCATGCCCGAATACTGGGGATTTAACGATTACAAAACGACAGAAATAACAGGCGCGCCCGAGGAGATCAAGTCTTATGAAACCACGGTTACCAAGGTAAGCGACAGCAAGTACGCTATGAGCTGCCAGACCGAGGCGGGCAAGCTGACCATAACTCTGGAAGAAAGACCCTGGGGCTGCTTTAACCTTTGGTCCTGGAACCTTGTGGATAACGACGGAAAGACTCACACTTTCGCTGTGGGCGCAACGGATTTTGAATACGTACATATTCCCACCACACCCAAGGGAACTAACGTATGGTCGGGCGGAAACCACGGAAACGAAGCCTTTTTATCCATTGATTTTTACAACGCCGAAACCGGCGAAAAGCTTGAGCTTGAAAAAGGAAAGGCTGTAACCGTAAACTCTCTCCACGTTATCGAAAAGACAAAGCTGCTTTGGTTCCCCGATGACAACAGCGACAGTATCGGCGATTACAACAACAAAAATATGTCCTATACCGACGATGACGTTTACTGCGAAATGACCAGAAAGTACACCTTTACCGGTCCGCAGATAAAGCTGAATTGCGATTATAAATACGTAAAGGACGTATCTCACAGCCGTTCTTACACCTGTATGTTCCCTATCAATAAAAAATACGGTCTTTGGTGCGAGATGTACGATAACAGCGGCAAGCTATTGAGAACAATAGAGACGCTCAAGGTAGGCGCGGCAGACTATTCCGGCCCCTCCAATTCCGGTAATGCGGCTACACGAGCAGTAATTTACGGGTACGCCGACCCCAGATATCAATTTGACGTAAGAGTTACCACGTACGAGGATTCTCTGGATAAATGTCAGGGTGATTACAAGACTGCATACTGGGATATGAATACCACGGATAACAAGCTTTATTTCACCAAGTTCTCCAATTCCGCAAAGAGAACCTTAGAAGCGGGAACTGAATTCCACACCGAATGCTTCTGGCTGTTCAAATACGTTGAGGATGCGGTAGCGCCCGAGATAAGCGAGCCGGAACCTACAATTCCCGACGAGGCGGAGCCTGTGGGAACTTTAGTTTCGGGCGGTAAAGAATATACCCTTTCCGGTCTTTTGGGAACGGGATACGGCAACTACACGGCAAAGCTTACCGACGGAAAATATACCTCTACCCTTACATACGATAATAACTGGTTTTCATTCTTTAACAGCGCTTCTCTTACTCCCGAGGAGCTGAACACCGAAGACGGTATCGGCTGGCTTATAATAGATCTGGGCAAGGAAACGGATATTTCCTTCCTGCGCGCCCACATCTGTAACGGCGGTACTGCGGGAATCAACGCGCCTCACAGTGCCACAGTTTCCGTATCGAGCGACGGCGAAACGTTTACCGACGTTGCATCCCTCCCCATTTCCACCGATGCAAGCGCCATCTACTGGACTCACGCCGAAACCGAGGGTGTAACAGGCAGATATGTAAAATTCACCTTCAAGCCCAACGGATTGTTCGTTTTCCTTAACGAAGTTGAGGTCTACGAGGCTGAATAATTAACCAAAATTCAAAACGCCATCGTTATTCGATGGCGTTTCGATGGCGTTTTTGAATATTAAACCGGTTCTCCGAATAAACTTATATAAATAATTTTAAACGGAGGAAAAATGAAACCAATACCTTGGAAATGGTCTGTTTTAGGTTTTTTCTTTGTGGGCGCGGCAGGCGTGCTGCTTCATTATCTGTACGATATTACAAACGGAAATTATATTGCCGCAATATTTTCGGGAGTGAACGAATCCACATGGGAGCATATGAAGCTTATGTTTTTCCCGCTGTTTGTATTTGCGCTGATACAAAGCCGGTATTTTAAGGGATACGGTAATTTTTGGTGTGTAAAGCTTTTGGGCATAATAACGGGTGTTTTTCTTATTCCCGTGCTGTTTTACACTATAAACGGCGTGTTCGGCAAAACGCCCGATTGGGTGAATATAAATATTTTCTTTGTTTGTACCGCGGCTGCGTTTGTTTTGGAAGCGATTATGTTTAAAAGAAACGCTTTCTCCTGCGCAAGCCCTCGGGTTTCCGTTGCCGTGCTGGCGGTATTTGCCGTATTGTTTGCGGTCTTTACGTTTTCACCGCCCCGCATACCCTTGTTTAAAGACCCCGTTACCGATGAATACGGAATAATTAAATAAAGTGCGGGCAGAGTGGGACAAAGGCAGGTGTTTTTTACGAAAAGCGAGCGTAGGCGTAGTAATCTACGGTAGTCGAGCTTTTCCTGAAAGCGCTTGAAAAATAAGTATTTTTCATTCCTCATATAAAAAACAAAGTATGCTTTAATTTTGAAAAGCATACTTTTTTCTTTTGGCTATTCTTTTTTGTTCTTTTCAAGCACGTAAAGACCGACTTTGTCTTTGCTTTGAGGAGAAGCGTGGGCGGGAACGCCGTTTTCATTTGCGTTCGCCGGTGATAATATATCTTATATTCTCCGTTATTTCATCTTCCTTTGGATTTGACGCAATTATGGGAAAAACAACTTCTCTGCTTTCTCTCGTGTGAGGCAGTTTCCCCGCCGATTCAAGGGCTTGCGAGAGGTGGTTGTTCTGCAAATACAAAAAACACAGTACTGCCCGCATAGTAGCTTTTTGCTTTTCATTTTGAGATAACAAAAGTCCTTTTTCGGTAAACGCTATGGCTAAAGCGGTATCGCCCTTTAACGCAAGCACACCCGCAAGACCCAACAGCATTTCCGCGTCATTGGGATACGTGCACAAGGCATCACGGTACACCTTTTCCGCATCCTCCAACCGGTCGGTTTTCATAAATATATTTGCTTTATCGTGAATATTGTATTTTGTATCTACCGCCCTTATAGTATCCATCCCCATAAGGAGATCTATGCTTGTTTCAAAAACGTTTGCCAGGGCGGGCAGCAGCGTGATATCGGGATACGTTTCGCCCCGCTCCCATTTGGAAACGCTTTGCGGCGTTATATTCAAATAGTCCGCCACGTCCTCCTGAGTAAGGTTTTTTTGAATTCTGAATTTTCTTAAATTTTCTGCAAGATACAACATAAAACACACCGTTCCGTACGTAAAATTCAGCCGTTAAGCGGCTGTAGCTCAATTATACCTTAAGCGGACGCCCAAAGCAATAACCCATTGCTTTAATCCGATTCGCCCATAGGGTGAACATAATGTTTATATTTGTGCTTTTTCACCCCGAAATGTACCGAAAACAAAGGAGTAAACAGTAAAAAAATGTTGTGTTTTGACGTAAATTATGATAACATATATGTGAATAATTATAGTTATTTATATTAAGGAAGTCAAATTTATGTACGATCTGCAAAAAGCCAGTATGTGGAAGCGCATTTCCGCGGCTTTGTTTGATTTTATTATATTGTGTATGGCTGCTGTGGGATTTGCCGCTCTGTTATCCGCTATGCTGGGATACGACGGATACACGGCGCAAATGCAGGAATACTACGCTGAGTATGAAGAAAAGTATGATATTTCCCTTGATCTTACGGTAAACGAATACAACGCATTAAGCGATGAGGAAAAAGCAAAATACGAGGAAGCCGACAAAGAGTTCGCATCAGACCCCGAGGTGAACAAGCTTTACGGTATGATCTTCAATCTTACCCTGCTTATAATCATTTTCGGTATACTTGCCGCATTTATACTGCTGGAGTTTATCGTTCCCCTTATTTTCAAAAACGGGCAGACTCTGGGTAAAAAAATATTCGGAATCGGAGTTATGCGGGCAGACGGTGTGAAGATAACCCCCGTACTGCTGTTTGCCCGTACCGTGTTGGGTAAATACACGGTGGAAACAATGCTTCCCGTAATGATAGCTCTGCTTATTTATTTCAACGTTATGGGAATTATCGGCACGGTTGCCATATTTGCTATCGCTCTGGTACAGTTGATAATGGTATTTGCCACTCACGCTCATTACGCCATTCACGATAAGCTGGCGTACACAGTAACGGTGGACATTGCCAGCCAGATGATATTCGATACCGAAGAACAGCTTTTGGAGTACAAAAAGCAAAAGCATCTTGAAAGCACGATGCGATCTTAAATACGTTTAAAAAATATAAAAATATACATCCTTCAGGAAAGGCAGCGTTTTATGAAAATTGTTTTAGAAAACCTGACAAAAATCTTCCCCGGTCGCAACAAAAAGAAAAACGAGGAAGTTATCGCAGTCAATGACTTTACCTTCACTATTCCGGACGGAAAGCTGATCGGTCTTCTGGGCCCCTCCGGATGCGGTAAAAGTACCACGCTTTATATGATAAGCGGTCTGCAAAAGCCCACGGGCGGAAAGATATTCTTCGGGGACGATGACGTTACCCAGCTCTCTGCCGAAAACCGCGGAGTAGGTCTGGTATTCCAGAACTATGCACTTTATCCCCACATGACCGTAAAGCAGAACATTATGTTCCCTCTCCAGAACCTCAAAGGCGCAGACAAGCTGAGCAAAGAGGAAATGGTTGAGCGCGCATACACCGTTGCTAAGCTGGTACAGATCGATAACCTTATGGAAAGAAAGCCCTCGGAGCTTTCCGGCGGTCAGCAGCAGCGTGTCGCTATCGCCCGCGCTCTTGTAAAAATGCCTAAGGTGCTTTTGCTGGATGAGCCACTCTCCAACCTTGATGCACGTCTTCGTCTTCAGACCCGTGAAGAAATAAGACGTATTCAGAAAGAAACGGGAATTACCACCATATTCGTAACCCACGACCAGGAAGAGGCAATGAGTATATCCGACCTGATCGTAGTTATGAAGCTGGGCGTAGTTCAGCAGATCGGCGCACCGCAAGAGGTTTACGACGATCCTATAAATCTGTTTGTAGCAAAATTCCTTGGAACTCCTCCCATTAACGTATTCAGCGGTAAGGTAGAAGGCGAAAAGCTTTATATCGGTGATGCCGCAGTGCTTGACGTTAAGGGCGTTGAAGATCAGGAAGTAACCGTTGGCGTTCGTCCCGAAGGATTTATTCTGGATAACGATGGTCCTCTCGTATGCAATCTTAACAGCGTTGAGGTAATGGGACGCGACGTAAGCGTGGTGTCTTCCCACGAATGCGCTTTGGTTCCCAATATCCGTTCTATTATAGATGCGGACAACAAGGTTGAAGCAAAGGCAACCGTAAGCTACAGCTTAAAACCCCATAAGGTATTCCTGTTTGCAAAAGAAACCGAACAGCGCGTACGTTTTGAGGTGAAGTAATATGGTAGAAAGCAAACACAAATGGAAAGCGTGGTTATATCTCGCTCCCGCCATTGTGCTGCTGTTGATATTTACCGTATGGCCTATAATCAACACGCTGAGAATGGCGTTTCTGGAAGGATATAACAGTATGTACGCCGCTGCCGGCGCAACGTTCAAGTTCGGTATCGGCAACTTCAAGCAGGTGCTTGCGTACAAGGACTTCCTCGTATGTCTTAAGAACACTATGCTGCTGTGCGTACTTACAGTTCCTATTTCAACCGTTCTGGCTCTGCTTATCGCCGTTGCGCTTAACTCCATAAAGCCGCTTCAGAAAATACTGCAGACCATCTTCTTCCTGCCCTACGTTACAAACTCCATCGCTATCGGTATGGTATTTGCCGCTATGTTTAATATGGTCGGTTCTGCCTTCGGCGGTGAAAACGAGCTGATCATTACGGCAGGTATTGTAAACAATATTATCGAATTCTTCGGCGGAAGCCATATCAACTGGATAAACTCCGGCTCCACATATACCGCAAATATCGTGGTGCTGGTGGTATACACGGTATGGAATGCACTTCCCTTCAAAATACTTATTCTGCTGGGCGGACTGCAGAGTATAAACAAGCAGTATTACGATGCCGCCCGTGTAGACGGAACCAGCAGAAGCAGAGTATTTACAAGAATTACCGTTCCCCTTCTCTCACCTATGCTGGCATACGTTGTTATTACCGGCTTTATCGGCGGATTCAAGGAATATTCCAATATCGTAGGTATATTCGGCGAGGATATGGGCCCTGCAGGCGCACCTCTCAGCCTTAACACCATGGTAGGATTTATTTACGAATCGCTTGACAGCCACCAGGGACGCGCCAGCGCGGCAGCACTTATACTGTTTGCGATCATTTTTGTTGTAACCCTTATAAATCTTTGGGTCAGCAAAAAGAAAACGCATTATTAAGGGAGGTAAAACGCTATGGCTAACCTTAAAACTATGGGCGAGAAAAACCTCCGCAGCGTATCCGCAAAGCAATTGGTGGGAAAGACGTTTTATAAGTTCCTTGTATACGCCTTTCTTATCATTATGGCGGTAATAGTTCTGTTCCCCTTTTACTGGATGCTTATATCATCCGTAAAATCTCTTGACGAATACCGTCTTTCCGTTCCCACCCTGTTCCCCCGCGAAATACTGTGGGGCAACTACATTCAGGCGTTCAACCAAGCCACGTTGGGCAAGCTGTTTTTGAACACCCTTTACGTCGGCGTGGTATCCACCCTGCTTTCCCTCGTTATCACCGTGCTTTCCGCTTTTGCTTTTGCACGTCTTGAGTTCAAGGGCAAAAACGCATTGTTCGCCGCACTTCTCGGCACAATGATGATCCCCGGTGAATTGTTCACCATCACCAACTACGCCACGGTAAATGCTTTCGGATGGATGAATTCCTTTACGGTATTGATCGTTCCCTTCCTCGTAAGCGTATTTTACATTTATCTGCTGCGTCAGAACTTTATGCAGATACCCGATGAGCTTTATCTTGCCGCAAAGGTTGACGGTACAAGCGACCTTAAGTACCTTTGCAAGGTAATGATCCCCTTGGCGCTTCCCACGCTTATATCCATTACCATTCTTAAGATGATGGGTGCGTGGAACTCTTACATCTGGCCCAGACTGGTTGCAAACGATGCGGACCATCAGCTTATTACCAACGGTCTGCGCAATGCATTTACCGATGCCAGCGGCGACGTAAATATTCCCGTTCAGATGGCGGCGGTCGCCATAGTATCTTTCCCGCTGTTCCTGGTGTTCGTATTCCTTCGTAAGTATATTATGAAGGGCGTATCAAGAAGCGGTATCAAAGGATAACAGCCAATCCATTTTGGCATCACATATCAAAAGATCAAAGGAGAAAAAAATGAAAGCAAACAGAATTATATCTTTCATTCTCGTTGCGGTTATGTGCTTGGGCGTTTTCGCTCTCACAGGCTGTAACAACACTTCGGTCGCTTCCGACCTCGTTATCCCCGAAAACGGATTTGACACCACAACTCCCGTAACCATTACCTTCTATCACACCATGGGCGCAAATCTTCGTGACGTTCTCGATTATTATATCGTAGAATTCAACAAGCTTTACCCCAACATCACCGTTCAGCACGAGCAGGTTGGCTCTTACGATGACGTTCGTGATCAGATAAAGACCGAGATCACCGTAGGCAACCAGCCCAATATCGCTTACTGCTATCCCGACCACGTTGCGCTTTACAATATGGCGCAGGCTGTTCAGACTCTTGACGTGCTGATCGAAAGCGAGATCGAGGTCACCAGAGCAGACGGAACTACCGAAATACTCGGTCTTACCGATGCACAGAAGGACGATTTTATTAAGGGTTATTACGAAGAAGGTCAGCAGTTCGGCGACGGACTTATGTACACCCTTCCCCTTTCCAAGTCTACCGAAGTTCTTTACTACAACAAGACATTCTTTAACAAGCACGGTCTTACCGTTCCCACCACTTGGGACGAAATGGAAAAGCTTTGCGAAGAGATCAAAAAGATCGATCCCGACTGTATCCCTCTCGGCTATGACTCCGAATCCAACTGGTTTATCACTCTTTGCGAGCAGAGCGGCTCTCCCTACACCAGCGCAGGCGATGATCACTTCCTCTTTGACCACCAGACCAACTACGATTTCGTTGCACGCTTCAGAACCTGGTATCAGAAGGGCTACGTAACCACTCAGGAGCTTTCCGGCGGTTACACCTCCGAACTGTTCACCAAGGCTGAATCCGAAGCAGGTAACAGCTATATGTCTATCGGCTCTTCCGCAGGTGCAACTCACCAGCGTCCCGATAAGGTTGACGAAGCTTATCCCTTTGAAGTAGGCATCGCTACCATTCCCCAGATCAATCCCGAAGATCCCAAGGTTATCTCTCAGGGTCCTTCTCTCTGTATCTTCAAGAAGGCTGATCCTCAGGAAGTTATCGCATCCTGGCTGTTTGTAAAGTATCTTACCACCACCGTTGAATTCCAGGCTGAATTCTCTATGGCTTCCGGTTACGTTCCCGTAATCAAATCCGTAGGCGAAAACGCTATTTACAAGAACGAATTCCTTGATAAGGCTGACGGCGGCGACTTTATTTCCGCACTCAGCGCAAAGATCTGTCTGGAGCAGGAAGACGCTTACTACACCTCTCCCGCATTCAACGGCTCCTCCACCGCCCGTGACCAGGTCGGTCTGCTTATGCAGAAATGCTTATCCGCAAACTGGGGCAGCGATGTGGAAGAACAGATAAAGAAAGCCTTTGAAGATGCTATTGCCGAATGTGAATATCAGGCAGGTTAATGAACTTATATGAACAAGATTTTTAACCAAAAGATTTATTCCCTTTTACTCGCGGTTGCTATGCTTTTGTGCCTGGCAGCCTGCGGACCCACCGATGAGGTTTCCAACCAAAGCGGTCATATCGATTACGCCGCTTCAATTACGTTGGATATGAACTCATCCACGCTTAAACAAGAAGTTACGGTACACGCTTATATCGACGGCGACACCACCCACTTCAAAGTTCCCTCTTCGGTTATTCCCGGCGGTATTCTGAAAGCCAGATATCTTGCCATAAACACTCCCGAATCTACCGGTAAAATAGAGGAATGGGGAAAAACCGCGGCGAATTACACAAAGCAGGTATTGCTTGATGCACAGTCCATTATCGTTGAATCCGATGACGATAAATGGAATGCAGACTCCACCGGAAGCAGATATCTGGTTTGGGTATGGTACAAGCCTCAGGGCAGCGACCAATACCGCAATCTGAATATCGAGATACTTCAGCAGGGTCTTGCGGTTGCTTCCAATTCCGCAAACAACCGTTACGGCGAAACCTGTATGAACGCACTTAATCAGGCAAAGACGGAACAGCTGCACGTTCACTCCGGTAAGCAGGATCCCAACTTCCCTTACGGAGAGGCAACCGAGCTTACCTTGAGAGAGCTTCGTACCAAGATAACCGAATATGATAACTGCAAGGTAGCTTTTGAAGGCGTTATTACAAAGAACAACAATAACACCTGCTACGTAGAAGAATACGATCCCGAAAGCGGTCTTTACTACGGTATGACCATTTATTACGGATACAGCCTTAACGGCGCAGGTCTGCAGATACTTTCCGTAGGCAACAGAGTCCGTATAGTAGGCACGGTTCAGTATTACGAAACCGGCGGAACGTATCAGGTTTCCGGTCTGGAATATTCCATGATGCGTCCCGACGATCCCGCAAATATCCAAAAGATAAGCGACGGACACTCCCCCGCATACGTTTTGACCGATCCCGCAACATTTAATGACGGCAAGGTAGAGCTGGTTATCGACGATGCCGCTAAAACCTTCGGCTACGCAGAGCTGGCTATTTACACCTCCGTTGAAATGACCGACCTTAAGGTAGTGGACACCTACACTACCACAAACGAAGAAAGCTCCTCCAAGGGCGCTATCACTCTCACCTGCAAGGCAGGGGACGAAACTATTTCCGTAAGAACCATAGTTTTGTACGATGAGGACGGCAATCTTATAACGGCGGATCTTTTTGAAGGAAAGACGATATCCGTAAAAGGATTGGTAGATTACTTTGACGGAACCTACCAGATCAAGGTCTTCTCCGTTAACGATATTACGATTTCTGATTAATTTTGAAAGGAAAGCATATAATGAAGAAATTTTTAGCAATCCTGTTGGCAGTTCTTATGTGCTGCGGTATTATGGCTTCCTGCTCGGACAAGACCGAAGGTCCCGACTTGGCAGATGCGCTTTCTTACCTCAAGAGCCTTTACAAGGACAGCGCAAAGGAAACTCCCACCGATTACGACGTTGTAGGTAAGATACTTATTAACAACACCGTAGAATTCACGGTTACCTGGGAAAGCGATAACGAAAACGTTACTGTAAAAGAAAGCAGCAGAAACGGATTTTTCACTATCGACGTTCCCGATAAGACCGAAGCGGAAATTCCTTACGTTCTCACCGCAACCATTAAGGACGCAGACGGCAACACCGAAGCCACTACCTTTGAAAAGGTCGTTCCCATTGTTGATAATACCGCAGTAGTAAGCGCACCCGAGGAAGGCGTTGAATACGCACTTTATCTCGTTCACACCTCTCTGGGCAAAACCCTTTACGCTACTCACGAGCTCCAGAACAACAAATTTATCGTTACCACCACCGATCCCAAGGAAGCTCCCGCTTTCTTTGCAGAGGTTGTTGAAGGCGGCTACAAGTTCTATACTATGATAGATGACGTTAAGAACTACGTTACCGCTTCCGTTGTAAAGACCGAAGAAGGAAATTACAGCAAGTATATCAATTACGGCACAGAAGGCTCCGTATGGTATTACAACACCGAATGCAACGCTTGGATGACTATGGTTGAGGGCGGCGAATACGTAATGGGTACTTACAGCTCTTATACCACAATTTGTATTTCCGAATCCAGCTATATAACTCCCGAAAACAGCGGTGTATCCCAGTTCCCCGCAGTTCTTATTAAGAAAGAAGCTGCAGAGAATATGGGCCCCGCCGAAGAAGTTGAGATTTACGAAACCGCGCAGGATATCGTAAACGAGGCTTACAAGCTTGAAGCAGGCGCATACCTTTCCGGCGGACACAAGTACACCCTCACCGGTGTGATCACCAAGGTGGACAGCGCGTACAGCGCACAGTACGGCAACGTAACCGTAACCATCGTTGTTGACGGTATGGACGATAAGCCCATCCAGTGCTTCCGTGCCTCCGGCGACGGCGCAGATATTATCGACGTTGGCAATACCATTACCGTAACCGGTCCTATCGTTAACTATGCAAAGAAGGATGATAGCGGAAATATAACCTCTACCATCATCGAAATGGAATATCCTACACTTGATTCTCACGATGCAGTAGCTTCCGATGATCCCGATGATACCTCCAAGCCCGACGGAGATACCTCCGAGCCCGAAAACAACGATACCCCTTCCGAAGCACCCCAGAACAAGACTATAAAGGATATACTGGGCATCAAAGAAGGCAGCGAGCCTTCCTATGAAGTTATTGTAACCGGCGTTGTTGATGAGATCACCAATACCACTTGGGGCAATATGTATATCAAGGATGCAGACGGCAACAAGCTTCTTATCTACGGTCTGTACGATGCAAACGGCAACACCAGATACGATGCTATGGCTAAAAAGCCCGCAGTAGGCGATACCGTTACCGTTCAGGCTCCCGTTTCTTTCTTTAACGGACAGGTACAGCTTAAGAACGCAAAGCTTAAAGACCTCACTTCCGGCGGCGGTTCTACTACCGATCCCGGCGATGAACCCGGCGATAATCCCAATGATACACCTGCAACCGGCAACACCACGCCTATTGCAGATATTCTTAAGTATACCGAAGGCAATGCACCTACTACCGAAATTTTCGTAAGCGGCACCGTTGTTGAAGTAGCCAGCACCACCTGGGGCAACATTTACATAACCGACGGTAAAGGCAACAACCTCTACCTTTACGGCACTTACGATGAAGATGGCAACAGATACGATGCCTTTGAAGTAAAGCCCACAAAGGGTGATATAATCAAGGTAAAGGGCACTATCTCCTTCTTCAACGGTGTTCCCCAGATAAAGAACGCTGTTCTCGTAGAGCACACCGTAAAGGAATATGAACCCGGCGAGCCCCAGAACGCTACTATCGCAGAAGTTCTCGCGCTTACCGATTTTATTGATCATCCCGTTATCGTAACCGGTACTATCACCAAAACCTACGGTGAGAATTGGGCTACGTACGGTAACTTCTATATTACCGACGGAAACGGCAACGAGCTTCTCATCTACGGTTTGTACGATGAGAACAACACCAGATACGATAAGATGGACGTTCAGCTTGAGGTTGGCGACACTATCACCGTTCAGAGCGAAGTATCCTTCTATAATAAGGTTCCTCAGCTTAAGAACGCCACTCTGCTTGAAGTAGAATAAAAACCATTCAAATAATAACAGCCCCGCATATCGCGGGGTTGTTTTTTGCAATTACTTGACGAAACGGAAATAATGATATACAATATAAAGCAGAGGTGAGTGTATTTTTATGGAACGGACACGCCGTTTTACTGCTTTTATAATAACGCTTGTAATTATCGTTTCCCTTTGCTCCTGCGGACAGAACGATATACAATTATCCGAGCTGAATATAACCAACTGTGAAAATACCACTCTGGAAACGGGAATAACCCTGCTTCTTGAAACGGATGCGCCCGAGGAATTGAAGGACGATCTGTTGTGGATAGCTTCAAGCGATTCCGTTACGGTGGACGGCACGGGACTGGTAACAGCCATGGAAGAAGGAACGGCGGCGGTAACTGTAAGCTATAAAGAGCTTCGGGACACCGTAATAATTTACGTTGTTGCCCCGAGTGAGGATAAAGAAGATTTAAACCTATCTGTAAATACCGAGGCGAGAGATGCCTTTTACGGGGACAGCGACCCTGCGGACAGCTATGAGGAAGCTTTGGAAAGATCTGAAAAAGGTATACTCTCCGGTGCGGAAAAAGTGCCCGACCAAGCGCCCGTGCTCGCCCTTTATATGCCTATGAAAAACGAAATGTACATACGGAACAACGTTCCCTATTTTGCCGATGAAAACACCTACGTTGTTGTGAATTACCGCGGCGAAGAGGTGTTCAGAGTGTACCGCGGAGGGGGTTACATTACCCTTGAAGAGGTTGCGGCATACGTTTTTGCTTTTGGTGATATTCCCGCTAATTACGTTTCAAGTAAAAGGACAGACCCTAAAAACAGCATTTGGGGCGAGAATTTAAGGCTGAACCACTCCAAGTTCAGCGGCAACACAAACAAGTATCCCTACGAGCCCGAGCTTCCCGAGATAAGCGGTTGCGGCGGTAATCTGCAATACTATGAGCTTGATGTCGGCACTACGGGTACGGATTGCGACCCCAGCTACTCTATAAAAACATATAATGACGGAAAGCGTATAACCCGCGGTGCGGCACGAATCGTATACACCGCCTGCGACGTTAACGGCAACGATATTATTGATATAAACGAAAAATATCTGTTTTACACTTATAACCATTATAACGATTTTCAGGAATACCTGAATTACTACGGCGGCTGGGGAGAAATGTTCGGTAACATTACCGGCGGCGGACAGCTTTCATCAAAAAGCTATTACAACCCCACTCCCTACGTTCCCGTTATATACGACGATATTCGCAATTACAACGAAGCAGCATAAAAAGCATCCCCCACAAATGCTGTTTGCATTTGCGGGGACCCCGAAAATAAAAAAAAGTACCCCAAGAAAACTATCGTTTTCTTGGGGACCCCGAAAATAAAAAATCACCCCAAGAAGATTTTTACTTCTTGGGGTTTTTGGTTTATTTAAGGCGTTCAAGAACCTTATGGTCGGTTTTATCGTAAGTGAGAGGCGTAACGGAGATATAACCGCTTAAAACCGCGTCTATATCCACGTCAAGGCTATCGAATTCCCGCATTACGGGACCGCCGAACTGCTGATATTCGTCCCCTTCCATATGAACGAACTCATCTGTATAAAACATTTGTCCCATTCGGGTAAGGCGTATTCCCTTTGCGGGAGAATGGGGAATGTTTACGTTAAAAAGATTACCGTAGCTGAACAGAGATCTTGCAAAGAAAAACTGCAGGATCATATCAAAATACTTTGGCGCATCCATAAGGATTTCAAAATCCGTAGATACGGCAACGCCTTTTATACCGTAGCGGCTTCCTTCAAGTACTGCGCCCACGGTGCCGGAATAAGATACGTCCCAGCCAAGATTATATCCTCTGTTAACTCCCGAAATGAGGAAATCGTATTTTCCCTTAAGTCCCGTAACGGCGAACCGCACGCAGTCTGCGGGGGTAGATGCCACGCTGTAGCACTCTACGCCGTCAACAAGATTCACTTTTTTAACCTCTATACGGTTGCGGAAATCTATGCTCTGGCTTTTTGCGCTTTGCTCTGTTTTGGGTGCGACAAGAGTTACCTCCCCGAACTGCTTTGCCCAATTTGCCAAGACGGGCAGTATGGGAGATTCGATTCCGTCATCGTTGGTTATAAGAATTCTCATAGCCATCCCTCGTTTTCTTGTTTGTATTTTTTGAGCAACTCGTCCGCATCCTTAACAAGACGACGCATTTGCGCGGTATTTTTCACGTTTGCTCCTGCGGCGCAGGCGTGTCCGCCGCCGCCGTATTTTTCCGCCAGCTCGCTTACCGTAACGAAACGGGAGCGAAGACGGACGCGGATATTATCCTCGGTTTCAATAAACGCCAGCCATATAAGGCTGTTTTTAATATTATCGATATATCCTACGCAAGCGGACGCATCCTCAATGGAAAGTCCGTATTTTTCGCGGGTCTTTTTATCAACGTAAATATAAACCACGCCGTTTTCGGATATTTTCATCTTATCGTATACATAAGAACGGAATTTAAGGGTGTGGTATTCCTTCATATACAGATTTGCATACAGGGTATCAAGGTCTATACCAAGGTCTATAAGCATTGCCGCAAGACGAAGTGTATCTCCCGAAACGGAGCGATACTTAAACCGTCCCGAATCCGTAACCATTCCGCAGTAGATGTAAGTGGCCGCCTGAGCGTCTATCTTCAATTCGTCCTTGAAGACACTGTAAAACTCCGCGATCATTTCGCAGGAGGAAGAGTAATCCTCCATTATCCATTCCACGTCCCCGTAAGATTCTACGGGAATGTGGTGGTCTATTTTTACGATACTCTTGCACAGCGAAAACTTTTTGTTGGAGATACGCGCCGCAGTTGCGGTATCCACCACTATTCCCAAGGCGTCTTTATACATTTCATCGGGAATAGGCTCGTCCTCGCCGCCCAAAAAGGCAAGGTGGGACGAATAATCGGAATTGAGAAGATATATCTCCTTTTCGGGAAAAGACAATTTAAGTATTCTGTGCAATCCCTTGGAAGAGCCGATAGCATCTCCATCCGGCATCTTGTGGCGGAATATTATTATGCGGTCGTACGCCTTTATGGTGTCAAGCACCGCTTTCATTTGTTCATACTTCATATTATTCTCCCATAGCGTTAAGATCTGCCAAAAGCTGCATAGCCTCGTCTTTATCCTTTAAGGTTGCGCCGCTTGCCTTTTGGTGTCCGCCGCCGCCGTATTTAACGGCAATAGGATTGATATTATATTTATTTGAGCGTATTTCACACAAAACGCCGTTTTCGGTTTCCGTGAAATTCACCCAGCTATGTATACCTTTAATATCCGACATAACGCCAACCATTCCGCGGGATACGGTAAAGGTATCCGCACCGCAGGAGGCAACTTCATCAAGCGTATTGTATATATACCCTACTCCGTTTGCGGTTACGTTGATCTTCAACGTAAAGCGGGCTCGCAGTTGAACGGATGAAAGCTCGTCCGAATACAGATTGCTGTATATATCGTTGGCATCGAATCCTTTGGAAATGAGGAATGACGCCATTTCAAAGGTCTGGGCATTGGTGCTGTCATATCTGAATCTGCCCGAATCGGTGATCATACCCGTATACAAGGCTTTTGCCGCTTGAGAAGAAACCTGCAGACCTGCGGTTTTCGCCATACACGCAATAAGTCCGCAGCAGCTTTCGAAGGAAGTATCAACCACCTCTTCGTCCGCAAACTTTTGCACGAATATATGATGGTCCAGCCGTGCGGTGGCGGCGGCTTTGGAATAGCGGTCATCGCTGACAAGGGCAGGCGTAGCAGAATCAAGAATGATAGCAAGGGCGTTTTCGTACGCGCTGTCATCTATGGTATCCATATCCCCGTCCGCAATAAAGGAATAACGGGGTGTCATATCGCCTACAACGTAAACCTGCTTTTCGGGATAGGTTTCTTTTATAATATATTTAAGTCCCATCTGGCTGCCCAAAGCATCACCGTCAGGCTTTGAATGGCGGTGAATAATAACAGTGGGATATTTTTCTATAAGTTGGATTATTTTTTGAAACATAAAAAGTGTTTTTCCTTTCAAGGCAGGGTTATTTATCGAAATATCCTTTGTATTCTACCTGCAACTTGCTTTCGGGGAACAGATAGTGATGTAGGCTTATGAAATAATCGTCAGTCATACTGGCGATATAATCCACTATGATCTGATGATGATCGGAATTCTCATAGGGAATATCCCGCTTGTGGCGGTAAGAAGAATTAACGTAATCTATATGGTGGGTAAATACGGGGGACAAGCGATTATTTTGCTTGAGATCGTCAAGAAGCTGACAGTATATTTCCTCCATCATAGGCTTTACGCTGGCTTCGAACTTATCGTCCAGAGCGGCGCGGTTATATATAAGCTTATAGTTTTCCATTTTGTACTTTCTCAGAGCGTTGAAATGCTCCTCGTCCAGCTTTATATATGGCTTTCCGTAGCTGTTTTCAATAACGTTTACCACGAGATTATTGATTATCTCGGAATTTGCAGAGCCGATACAATCGTCAAAGGGTATATCCTCTGCGGGATTGATTATTCTTGCATCCTGTCTGTCCTTACCAAGATATGCGATAATGTCCGAAAGACGCACCACCGCGCCCTCTAACGTTGAAGGCATTATTGATTTTGCAACGGCGGGGTCTGTATAGCATTTTTCAATAATGTCATCAAACTCATCAAAACCGTTCACAGGCTGAGGATAATATTCCTCGCACTCGATCTCACCGTTGTGGGCGGCTATACCGTTAAGTGTCTGCAGGCTGAGGTTAAGAGGGAATATTCCGTCCAGCACGCGGACGGAGTGTATGTTGTGGTAAAAGTGCCGTCCCGTATGACCAAAAGACAGTTCATCAAGAAATTTTTCTCCCGTATGACCGAAAGGTGTATGACCGATATCATGTCCCAGAGAGATAGCTTCGATAAGATCAAGATTAAGATGAAGCGCCGCGCCGATAGTGCGGGAAATTCTGGAAACCAACTGAACGTGCAGACTTCTGCGGGTGATATCATCGTTTTTCCAAAGAGAGAACACCTGAGTCTTATCGGTATAACGGTTGTAATAGGGACAATACATTATACGGTCGATATCGTGAGCGAAGGTAGGACGCCAAACCGTAGGCACATCTCGATCTCGTTTTTGACGCAACACAACGTCCTTGTTTTTAAAAGCGGTATCCGGATAATTTCCGGTACGGTTGGCTTCTTCTATTTTTGCGGAAACCTCTGCTGAGAGGACCTCATATTTAGACATTTGTTTACCTCCCTTTTTGGTTAAAATGGGGTTATATGCCGATCACCTTATATATAAGCGGCTCTTCTTCGGGTTTTACATTTCCAAAGGTTAACGCGGCCACAAGGGTACGCTCCGATACCTCCAACGTATGCTTCCGTTCGGTATACAGCCGTGCGATAATATCGCCCTTTTTCACCTTGTCGCCCGTCTTTTTATAAAGCATTATTCCGGCTTTGGGATCAATAACATCGTCTGCTTTTTCTCTGCCTGCGCCCAAAAGCATTGCGGCAGTTCCGATCATCTCCGCGTTACAGCCCACAATATATCCGTCCGTTTCCGAAATAATATCACGGGTATATTCTGACTGACCCATAAGGGACGGATTGCGGGCGTATTCTATATTTCCGCCCTGACAGGATATCCAACGGCAAAACCGTTCAAATGCTTCACCGCTTTCAAGAACGGAAAGAACGTTGCTTTTGGCTTCTTCTATGCCGCACTTGCAGGAAAAGCTTACCATAAGAGATGCAAGAGTAACGCAAATTTCACGCAGATCATCAGGTCCGCCGCCCTTCAAAACCTCCACAGCCTCGCTTACCTCAAGCAGATTGCCGATAGCGTTGCCCAAAGGTCTGTTCATATCCGTAATAACGGCGGCAATGTTTCTGCCGTGGGATACGCCTATTTTTACCATCATCTCCGCAAGACGGATGGCGTCTGCCTTTTCACGCATAAAGGCACCGCTTCCGCATTTAACGTCCAGAACGATAGAACGTGTGCCTGCGGCGAGCTTTTTGCTCATTATAGAAGAGGCGATGAGCGGTATGGTATCCACCGTAGCGGTAACGTCCCGCAGAGCGTATATTTTTTTATCCGCAGGGGCGAGATTTCCGCTTTGACCAATAACGGCAAGCCCTATATCCTGCACCTGATCAATAAACTGCTTGGGAGAAAGGGTGGTATGAAATCCATCAAAGGATTCCAGTTTATCCACCGTTCCGCCGGTGTGACCCAATCCCCGACCGCTCATTTTTGCAACTATGCCTCCGCAAGCGGCAACGATAGGTGCGACGATAAGGGTGGTTTTATCCCCTACTCCGCCGGTGGAATGCTTATCCACACTGCGGTCGCCGAAAACGGAAAGATCTACCGTGTCGCCCGAAAGTGCCATTGCCTCCGTGAGGTCGAATATTTCTTCGTCCGTCATTGAATTGAAGTACACCGCCATCAGCCAAGCGGACATCTGGTAATCGGGAATATCACCCCGAGTATATGTGTTAACCATTTCGAAAAGCTCATCACGGGTAAGAGATAAGCCTCTCTTTTTCTTTTCGATAAGGTCGTACATTCTGATAGCCATAGTTACTCCTCTCTTTTAATCCACGTTATCTTTTGTAAACGCTTCGGGAAGCAGGTTTTCAAGAGTTATTATCTTCTCTGTTTTTCCGTCAAACAAAATAATTTCAAAATCCTTCCCGCAAAACTCCGCCATTACCTGCCTGCATACTCCGCAGGGCGCGCAAAACTCGGTTACGCCATTTTCCTGCTTTCCGCCCACAACCGCAATAGCCTTAAAGCGGTTTTCTCCGTTATGAACGGCGGTGAAAAACGCCACTCTCTCTGCGCAAACTGTGGGAGAAAACGAGGCGGATTCAATATTTGCGCCCGTATATACCTTTCCCTCGACAGTAAGCAACGCCGCGCCTACGGCAAAAGACGAATACGGGCTGTAGCTTTTTTCTCTTGCCGAGATAGCCTTTTGAATTAAATCTTTATATACTGTGTTTTCCATATTATTCACCAAGCAGATATTTGATAACGGTATCCCGTATAACCGTAAATCCTTCGATAACGCCTTTGTTTTCGGGAACAATTCTGTTACCGTATACCAGCAGAGGAACGTATTCACGGGTGTGGTCTGTGCTGTTATCGGAAGGATCGCATCCGTGGTCCGCGGTGATGATAAGCATATCATCCTTTTGCATATTCTTCATAAATCCGCCGAGCCAAATATCAAATTCGTTTAACGCACGTGCATATCCTACGGCATCCTGACGATGTCCGTAAAGCATATCGAAATCCACGAGGTTTACAAAGCACAGCCCCGAAAAGTCTTTTTCGGCGATTTGGGATGTGATCTCCATCCCCTCTTTATTGCTGTGAGTGGGATAGGTTTCGGTTATGCCCGAGCCTGCGAAAATATCGTTTATCTTGCCTACGCCGATAACGTCAAATCCCCTTTCTTTAAGGGTTTCGTTCATATTGCCGTGAGGAGGCTTAAGGGAAAAGTCCCGTCTGTTTGCGGTTCTGGTGTATGCGGAAGAAGTACCCGTAAACGGACGCGCAATAACCCGTCCCACGCCGTGGTCGCCCGTTAAAATTTCACGGGCAATTCCGCAAATGCGGTACAGTTCTGAAAGAGGAACCATTTCCTCGTGGGCGGCTATCTGGAACACGCTGTCTGCCGAGGTGTAGACGATAAGCTTTCCCGTACGCAAATGCTCATCCCCGTAATCACGGACAACCTCCGTGCCCGAATAAGGCTTGTTGCAAAGGGTGCCGTAGCCTGTTTTTTCCTCAAATTCCTTTATAACGCTTGCGGGAAATCCATCGGGATAGGTGGGCATAGCTTTATCCGAAACTATACCTGCTATCTCCCAATGTCCCGTGGTGGTGTCCTTGCCCTTGCTGAGTTCCTTAAGCTTTGCCACGGAAGCAAGAGGCGAAACCACGGAAGGAATGCAGTCCACTCCGTCGATATTTCCAAGACCGAGGGACGTAAGATTGGGTATATTCAGTATTCCCGTGTTCCAAACGCTTAAAACGGTGTTTGCGCCCGCATCGCCGAAATCGGCGGCATCAGGGGCGGCGCCTATTCCAAAAGAATCCAGAACGATTAAAAATACACGTTTCATTTATTTTCCTCAAAGTGAAGTTGCAACGTTAAGAGCAATTGTCATCATATCCGTAAAAGTGCTTTGTCTTGCATCCGCATCCAACGCCTCGCCACGGAGAATATGATCGGAAACAGTACAAATTGCAAGAGCGCGCTTGCCTGCGGCGGCAGCGTTCATATACAAAGCGGCGGCTTCCATTTCCACGCCGAGAACACCCATTTTATACCATCCATCGTTAAACGCGGGGTTTGCGTTATAGAACACATCGGAAGAAAGCATATTTCCAACGTGGTATCTTACACCCAGCTTTTCCGCTTCTTCAACGGTTTTACGTAAAAGAGAATAATCTGCAATAGGTGCAAAGTTACCGCCAAGACCGTATTGCTCCTGATAAGAGGAGTTGGTGCAAGCACCCATACCGATAATAATATCACGAAGTTGAACCTGATCTGCAAGCCCTCCTGCTGAGCCGATACGGATAATATTCTCCACACCGAAAAAGTTGAACAGCTCGTAGGAATAAATGCCGATAGAGGGCATTCCCATACCGCTTGCCATTACAGACACGGGCACGCCGTTGTATGTACCGGTATATCCTTGAATTCCTCTTACGTTGTTTACCAGTACGGCGTTATCCAAAAAGGTTTCCGCAACGAATTTGGAGCGCAGGGGATCGCCGGGCATAAGCACGGTCTTTGCGAAATCTGCCGAGGTTGCTTTAATGTGAGGTGTATGCTGACTCATAATACATATCTCCTTTTTATCAATAACTGCCGTCATCGGCAAGATTTTTTGCTATTTTTACAATTCGGCTGGTACCAAGACGGTCAGCCCCCAAGGCGATAAACTCCTCTGCATCCTCCAGCGAGGATATGCCGCCTGCCGCCTTTATGCGCACACCTTTTCCGATATGCTTTGCAAACAGCGCCACGTCCTCCTTGGTGGCACCGCCCTTGGAAAAGCCGGTAGAGGTTTTGATATAATCTGCGCCGGATTCGGTAACGATATGGCACATTTTTATCTTTTCTTCCTCTGTAAGAAGACAGGTTTCGATAATTACCTTTAATATCTTATCTCCGCACGTCTTTTTAAGCTCGGTAAGCTCAAAGAGGATATCATCGTATCTTTGGGATTTCAAAAATCCGATATTTATAACCGTATCTATTTCGTCTGCGCCGTTTGAAAGAGCGTCTGCACACTCAAATACCTTTGCCGCCGTGGTGGTATAACCGTTGGGGAATCCGATAACGGTGCATATTTTTAATTTTTCGCCCACATATTCCTTTGCCTGCTTAACGTATGCGGCGGGAATACAAACGGAGGCAGTGGAATATTTAATCCCGTCATCGCAGACAGCTTTTATCTCTTCCCAAGTCGCTGTCTGGGCAAGGAGGGTGTGATCGCATTTTTTAAGTATATCCGAAAGCTGCATATTATTTAACCTCTTTTTGATTTTTTATTTTTTCTTTCCAGCATTTATGGCACATTGCGATATATCTGTCGTTACTGCCGAGGAGCACCTGCTCACCCTCGGTAACGATATTATTATTCTCATCAATACGGGCGTTTATTATCGCCTTTGAGCCGCAGGAGCATACCGTCTTGATCTCCGCAATGGAATCCGCCAGCTCGAAAAGGCGTTTACTTCCCGTAAAAAGGTGTGCAAGAAAATCCCCGCGCAAGCCGTAACACATAACCGCTACGTTACATTCGTCTACAATTCGCCTTAATTGGTCGATATGCGCTTCGGTGAAAAACTGACATTCATCGGAAATGACTACGTCCGCATCGGAATGATATTTTATAAAAAGCTCGTATATATCGTCATCTTTGGAAATAGTTTCACATTCCGCTTCAAGTCCTATGCGGGAGCGGACAAGATTTTTTCCGTCCCTATCATCAATATCCGGCTTGATAAGCCAGACACGCATATTACGCTCCTCGTAATTGAATTTCGCTATAAGCGCCTGCGCTGTTTTGGATGAGCCCATCGCTCCGTACTTATAATATAACTTAGCCATTCGTTTTCCGACCGCCTTTCGCATATTCCATTTAATTATAACATATTTCATAGCAAAATAAAAGAGAAAAATTTCCGCTTTATGCAGAAATAACAAATAAAAAAAGGGAATACTTTTTTTAAATAAGCAAGAAAGGATACACAGATAATGATAGAGCAAGATACTATAAAGCTGCTCCGCGAATGTGATGCGGGGGTCAAAATGGGCGTAAGCTCCATAGAGAGCGTTTTGGATTACGTTAAGGACGATACCTTGTGGAAATATTTATCCGATTGCAAGGAAGAGCACGATGAGCTTGATGACGAGCTGCAGCAGCTTTTGGACAAATACGAGGACGAAGGAAAAGACCCTTCCCCTATCGCAAAGGGAATGTCTATGCTGAAAACGGAATTCAAGCTGGGTCTTAAAGAAAACGACAAAACTATCGCAGGCCTTATAACCGACGGTTGCAATATGGGCGTTAAGTCCTTAAACAAATATCTTAACCAATATAAAGCGGCGGACGAGGTTTCAAAGGATATTACAAAACGCCTTATAAACCTGGAGGAAAGACTCGCCGTGGATATACGCTCATACCTTTAAAAAAGCAAATCACCCCTAAAATCCTACGGATTTTTGGGGACCCCGACAAAATTCAAGCCGTTGTCAAAGGACAACGGCTTTATGTTTCATTTAATCTGTGTATAAGCTTTTTAACAAAGCACCTTTTATCTATGTGCATAAAAGCGCCGATAATGCCTGTATGCGCTATTGATAATGCCACACCGGCGATGACCCACCATAAAGGTCCGTCGGTAACCAAGCCAAGCAAAATAACTATTAACACCATCATAAGACCGCGCGTAAGATAAAACGTAATAAGTCCTTTCCAAAACGAGTATTTTACCTGCATTGAACAAGAACCGTTCGTTAACGGTTCAAGGGTAAATTCTATTCGGGGGGCAAATTTTGCGGGCTTTGGCGAAAACTCCAATTCCACGTAACGGCCTTCCATTATATCTCTGGGAACTTGGGCAAACCGAAATCTGTGGGTATCCAAGGGTTCGAATTCAAAGCGGTAAAAGATTTCCGACCGTTCAAAATTCTTGGCAGTATCAATACATTTTTCGACTGACTTGTTAATAATAACGTTTGCCATACCATATGACTCCTTACACACCTGCTTGTTTTTTCGGGCGGAATTTTTATTTTTCTATAAAGGATATCATTTGCGCGGTTCCGAAAACGACTATACGACCGTAACGGAGGCACGCGCCGTCTTCTTCGGTTGAATTAACAAACTCCCTGCGATCTTCCTCAAAGGCAATAGCATCAGTTTCTTCAGAAAACTCGTATATATATGCCCAGCCAAAAGAAGCAGGATCGTCCTTCGGTACGCTCTGATCTGTAATGTGAACTATCCTTGTAACATCACCGTTAAGTTCAAGCCCGCTTCCGGCGATATTCTCGCATACCGATGCTATCATATCGGCATCATATTCTTGTGCATAAAATTCTTTATAATCAAGGGCTTTGATTATATCATCGAATTTGATCATGGTTTCAGGCGCAGCGCTTTCGGCGGCGCTGATATCGGTTGAATTTGCAGATTCCATATTGGCTGAAATCTCCGAAGTTTCTTCCGTATCGCAGGCAACGAAAGACAGTACTACCGCTATAATAAGTAAAAACAAAGTAAAGTTCTTGCGCATTTTTATTACCTCCATATATTTGTGATCTATTTTTTATTACCGTACGTCAGCTTATGCTTGACCAGTTCGCTGCGGCAGTTCCAGCAGGTTCTGCTGTGAAAATTATTTGAGGTGCCGCATACGATACAATGTCTGTGCTCGCCCTGGGGCTCGTGAACGTAAAAATTATATTTAAAGCCGTAAAAGTGATATACCTTGTCGCCAACGGAAAATTCATCGACGTGGTTTTCTATTTTGCCGGTAGCTACGTTGTGTACGCTTCCCATAAGAGTAGAGGTTATACCCATCCGTTCTTTTACGCCCAAGGATTTTGCAGTGTGCTTAACAGTTTTTCCGTTTTTCCTTTGGATGGTAAGCACGATATTGTTTCTCTGATAACTGCCGGGCTTGCCGCCGACGAAATATGAATCCGTATTGGTTTTAATATCTATTGCCGTGATAACGCCTTCCCAATTTGAATCAAACAAGGTGAGAGGTATTCCCGATACACCGAACGGCACGGAATATACTGCAATACCTATACACGCTATAGCGAAAGGCGGGATAAGCTCATAGGAAAATATGGTTTCCCGATAATAATACACCAAAGCGGTTATGACGGAAAACAAAAGTATGCACAGTAAAAACCGTTTTACAAAGTTTTTTGTACGGAGCGATCTTAAGGATTCGGGAAGAAGCATAAAGAACACCTCTTATTTTTTCGGGCGGAATTTCTCTTTTAATTTATCTGAGGGGCTTTCAAGAACGGGATCGAGAAGTCCCGTGGCGTTTGATGCGATAAAGGGCTCCACATCCGTATGTTCTGCGCAAAAGGCAAGCATCTGGCGCTCGTATTCGCCTTGTCTGCGGGCTTCAAAATAGCCCATATTTTTTTGATATCCCAGACTGAATGAAAGTCTGAAAAATGCGCCGGAAAGATCTTTTTTGCTGTAATTCTTTTGGGGACACACTTTGTCCGAAACGTAAAAGGTATAGGATTTGCCTATATCAATGAAAAAATGTCTTGAACGGCGGGTATACTCGAAAGAAATTCCGTAATCCTTAACGTCTTCCCAGGCAATAAATTTTGTGCGGAAGGGAGAAATACGGCTTACGCCCAACTGATCGAAAACGTACACGCACAATGCGTCTTTGGCACAATAGAAGGCGTTGTAGGCTAACACAAAGCAAGCGAAAGCAAAAAGCAACGCGGAAACGATAAAGAATGCGTATGCAAGCTTAACAGCGAGAGGCGAGGCATGCTCGGCGGGCTCATAGGTGAAAATATTGCGTATTAACTGAAACACGCCCCAAGCCGAAATAAGTGCGGTTACGGAGCATATAAGTGTTGCCGATATTCCGCCTGCACGTTCATCTATTATTTGTTTATCTGTTATATCGTACATTTTAAAACCGCCTCAAAATCTGTTATATAAAGGAATAGAAATGCGCAAAGACCTGAGAAACCTCTTCGGGTGCATACATAACGTTGATAACGAGTATGGCGATGTAATACACGAGCGAAAATACAACCGATACACCCAGCATAACAAGGCTTATAATAGCCAAAACTTTGCCGATCTTTACCTTGGTGCAGGTTTCACCATCGCGCTCACGACGGTAGATCCTCTCTTTCTGAAGGGTCCACAAAGCAAGAACGAGTCCTATCAAGCCGGAGAAAAGAAGGGAAAATATACCCATTATCAACACGTTATTGGGGTAAACGGTATAATGCTTATATTCCTTCACCTCTTCGGGAGGCGGAAGGGCGGGTTCCTCATTGTATTGATATTTATAGTTTGCCATTTTTAAAAAAATACCTTTCTTTATCTTCCCCAAAGGGCTGCTGCGTTTGAGCAAGCCCTTCGGAGTCGGAGTATATACACGGCGGTTTGGCGGTGCCGCATATATTGTGGTTGGTGCCCCTGCGGGCGGGGTGATCAATTATTCAACGGCTGTGGTTTCTATTCCCGCTTCATCAAGCTTTTTGCCGAGAATGGGGGGAAGCTGCATACCTGCCATTGCGAACACCTCATCAAGAGGGGGAACGGATTTCATCATACCGGAGATAAAGTTTGCAGTTGCGGTCTTGCCGTCGCCGCCCTGACCGCCGTCCCAAACGGTAACCTTATCGATCTTAATGCCCTTAACAGCGTCAACCTGAACACGCATAAGGTCTTCAAGCTTATCTGCAATAAGGAGCTTGAGTGCCGCTTCGGCATCGCCGCCTGCGGATTTAACGATTTCTGCAAAACCTGCGGCCTGCTTTTTAAGGATCTCTTCCAGACCGCGTGCTTCTGCTTCCATCTTTGCGTAGATAGCGTCTGCTTCACCCTTTGCTTTTCTGCGGAGTCTTTCTGCTTCTGCTTCTGCTTCCAGCTCGATCTCTTTCTTCTTTGCTTCTGCGCGTACGATTATGTCTGCTTCCAGAGTAGCCTGCTCTTTTGCACGGCGGGCTTCTTCTGCTGCTTGCTGTGCTGCATAGGATTCTTCCAGAGCCTTTGCTTCCTGAATCTTTTCTGCGGTGGTAGCGATCTTCATTGCCTCTGCCTGCTTTTCTTTAAGAGCCGCATCGGACATTGCGATCTTCATCTTGGCTTCGTTTTCACCCTGGATAGCGATAGAGTCTGCTTCGGAAACCTTGATACGCTGTTCCATCTTTGCGTTTGCTTCACCGATAGAACCTTCTCTATCCTGCTCTGCAACGCTCTTCTTTGCATCGTTGATAGCCTTTGCAGCCGCTTCTTTACCAAGTGCTGCAATGTATCCGGATTCATCGCTTATGTCGGTTACGTTAACGTTTATAAGACGAAGACCGATCTTTTTAAGCTCGGTTTCCACGTTAGAGGAAACTGCTGCGAGGAATTTATCACGGTCGGTGTTGATCTCTTCGATATCCATGGTAGCGATAACCAGACGGAGCTGACCGAAGATGATATCCTTTGAAAGTTCCTGAATTTCGGAAAGCTGAAGTCCAAGCAAACGCTCTGCAGCGTTCTGCATTACACCGCTTTCGGTAGAGATACCAACGGTAAATCTGGAAGGAACGTCAATACGGATATTCTGTCTGGAAAGTGCGTTCTTAAGGTCTACCTGAATGGAGATAGGCGTAAGGTCCAGGTAAGAATAGGACTGGATCACGGGCCATACGAACTGAGCGCCGCCGTGAATACACTTGGAGCTGCGGTTGGTGCCGTCCTTGTTTTTGCCGATACGACCGTAGATAACCATGATCTTATCGGAAGGGCACCTCTTGTATCTGGAAAAGAGCCAGAGTACAAAGGACATTAAGATGAGCACTACTGCGCAAATCAAAACAATGATAATAGGGTTCATAATTTTCCTCCGAAAAAATTTATTTTTTTGTTTTTTATTTTTGTTTTTTACTTTTTTCTTACAACAAGAGTGGTTTCACCGCTTACACGGACGACCACCACTTCGCTTCCGGTGGGGATAGGATCGGGTTCATCGGTAACGGCATCCCGCTCTACGTAAGAGCCCTGAAGCAGTATGTGTACCTTACCCTCGCCCATTCTGGAAGGAGGAACGGTAAGATGTACTTTGCCTGCAGTGCCTACGGCATTGCGGATGTCGATGGTTCCGTCGCTTCTAAGCTGCATTATCGCTTTGAATATAAAAGCAAGTGTAACCATCATTGCAAAGCCGCAGAGAGAAGATATGGGAAGGTTGATCCACAGTGCGACGTTCATAGATTCCAGCAGAGCACCCATCCAGCCGAATATTACCAGAAACGCTATAACGCCTCTTACGGTAAATATACGGAGTCCGTCAAGACCGTTGGGGTCTAAGTCCTCGTCAAATCCGCCGTCGTCAACGTCCGTATCTGCATCAACATCGCCTGCATCGTCGGATACGTCTGTGTCTGCTCCGTCTGCATCCGCATCGTTGCCCATACCGATAAACATAAGTATCGTCTGGACAAGGAGAACGAGAGTAGAGGGAACTGCTATGCAATAGAATATTTGCGCCACCAAGCTAAGGGAATTCCACCATTCAATAATAGCCATAACGCTTTTCCTTTCTTACTGTTTATATTCATTAATTTTAATTTAAGGTTGAGAGCAGCTCAATTGATTTATCCCGCATACGGGAAGCACCGTGAGCATAAAACATTACTACCAAAAGCTTGCAAAGCTTTTTCTTTTCGCCCGGCGCACGCTCCGTAAAGCCCTCGGCTGCGGTTTCCGCGGCGCGAAGAATCGTAGCCTCATCAATAATATCCAGCCGCGTATCAGCCAGCATATCAACGTATCGGTGATACAGCTCGTTATCGCTTATAAGATCATCATCGGGATTATCAAGCTCCCCTCCGATTATCCGTATAAGTCCGCAGATGCGTTCGATATGCAAGGAATCACGAAGCATATTTATAATAATGATACGCGCTAACTGCTGGCGTGAATACAGCCTCTTTACAGGTGAGGTGAGGAAACCTCGTTTCACCCAATTTTGTATAACGTGCGGCTCAAGTCCCGTCATAACGGAAACCTGGGAGAGTGTTATTCCCCCCGCCGCAAAAATACCGTCAAACAAAGCTTTGGAGCTTCCTTTGGTAAGGGCGCTGACCTCTATGGTAGTTCCCGGGAATGTTCCTGCCATATTTTTTACCTCCTGTGCGGTTTCTTCTTGGTACGGTTTGATTGTAACACACGGTCACGTGATTGTCAATAGAAATCATAAGATTGTTTTGCGTTTCTACATATTGCACATTTTTGGGTATATGTTTTTGTGTGTAACATACAAAAAAGGAGTCTGCTTGCACAGACTCCTTTAATTGAAGTATTATTAATCAGCCCTCTTTTAATTCATTCACGGAAAAATCGTTGCTTACGGGAGCTTCGATATACTCAAACAGCTTTTGCACATCGTCGGTTACCGTATAAAGTGTTCTGCAGTTTGCGTGCACGAAATTCTTTTCGATAGCCGTTTCCATCAAAGTGTTAAGCTCCGAATAATAATTTTTCACGTTGTAGATTGCTATGGGCTTATTGTGTCGGCAAAGCTGTTTGAGAGTGAGGATTTCAAAAAACTCCTCAAATGTGCCGATACCGCCGGGAACAACTATAAACGCATCCGAATTATCTTCCATAATCTGTTTGCGCTGACGCATTGTTTCGGGCTCGATCAGCTTATCGCAATGAGGGTATATTACCTCAACGTTCTCTTCCCCGAAAAATTCGGGAATAACGCCCAGAATATATCCGCCTGCGCTTTTTACTCCTCTTGCAGCCGCGCCCATAAGTCCGTTACCGCCGCCGCCGAAAACGAGAGAGTGTCCGCGCAAAGCCATTTCCTTGCCCAAAGCCTCTACCTTTTCCATATATTCGGGGTCTATTGTAGGCGATGCCGCGCCAAAAACACATATTCTCATAAATTATCTCCTTTCACACGTTAATAATTCGCTTTAACATATTATACCATAAATTTGAATGATATGATACGTTATTATTAAAATACGGTAAAATTTACGCTATACTATTGATTTAACAAGTTCAGATATTCGCCGGTTTCAAAATAGCGAGTAAGCAATTCTTCAAAATTCTGCATAGTACATACGCCTATCTCTGCGTAATCGTACACACTTGTAAGATAATACATATCCTGCCATATGGGGTCATCAAAGCCGCTATTATACACAGAAACAGTATACATTATCTCGGCACAACGGGCATTTGCCAGTCTTCCCGCAGAATATTCACTGCGGAGAAACAGCCGTATACGACGGCAGGCTTCAGGTTCATCACGATCTTCACCGCTTATTTGCTCCAGATAAGAGATCAAAGCGTTTATATCGTTTCCTTTTCCTATAAGCCCCATAGTTTCTTCGCTTAGAGGATCTTCGGTTTCAAGAAGGTTATTGAACCAAGTGTCGAACTGCTCTTTATAGCCGCATTTAAGCAACAATAGTTGATAATATGCGTCGGCACGTGTCATAAAAAAGCCGCCTTCCGTATATCTCAATCTAAATGTACTTGTTATCTGATAATAACCTTTCCGCTTGCTTCGGGGTCATCAAAAATAAGTTCACCGCACTCGGGAACATAAATAGTGCCCGAGCGGGGGTTTTTAATACTTATAACAGGGGTGGTTACGGTAGCCTCGACTTCGGATTTTTCGAAGGAAAGGTCGCAATCTGTCATTTCGCAGTTTATGAGCTTTAAGCCCTTGCAATAGCAGAGAGGCTGTGTACCGATGATCTCACAGTTTTCAAAGGTTACGTTTTCGCAATACCAAGCGAGATATTCGCCTTTTATAACGCTGTCCCGCACTACCACGTTCTTTGCGTGCCAGAAAGCATCCTTGGTGTTGAAAACGCAGTTTTCGAAAACGGAATCTTCTATGTACTGGAAGGAATATTTGCCGTTTAGGGTAACGCCGCTAAAATTAAGCTTGTTTGAGCGAAGCATAAAATACTCGCCCTCTACCTTGCAATCGGTCATTTCAATACCGTTTACAAACCAGCCGAATTCTGCGGAAATTACGTCGCAACCGTACATAGTTATATCCGAGCATTCGCGCAAAGCCTTTATTCCATGAAGCTTGGTATTGCCGATCTCTGCGCCGTTTGTATACCAAAGTGCCGCACGGCAAAGAGGCGTAAGCTCGCTGTGGGATATTTTAAGTCCGTCTACGTGCCAGAAAGGATAGCGGAGATTAAAAAAGCAGTTATCCACGTTGATTATTTTACATTCCTTAAAGGCGCTTTCCCCGTCCGCAGGTCCGTCAAAGGAACACTCGGACACGGTAAGAGAGGTGCTTCCGTAAAAAGCGCGCTCTTCGTCAAAGGTTTGTTTTTTTACAATGCTGCTCATAGGTCATCTTCTCTTTTCCTGATATTGTAAATATTATACTATGGTTTTATGAAAAATGCAACATCCCGAAAAATATTAACGGCGGGAAAAGATCCCGCCGTGTATGTTTTATTTTTTATCTATAGCAGATGCGATTGCGTAATAAATGGGAATGGTAACGAACAGTATCCAGTAAGGATGCCACAAGTCCCATTGCATGCCGATGATGCAGTATAAAAACGTAACGAATACAGGGTATGCAAAATGAGAAAATTTCTTAGTACGCACGCAATCGAGCACGGAATAGTATACGGGTATGGTGATAAACACAGTCCAGGAGATATACCATCCGTCCAAAAGAAATCCCCAAAGGAGAAAAACCACCGTTGCAAAAATAGGATACGGAAGTGCGTGTAAAGCACGCAGAGTCTTACGCTTTGTATCCGCAGGCGTGCCGTCATCGCTGTAGTAAGCTTCCGCCTCTGCGTCTTCCTTATCGTCTTCGTCCTCGTATTTATCTTCATTTTCTTCGGTATCCGCTTTCTCTGCTTTGTTAGGGGCAGGTCTGCCGATAAGCTCATCCAAAGAAATGTTATAAAGATTTGCTATGGTTATAAGATTATCAGTATCGGGCAGGGATGCTCCGCATTCCCATTTAGAAACTGCCTGACGGGATACGCCCAGCTTTTCTGCAAAGGCTTCCTGTGATAAGCCCGCTTGCTTTCTTAATTCATATAGCTTGTTTCCAAGCGCTTCGCCGTTTGTCATAAATATTCCTCCTTGACGTATGTCGGTCATTAATTACAGGTTTATTTTACAACAGGAGCCCACTTTTTGCAACCGTCTTTACATAGCAATACCGCAACTTTAGGTTGCGGTACTTAAAAACGGCGTTTTTTGTGAGTTTTTAGGGGTGACTTTTTTCGGGGTCCCCGAGAAAGCGTTTTTAATATATTTGTTACGTCCGTTGCGGGCGATTCGTGAATCGCCCCTACTCGCCTAAAAACCTTTCATGGGGTGTTTTTTAGTTTTCTCTGTCCCAGAGGATATGGTAGAAGCCGACGTAATCCTTATCCTCTGTTTTTATCTTATCGATAGCGGGACCGGGATGGCGGTTGAGCATACCCGTGAGAAGATAGGGAATTTCATATCCCCACACAAGTCCCTGCGCCTTAAGAGGAAGCATATACTCCTGAATAAACTTCAGTACGTATACAACGTTATAGCGGGGATTGCGCAAGAAGCCCAGTATACCCTCAAGTATACAGTTGCCTGCTCCTCTGCCCATACCCATCATAGTAGCATCAAGATAACTTGCGCCGAAAGCTACGGATTCAACGGTGTTGGCAAACGCCATCTGCTGGTTGTTATGGGCGTGCATACCGATCTTTTTGCCGTACTTTTCACCAAAGGAGCAATACAACTCGGTAAGCTCGCGTACCTGCTCGGGATAAAGTGAACCGTAGCTATCCACAAGATAAATAACGTCCACCGAGCACTTGCCCAGCATTTCCAACGCCTGCTCTACGTCCTTGGAGTCTGCCGTGGAAACAGCCATAATGTTTACGCAGGTTTCGTAACCCTTGTTATGGCAATATTCAACCATTTCGATAGCGGCGGGAATGGTGTTGATATAGGTGGCTACGCGGATCATATCGATAACGCTGTCTTTTTTATCGATAATGTCCCGCTTATAATCGGTTCTGCCTACATCCGCCATTACGGATATCTTAAGATCGGTGTTATTATCGCCTACGATAGCGCGGAGATCCGCCTCTTCGCAAAACTTCCACTTGCCGTAAGCCTTTTCATCAAACAGATCCTTTGAAGCCTTGTAGCCGAACTCCATATAGTCCACGCCGGCCTTTATATTTGCTTCGTACAATGCTTTTACAAAATCATCCGTAAAAAAGAAATTATTTACAAGACCGCCATCCCGAATGGTTGCATCGAGCACCTTTATATCGGGACGGTAGATCATAAGATTACCTTTTTGTGCCATAGGTTGTTCCTCCGTAGGAAAAGTGATTATGGGCAGTATACCACATTAAAAATTAAAAATAAAGGGATTTTTTTGTTTTTTGCGTTTTTTATGTCATCAACATAAAGCCGATGGTGTTTATGGCGAAATTTGCAAACATATGCACAAACCACGATGTGTATATGGTTTCGTGCTTTTCGTTAAGATAATTGAATATTCCTCCGCCAACAGCGAGAGCGACAACTACCAACAAAAACAGACCTATATTGAACCAGCCGATCATCATAGCGACGTGATAAAGAGAAAACGCCACCGAGCTTATTATATACGCCGCCATACGATTAGTACCCTTTTTAAGATTCATAAACACAAAGCCGCGGAAAAAGAATTCCTCAAGCAGTGAGTTTGCGAAAGAAATATAAAGGGAAACGTATAAAAAGTTATCCTTGGTTACACCTGCGGTGGAAGAAAGAGAACTCACTATTCCCGAAAAATCGAAAAACGGTCTTACGGCAAAATACGCTCCGAGAATTAAAGCGTACAGTCCCACTCCCAAGGCGAGGGAAACCAAAAAGTGCTTTTTCTCGAATCGGAACAGCGTTTTAAGGGAAACGTCCCTGAAAAACAAAGAAAATAATAAAGGCAAAAGCAAAAACAAAAGGATCTTTATACCGGATTTAACTGCATATCCCGGCTGTATAACGCCGTCCACCAGCGCCATTATTCCGCAGGAAACAACGGTTAACGCCAATATCCCGAAAACTACGGTCTTTTTCATTTTTGCTCCCTTCTTGTTAAGTAAAATACGCTCTTAAAGCTTTTAGTCTATCAGACCGGCGAAATATCTGTTCCACGCGCCGGTATTGCCCATTGACGAGTTTACCATAAAGAGGATATCGTCAAAATTATAATCGCCAAACTTTTCGTATACGTTAAGATCGCCTGCATAGCGGGGGTCTACCACTACTATATTTCCGTAATGCTCGGTAAGGAAAGGAATACAAGCGTTGGCATAAGAATCCTTAATGATCAAAATAGATTTATCCTGATCATTTTCAGGCACGTTGATGATCATATAGGGATGATCTCCGCCGATAAACGCGGGATATCCTTTTATGGAAGTGATTATGCAGGTTTTGTAGGTTGATACACCGAAACCGCCGTGTATGGTCATCGTACACTCTTTTCTGGGCATATACGCTTCGATAGTATCGTAAAACTGTTTAACGCGGTAATCGTTGGTAAAACCGTACATAGAGCCGATATAGTTTTCCCGTATTATCTCAATCTCGAACTCCTCAATAGGAGTGGGCTCAAGACCGATGGAACGCACGAATTCGGCATATGCGTAATACGCACCGCGCTGTGTCCAGTGATGGTCGCTTCGGAAATAAAGGTATTCATCCAGATGATCGGTATAAATATTTTTAAGATTTACGAAATTAATATCCTCGTTGGTAATAGCCGCTTCCATTTTATCTAAAATATCGCTTTGGCTGGAAATGCGGGCATTTATCTCGGGATCGGTGATCAATATGGTAGCAAGAGGTGCGATAACTACGTTTATACGGGATTCGGGGAAAAGCTCGGCGTATTTATCGTAAACCTCGGCATACTTGGGAGCTTGCGTGGCGCTGAAAAAGGACTGAGTATATGCCGCGCCTTTATACAGTACGAATCCGCCGTCAAGATATATGGGCTTGCCGTCGTCAACGTAAGGCGGTAAAACGATTTCGGGAGTAGACGTTTCGGGAGCAGATGTTTCGGGAGCAGATGTTTCGGGCACGGAAACTTCGGGTTCCTCGGAAACCTCGCTTTCATCGGGCAAAGAGTCCTCGATGGATATTTCCTCGCTCACTTCATCGGAGCTTTCGGGATACACGCTTTCATCTGCGGAAACCTCTTCGGAAACAGAAACTTCGCTTTCCTCCACGCTTACTGCAGACGAATTATCAAAAAGCGATTGCTCGGGAGAAGAGAACTCATTATCCGCCACACAACCGAAAGCTAAAACAAGCAAAGCGGACGCAAGGACCGCAAGAACATACTTTTTCATATATACAAACCTTCCATTAATTGGTAATTTCGAGTATATCACAAAGCTCTAGCAAATTCAATATACACAATAACGAGGTTAGACTGTTGACACTTCGTTTTTTTGTGCTATACTTAAAGAAAAAGGAGTTTTTTACATATATGGGACTTACAAAAGGAATACACCACATAGCCATTAAGGCAAAAGGAATTGAGCAGTACCGCAAAACGTTGGATTTTTACGTAAACGTTTTGGGAATGAAAACCGTGAGAAGCTGGGGCGAAGGAGATAACCTTGGCTCAATGGTGGACACGGGCAACAGCGTGATGGAGATATTCTCAAACGCACCCGATGTGTTCGGCGAAGGCGCTTTGCGCCATATCGCTTTTGATGTTGAGGATACGGATGCCTGCATAAACGCCGTAAAGGAAGCAGGATATACCGTAACGGTAGAGCCGAAGGACATCGTTATTCAAGCGGACGTTCCCCTTTCTGCCAGAATAGCCTTCTGTATAGGTCCTGTGGGTGAAACTATAGAATTTTTCCAAGTGAAATAAAACATTAAAAAGACACCGCCGCAAATAATCAGTTTTGATTACCTGCGGCGGATTTTTATGCCTTATTAAGCTTCAAGGAGCTTAAGTATCTTTTCCTTGGGAATAACACCCACGGATTTATTTACCGTTTCGCCGTTTTTCATAACAATGAGAGTGGGGATATTGGTAATGCCGAATTGCTTTGCCAATGCGCCGTCTTTATCGACGTCTATTTTGCAAACAGCGTATTCGGGGTGCTCTGCGGCAACCTCATCAATAATGGGAGCCAGCATACGGCAGGGACCGCACCAGGTTGCCCAGAAATCGATAAGCACGGTTTTTTCGGATTTTAATACTATTTCTTCGAAATTGGAAGAATCGACGTGAATTACAGACATTTGTTTTTCTCCTTTAAACATAATTTATTTTATTTCGAGATACTTTCTTAAATAAGCATCCCGTCTGGAAAGCCATTCTTTAAGTACCTGTACGTTTCCTTCAAAGGTGGATTCGGGAGATTCATCCTCGAAATCACAATAAGGATGACTTACGCTCCAGCCCGCTTCGTTATAATTGCGGGCAAAGGTTTTTTCATAGGTTTCGCAAAGGGTATCTATATAACCGCCGTCTGCGTAAAGAGAAGCGATATTATCGGAAAGGGAAGCATACTTTTCCTTGACAGCATCCGAAAAGAAAGCGCATTTCATAAGCGAAGCATACCATTCCTGCTGTGCCCATATGCCGGACGCGCTGTCCCAGGATTTATCGCCGTATCCGTCAGCATTGTTATAAATATGGTATTTATCCTGAAAATAATAATGGGAAACGTTGCCCGTGGAAAGGTCCATATCCCAGATGGGACCCGCGTACAAAACTCCGCCTTTTCGGTAAAAATAGGTAGAGCCGGTAACCATATCGCAATCCTTGAGCAGCTCATGAATAATATAGGCAGATACGAAAGAATCTACATCTATAAGCTTTTCGATCTTTCCTTTGTTGCCCGATGCGATGGCATCGTCAACCTGCTTCATAAAGTCAACTATCTCTCGTTGCTGACCGTGGGAAAGCTCATTACGCTCGGGAGTATCAAAAACGTATCCCGCACCGCCGCGAAGGAAGAAATCATTTTCATCCTCAAGCAAAATGATACGCTCAACAAGAAAATCTCCGTTTTTGGTATCGAGATCCAGTGTGCCGTCGGACACGGGCTGGGTAATGAGATAGTTTCCGCACAAGGTATTATTGACATAAACATCGCAATATTTACTCTGAATGGAAGCAATATCGCCGCACATTGCCGAAAAATCAAACGCCAGCTTGTTGCGCATTAAGGTTTTGTCGTAATGGTTTGCAATAAGACACCACTTTCTGCCCTCGGTCATACCTAAAACAGAAGTCTTTTCGGTAAATTTGATGTTATAAGGCTTTTTATCCGCAGTTGCGGTAGAATTGCCGCGAACACGGATGGTTATATCCTCGACTATATCGCCGTATGAGCCGTCAACGCTATCGATAATATAGATGCGGGCATCTATATACTCTTCCCTGCCGATCTCTCGGTCTGCGTAAATATGCACCGTGGGAACATCACGGCGGGCATATTCAGCGTTTGCTTTTAAAACAAGTATTTGCTTATACAGTTCTGTGCCCTGTGAAATGCACTCGTTATCATCCTCAGGAGGAGAAATAACGAAATCATTGACTTGGGAAACCAGATCGCGATAAGAGCTATACCACTCCTCGGTATACAAGGCGCGGTAAACCCTTTCGTCTGTCAAACGTACCAAGGCTCTGCGAAGCTCGGAAGCGGAAGAAAACTCCGGCACGGACACCTGAATGTCTGTACCCGATACGTTTTCTCCCCCAACGGAAGCATCGCTTCCCTGAGAGCATCCAAACATCAAAAACAAGGATACGCAAATTAAAATTAAAATAAAAAGTTTGTTTTTAGTTGACATAACATTTATTACGGTCAACTCTCGTTGCCGTGTTGGTAGTATTTTCGTGCCGCTCGTTATCCCTTAACTACTATCTCTACCACGCATTCCTCGGATTCGCCGAGAAGGTTGTTGTAGGTGTAGGTAAACGTATCGGTTCCGGTAAAGCCCTTGTCGGGATAGTATGCAAACGTTCCGTCATCGGACAAGGAAACCGTACCGCGCTCGGGCATAGATGCAAGGCTAAAGAGCTGATACTCGTTATCGGGATTCAAGGTATCGTAATATACCGTTTCCTTGGTCGCTTCTCCGGTAAAGGTATCCTTTTTATCGGGCGTTACGTCAAGATCGCCCTTTGCGAAGTGATAAGTTGCATCGTAGAGCATACGGCAGAGGGGATCATCGGAATAGCCCATTGCGGAGATATTATCTCTATCGTTGTAATAAACGTGGATGGAATCGATATATCCGTAAACCTCGCCGTAATAGAGATACAGCATATAGTTACGTGCAAAGTGTATATCGGACATTGCTTCGCGGGTATGCTCTATCTCAACGCTCATCTTGTTATACTTGGTGAGCATTGCGGTAGAATCAAAGCGCCACAGAGGTGCTTCAAGATCAAATACAACGTTGGGCTGCATATTTACAAAGTCAAAGCCCATTTCGTATCCGAGGAAATAACGGTTTGCGGTGTAATAAGGAATCCACCAGAAGTAGCTGCCCATATCGTGAACGATATCAGCAACCTCAGCAATAATGTGAGAATCGTCCTTGGACCAGATAACTTCCTCGTTCATCCAATAGAAGCCGCCCAATTCAAGGTTTTCATAGCCGCAATCAGCAAATTCCTGCTGGCACTTGCCAATATACCATCTGAGTATTTTTTCTCTGTCTTCGGCGGTTTTGGTGGTTTCGGGAACACCGTCGCCGTCAACGTCACCGAAATTATCTGTTTCGTTACTGATGGTAAGAATGGTAACGTATACCTGAACCTTATGGTCCTTGTAATCCTCGCCCAAAGTATCCTTTACGGTCTGAACGGTTTCCTCAAGAACGTCAAATCCGTATACGCCGTGGAAGGTGGTTTCAAACAGCCATTCCCAGTCGGACATAACAGGCACTTCGTGAGGAGCCGTGCCCGAAGGCAGAGGATTTGCGGGAAGATATGCAAAGCCATCCATAAAGGTATCCTTTATGTTGCCGTCCTCATCAAGATATGCAACGTAAGGAAGAAGCATATCCTTTTTGGGATTTTCAGCGTCTTTATCGCTGATATATACAAGGTTTATATCTTCTGCTTTAATAGGAGTGTTTTCGGTGGTAGCGTACTGCGCGTTATCGTAATTGCTGTAGAAAATTACACTGTCTATACCGCTGTCGGCAAGACGAACGGTTTTGCCGGTAACGGCTTTGGTGCCAAAGGCTTCCATTTCGTCGAGATACAGCCAGCCGTCTGCCTCTACGCGGAAGCGGACAAAGCGGGCAGAATAAGTCTTATCCAATTCAAATACATAATTTGCGTGGTGGTTATCTCTGACTTCGCCGTCATCGGAGGTCTTGCGGCTGCCTACCTTGTACCAGTTGACACCGTCATCGGAAAGGAAGACACCGCAGAATTTGGGGCGGTTTACAGCCCAACTGCCGTATTCAAGGAAGCTGAGCACCAATTTATCCACAGAGGATACCTTGCCCAGATCGTAAAAGAAGTTATATCCTTTGCCGCCGAACATATAGAAGTATTCGCCGGAAGCGCGATCGGTAGAAGCGGCACGCTTACCGTCGGTAAGTGCGGTGTTGGTAGCGGGTGAGGTATTTTTGGAGTATGTAAGGATATCTGCATAATGAACTGCCGAAACGTGCATTTCCACGCCCTTGAGCAGGTTCTGATACTTGGTGTAATCGGTTTCGGTTGCAGACCAGAATTCATCCTCTGTAACAACGGGAAGATCAAGAGGAGGATACATCTCGTTAAGCACCTTATCGGAATAGCCTGCAAGTACCTCTATTTCTTCTACCCAGAAAGCGCCTGTTCCGCCGAATTCAAAGCGAACCTGCTTCACATTTACATACTCGCTGAGGATAAGAGTATATGCGAAATGAGTTCCGCCCGCAGGAGCGTATACTCTGCCAAGCAAAACGAAATCCTTGCCATCCTTGGAGCCGTAAACGTCCACGTAATCGGGATAAGCGATATCGGGACCAATGCCCATAGCGTGAACGCGGAAGCCGAATACGTTATCGTAGCTTTCGCCCAGATTAACGGTTATCTTGGGAGCGCTTCCGTCTTTGCCCTTGAAGCCTACCCAATAATCCTCACCGAAGAAACGTCCCGTGGGGTTTCCGTCGGTAAGTAAGGTTTTTAAATTCTCATCATACTTTTCGCCTGCGGCGGGAGCGCGATCGTCAAAGCTGCAATCGGAATACGAATAAGACTTGCTGTACGCAATATTTGCGGAAACCAGATAATCCGCCTTTTCGGAGGTGGAAAGAGCTTTCCAAGCGGTTTTATCTATATTTTCGTTTTTGTATGCTTCGAGAGTTGACGCACTCGTATTCTTTGCGGGAACGTCTGCGTATACCTCGATCTCATCTAAAAAGAAGAATGCGGACGTAAGATATACACGTATCTTAAGGTACCTGTAATCAACGGGCTTTTCCAGCAAAAGAGTTGCGGTACAAATGCTTCTGTCTGCTTTGGGAGTGAAATAAACGGTATCCAGACCTTCCCAGTCCTCGCCGTCATTAGAACCGCTGATTCGGATATGGGAGGGTAATTTTACTCCGTCGGAATAAAATTCAAAGGCACGAACGGATATTTCGGTAAGACGTTTGCCGTCATCGCCCAGATCAAGTATAAACTGTCCGTTGGATTCAAAGCCCACCATTCTCGCGTCGGTATAATGAACATAAGTATCGGGAGTTTTCTGACCGTCGGTAAGCTGTTGTCCGCAGTAATCCTCATATCTGGTGGATGCGGGAACAAGGGACTTATAAGGTTTGCCAACGCTCACAAGCGTTCTGTTTGCGTTTTCGGGATCGTATGACACTTCACCATCACCTGAGCTTTCGTTAACGTTCGTGCTTTCTTCATTAGGTGTTGTGCAAGAGCAAAAAACAAACAACACCGCAAGGAAGAGCGAAAGTATTCTGACAAAGCGTTTCATTGGGTTACCTCTCTCTGCCGCATCTGATTCGGCATATTTATATACATTATATATTTTACCTTGTTTTTAACAAAAAGTCAACACAAAAAGACCTCACTTACAATCTCAGACCGACATAAACTGAAGTAAGCGCAAAAAGCGCAAGGAAAGTAAAGGAGAAAAAGATTTAATGGCAACATTTTCAAATACCGCCACGTTATCCTACAGCGGCGGTACTGTAAATTCAAATACCGTATTCGGGACTATACAAGAGGCCCTTACCATAACCAAAACGGCTGTAAACGAGAATTACACCGTAGGCGATACCGTAACCTATATCGTAAGCCTGGTAAATAACGGCAGCAGCGATCTGAACGGCGTGAACGTTACCGACGATATGGGCAGTTATCTGTGCAACGTAACAACGGTATATCCGCTGGAATACAACGAGGGCAATGTTAGATATTATGTAAACGGGACTCTTCAGGATGCCCCTACCGTAACACAAAACGGAAACGTTGTTTTTTCCGGTCTTACCGTCCCCGCAGGGGGTAATGCTATGCTGATATACGAAGCAACGGTTACACGCTACGCACCGCCCCAAAGCGAAGGTCAGATAAACAACACCGCTACGGTGTGCGGTATATGCATTAACACCTGCATAAGCGATACCGCTACCGTAACCGCCACCGATGAACCCAGACTTTCTATATGCAAAGCGGTTTCTCCTGCGGTGGTAAACGCAAACGGCACGCTGACTTATACCTTCACCATACAAAACACGGGCAACGTGGAGGCTGTCGCTACGGACAACGTGGTGATAACGGACATTTTCGATCCCGTTTTGAATATAACCTCCGTGGTCTACAACGATACCCCCTGGTCCTCTCCCGCAAACTACACCTACAGCAATATTACGGGACAGTTCACCACGGGAGTCGGTCAGATAACCGTTCCCGCCGCCACCTACGAGCAGGACGCCACCTGCGGTTGGATGGTAACTCCCGGTGTAAGCACCCTTACCGTAACGGGAACAATTCAATAACAACAATCACCCCAAGAAGTCTAACGGCTTCTTGAGGACCCCGACAGCAAAAAGAGCAGATAAAATCTGCTCTTTTTGGCTATTCAGGGAGAATGTCCGTAAACATTAAAAGGTTTGTGGTAACCGCTTCCCTTGATGTAACGGGGTTGAAGGTGCCGTCGGCATACAGAATGTCCATTACCATCATGGCGACGGCGTTACCGATAAAGCCGCCGACAGCGTCGGCAGTGACCATATCGTGCATTTGCTCGGGATATTGGTTACAGAGGATTGATGCATATTCAAGAGCGAAGGGAGCGACTTTTTCCTTATAGCTTTCTTCAAGCGCGGGAATCTTGGCGAAAAACTCGTTATAGCCGCCCTTGACGAGCATTATGTTAACCTTACCATCTTCGGTAATAAACTCTCTTTCCTTGAGGCGGGCAAACTTTTCCGCATTTGCTTCGTTTTTGGTAAGAGTGCCGTTCAAAAGCTCGTATACGTATTCGTAATCCGAGGTAAGGTTGTTTTCCCAATGTCCCTTACGGGATGAAAGACGGGAATCTATGGACCATGAATATAGCGTGGGATACTTATCCGACCAGCGGTTCATACTGCCGCATGACCAGTAATTATATACCGGAAGCTTGGATACATAATCGGGATCGGAAGGCTTCATATCACATTCAATGTATGCGAAAAAATCTCCGCCTGCGGTGGTTTTGATTTTATATTTGTCCAAATTTCTGTACAGCGAAATGCCGCATTTATTTCCTATTCCATAGAATATTGCCGCCGCTTCAAAAAGCTGTCTGTTTCCGCTTGGGATATATAGGTCGGTTACATCCTTAACAGACTCAATGACTTTAGGCGCATATTCCTTTGCAAGAACCTCAGCAAGGGAAAGCTGAAGTGTTCTTTTCTTGTCCTCAAGTTCCAAAGAATAAGTTTCGGGAGAAAACCTGACGTATGTGGTATATCTGCCGTCGGACTGCTTTGCAAGGAATCCGTTTTCTTCCAGAAAAGCAACCTTATCCTCGATATACACAGGAGTAACGCCAAGCTCTTCGGCTATTTCTTCAAGATTTCTGGGCTCAAAATACACGCTGTAAACTATATTGCAGTTAAGCTTATCGCCGAGATAAAACTCGGGACCACTGTTTGCGCCCGGATTTCCGCCGTGTCCGAACACAACGGGAACATAAGGGGATATGCCAAGTTTTCCTATTTTTCTTTCCATTGTAAAACTCTCCTTTAATTCGTTTCTCGCTTTGTTGAGATGCCACTTTACGGTACCCTCGGGCATATTCAAAGCTTTTGATATGGTGGAAACCGATTTGTTTTCGTAATAAAACATATAAACTATCTTGCGGCGTGACTTTGTGAGAAAAGCTACCTCTCTGCGAAGACGGAAAAGCTCTTCATCAGGGTCTTCAAGCGAGTAATCCTCGTAATACGGTAATATTACGTTATCCAGAGAAACGCCCTCTTGCTTTTTCTTGCGGGAAACGTACTTTGAATAGGTATAATGACTTATACGCCAGATATAGCCTTCTATATTGGCAATATCGTCCGCTTTAAGGAGGGAAAGATATACCTCCTGCACGATATCCGATGCCATATCCTCTGCCTCATCAAAGGAAAAGGACTTTTTTACCGCAAAGCCGTAGATCTTTTGCAGATATTCGGTTATGATCTTGTCTGCTTTTTGTTTATCCATTTTATTAACTCCGACGCCGTTTGACTATATAGTGGAGAAGTTTTACAAAAGGTTGGCGAATGTTACAAATATTTTTAAAATTTTTCCCACGGCGTTTTTCCGTGGGAAATTTATATTATTTAGGTGCGCGTTTGCGAGTGAGATATACGTCCAGTTTTTCTTTTATACCGTCGGGAATCTTTTTGTCCACGGGGCAGAGCGCCGCGTTTGCCATACGGGAGGTAAAGGCGGTTATAAACTCAACATCCTTTTCCATATGCTCGCCCTTCATAACAGCCATGGTATCGTAGCTGTTGTGGATGGTGGCGGTGTTATTGGGTGCGATACGGGCAAAAGAAACTGCAGGCACGCCCTTATCCGCAAAGGGGGTGGAATCGCTGGAATATACGTCCTGACGGGTGGCAATACCGAAGCCGTATTCGGATGCGTAGTAGTTTATATAATGTACCAGCGCTTCCTCGGCGGTACAGCAGGCGATAAATTTACCCATAATACAGCCGATCATATCCAAGTTTATGTTGAGTGCGATCTTTTCCAATTCGCTTTCGTGAGAAGCGGTATATGCCTTTGAGCCCAAAAGCCCTCTCTCTTCGCTTCCGCACCAAACAAAGCGCAGACCGTATCTGTGAGGATTATTTACAAAATGCTCGGCTACGCCCAGAATTCCGATACTGCCCGACATATTGTCGTATGCGCCCTGAGAAAGCGATGTAGAATCGTAATGAGCGGTAAGGACTATGTATTCGTCGATCTCGCCGGGCATATCCAGCACTACGTTGCGGGAAACGCCTGCGTATTCATCCTGCTCAACAACTATCTTTGCGGTTTTCACGCCCTCGTTGATGATACGGATAGCATCCTTTGCATTGATGTTTACGCCAAGTATTTTATCGCCCTTGCTTACGTGGGGACGTAATTCTCTCTGGTCTATATCTTTATCGACATAATTCGCGTTTCCGTCATAGGTGATAAAGCCTGCCGCGCCCGCTTCGAATATATCACGGTACATCCAGTAGCCCATATAACCGTCAACAAGTACTATCTTGCCCTTGCAGAGAGAAAGGGAATATTTATCCGTATTGGTAAGGTAATAAAGGGGTGCTTCGATCTCTCCGCTTCCGCACAAAAGATATCCCTTGCAGGTTATCTCTTCCCCGTCGGCATACAGCTTTGCGTTTTTGATAGTTGCCATAGAAACTTCAAAATCTTCTATTTTAGCCTCAAGTCCCATTTCGGCGCAAAGACCTTTTATGTATTCGGCACATCTCAATTCCGCATCGCTTCCGCCCATACGGACATACGCGGTGTCTTCAAAAATTTTCATTATCTTTTGTGTATTCATAAATATTGCTCCTTTAATCCTTTAAAAATTCATTAATCTTGGGGAAAATCTGCTTTTGAAGTTGGGGGATGGTATCACGGGTAGTCCAGCTGCACCAGTATGTATAACCGCCGAGAGTAAGCGAGCGGGGTGTGGCAACGTAGCTGTAATATCCATCGCATTGGTCAAGGGGAATTGTTTTTGAGCCGGTAAAGGTAGCTCTTAACCATGTGGTAAGTTCCACAAGGCTTTCGCCCGGCACGCCCACAAAAAGATATTCGCCGAACCGCACGCAGGGAATATCGATCTCCACTTCCCTCTTTGCAAGGGTATCATCGTCAAATCCGCAGATATCGAACACCATCGGTCCGTTATATATGGCCTTGTAATAATCGTCCACAGCGCGCTTTACCTGTGCGGGAGTTTTGGAAGGATCGGTCTTGTAAGTATCAAAGGTGTTTTTCGCCGCTTCGATCTTTTCCCATTGACCGTTGCGGGCATCATCTACCGTTTTCGGCATATCGTCCCGCATAGGAACGGTTACCTTGAAGGTTTCGGTACGCAAAAAATCCGCGTTTTTCAAAGGACGGCGGTTCTTGCGGAATTCTTTGGAAATTTTATCCGCAATAGAAAGTCCTATCCGCTTGCACTCTGCGTCGCTGGAAATAAAATCGTCGATTCCGTCATAGCCTTTTTTGGTGGTAAGGTCTGCGCAGGGGCCGTTCATATAAATGGACGTGCCGCCGAACTCTTCTTCCAGATTTTGGGAAAGATAGCCGGGCCAATCGAAATCATAGCGGTACATCTGCGCTTTTCCTTCTACGGGGCGAAGCTCAAACAGCACGGCTACATCGGGATGGGCGGCAAAGCGGGAAACCGAGCCCATCACTTTACCTTCCATATCCTTGAAAAGGAACATATATGCCAGAGGATCGTTTTGGTTATCGAAATAAAGAGGCTCTTTTAAGGTTTCAAGGCGAGGGCGGTAGTCCTGCAACAGCATTATACCCTCGTTATTGGTGCAGGGCTTGCCGTTCTTATCAAAGCCCATACCCGTCCACACGGTTACACCGCCCAAGCCTTCCACGTATTGCTCGCGGTTGAAGGAATAATCCGTGCCCATATACGCCTCCGCCACCTCGCAGGTGAAGGGGACTGCAGAGGATTTCATTTTGTTTACCTCTTGGGAAACGCGGTGGATTATCGCATCCAATCCGTTATGTATGGAAAGTCCGCCGGGTGCGGCGTGAAGCTGTAATTCGTGGAAAACGATGCTCTTTTCGGGGATGCCGCATTTTTCCGACACGGATTTGCGGAAAGCGCGGGTGTCGGTTGCCCAGGTAAGTCCCGTATCAAATACGCAGAAAAGCACCTGCTCATCTCCCGAACGTATATACATAAGACGGCAGTAAAGGTCTGTATGGAAATCCCACACGGGTTCAAATGCTCCCTTAAGGGATATTTTGGAAAAGCTGCACTCACTCATTCAAAACGCCTCCTTTTAACGAGTTTATTTAATTGTAGCACAAAAGAAGCGGCTTTTCAATCGGTTTTTCCAATTCAAATCAACCGTTGCGTGAATAAATATCCGCGCCGATTGCTTGAATAAGCGGTTTTTGTATGTTATACTTATTCTATATTACTATGAGAGGCGTGGTGCGGTATGGAACTTAATCTTTCGGAAAACATACGGGAAATGCGAAAAGCACGGGGAATAACCCAGACGGAGCTTGCCCAAAGCCTTTCCGTAACACCTCAATCGGTCAGCCGTTGGGAAACGGGACAAGCCTACCCCGACGTAGTACTGTTGCCAAAGATTGCAAAGTATTTTGACGTAACGTTGGACGAATTGATGCTGGGTCTGGAATCCTCCCTGACCATATACCGCAAGGAGTTTATCGAAGCATCCAAGGCGGTGCACAGCGAAAACACTTTGGAAAACCGCAAGCGTGTGTGCGATATACTTGAGGTGCTTACCCGTGAAAAGCCGAGAGAGTATATGGTGCTGTATTTCACTAACCTTATGGTGATGAAAAACGAATACGATAACGTATCCGAAAGCAGGCTGGACGATTTGAGAGAACAGCTCTGCGAAATGATCAATAACCTGCCCTTGGGGGAAAAGTGCGTTTCGCTTGTAAGCATTATCCGCAGCGAAGACGAAGATAAATTGGATATATGGAAAAGCTTTTGCCCTGAAAGATACGCATTCACCACCTGGGACGATTATTTGCTCCAAAGATACGCAATGACGGGGGATAACAAAAAGTGGAACGCTGTTCGGCAGAACGCCACCTACGAGCTGGTTTCCAAGCTGTTAAACCTGCTTTCCGAAGAAAGCCGCGGCAACAGCGGATCAGCACAAAGCTGTTTTCTGCCTAATCCCAACGAATATTACCGCGCATCACTAAAGGTTATCGATGCATTTTCGGACACGGAAAACGATATACTCCTTCCCCTGCGCATACAGCTTGAATTCGGTCTGGCAAGAGCGCTGTTCATGGAAGGACAAACCGAAGAGGGCTTTGAGCATCTGGCGAACACGAAAAGATATATACAGTTTTTCTGGAGCGCGAGAAACGGCGAACCTTTAACGGGAAGCGAGCCTTTTATGGACACTGTTTCCTGCGAGGTACACGACGAGGAAGCCGTTACCTGTATGCTCAACGTATGGAAATACGATTCCTGCCTTGAATTTGATTCGGTAAGGGAGGATAAACGGTTTATCGAATTTTTCGATTACGTTAACGGTCTGTTCCCCAGCACCAGAGGGTTTGTAACCGTAAAGGACGGAAAGGACATTCCCTACGATGAATCGGAATTTGCTCGTCTTGTGGATATAGCCAACGAGGAGCTGAAAAAGAAAAGCGCAACCTATATGACTCAGGCGGTGGTGTTTAAGACCGAAAAGGGAAATATATACCACACCGTTATTTCCGACACTCTGGCAGACACGGAATCCGACGCACTGCTTAAAAAAATGAAGCATAACTGCGACACACATATAGAAAGCATAGTTTGCTGTTGGGAAGGCGGATGTGTGGATATCCCCTCCTATGACTTGCGGCAAAAGCTTATAGCCCTCGACCGCAGAAACAAGGACGCGCTCATACTTTTGCAAGGGCTTGACAGATACATTGTAAAAGAGCTGGAAATATTGATGCCGCCCAAAAAGAAAAATTAATATTTTTGCGTAAAATCCTATTGACAAGTGTATATTCAGGTGCTATAATTCATTAAAAGTGAATATTTAAACCGTTGAAGCGGAGATAAAAACAAAACACGCCTTTACAGAGAGCCTGCGCAGCTGAGATGCAGGCAAGAACCGGTTTGTTAAATGGACCGCGGAGGGCGCAGTCAAATGTGCATATACAGCACAGAGTATTCTGCGACGTGTGGGCATACGTCAGTTGCCGGGGATATGAAGTATCCCGCAAAGCGCACAGAGCTTTCTCTGTGAAACAAGGTGGCACCGCGAATAAAAGCATAGTTATTCGTCCTTGGCAGACAGTATATTTCTGCCAAGGATTTTTATTTTAAAAGGAGAAGATAAAATGCTGTTGACAAAACGATGGCGCAGATGCATTTTCATCTGAATTCAACACATATCAAAAGGAGAAAAACAAAATGAAATTTAACGGAATCGATTTCGATACATATTTAAAAAACTACCCCGATGAAAAGGGATACTTCGGAAAATACGGCGGATCTTACATATCTCCCGAACTGCAAAAGGCGATGGATGAAACCACCGAAGCTTATTTCACCATTTGTAAATCCAGCAAGTTTATAAGCGAATTGCGCCGCATACGCAAAGAATTTCAGGGCAGACCTACCCCTATCTCACATCTGGAACGCCTTTCTACCTCCCTTGGCAACGTTCAACTTTACGTTAAAAGAGAGGACCTTAACCACACGGGCGCACACAAATTAAACCATTGCATGGGCGAAGCTCTGCTTGCTAAATATATGGGCAAAAAGAAGGTTATTGCGGAAACGGGCGCAGGACAGCACGGTGTTGCTCTTGCCACCGCCGCCGCATATTTCGGCTTGGAATGCGATATTTATATGGGAAGCGTGGATATCAAAAAGCAGGCTCCCAACGTAGCGAGAATGAAAATTCTCGGCGCAAACGTAGTAGAAGTTACCCACGGGCTTGCAACTCTGAAAGAAGCGGTTGACGCGGCTTTTGACGCATACGCAAGAGAATACAAAGATGCCATTTACTGTATCGGCTCTGTTGTAGGTCCTCACCCCTTCCCTATGATGGTAAGAGATTTCCAGAGTGTTGTAGGTATTGAAGCTAGGGAGCAGTTTATTGAAATGACAGGCGAACTGCCCGATGCAGTCGTTGCCTGCGTTGGCGGCGGCTCAAACTCTATGGGTATGTTTTCCGGATTTCTCAATTACCCCGTAGATATTTACGGTGTTGAGCCCTTGGGCAGAGGCACCGCCTTGGGCGACCACGCCGCAAGTCTGCAATACGGCTCCGAAGGCGTTATGCACGGTTTCAACAGCATTATGCTTAAAGACGAAAACGGCGATCCCGCCCCCGTATATTCCGTGGCAAGCGGTCTGGACTACCCCTCTTCCGGTCCCGAGCACGCATTTTTGCACGATCTGGGCAGAGTAAAATACGACGTGGTTTCCGATGAGGAAACCATAGATGCATTCTTCACCCTTTCCAGACTGGAAGGCATTATCCCCGCTATCGAAAGCTCTCACGCCGTTGCATACGGCATTAAGCTGGCAAAGACTATGGGTAAGGGTTCTGTGCTCATCTGTCTTTCCGGCAGAGGCGACAAGGATATGGACTTCATAATTGAAAAATACGGCATAAGATGATTTTGATACTTCAATAAAAGCCGTTAGGAATCACGGAGGTATTTATGAAAAGAATTTTATCTATTGTTCTTGTGCTTATATGCGTTTTGCTTTCTTCCTGCGATCACGAAAACACTTCTGTCGGCGAAGAAGTGAATTACAGCGAGGTGTTGGGAACGGCGCAAAAGTTTATTGATGACGGCAACTACGAGGATGCGTATAAGACTTTATACAGCATTTGCGATTATCCCAAAGCAAAAGAAATGCTTGCCGATTTCAAGGTGCTCCCACTCAATACCGCGGGTAACGGATCTGCAAAAGCGAAGCCGAGCTTCTATATTTGTGAATATACCTATGATGAAAACGGTGTGCTTTTGAGTAAAGAGGAAAAGCTTTCCAATGACGTTACCAAAACCTACACTTATACCTACGACGAAATGGGAAGATTGCTGAAAGAGGCTGTTAAAAAGGTATCTCCCTACAACAGCTCCTACGATTCGGCAAGCAAGACAAAGACCGAAAACGGCAGTATAGAATATACGTATAACGAACAGGGCGACGTTATAAATAAATATGTTATTGAAGCTATCGGATTGCCATATAACGATGAGTATATATATGAATATGACGATAGCGGCAAGAAAATATCGGTATATAGCCTTACTGAAGATGAAACCACTTATTTCACCTATAACGAGCAAGGTCAGCTTATTAAGGAAGAAGACGAATACGGTTCGGTGCATAGTTTCGAATATGACCAAAACGGAAACCTTGTAAAAGAAACCTTGGGATCCGGAGGCGTGGTCGAATACACCTACGATGAGCATAACAATTTGATAAAGATGGTCGAAAACTACAATATAGGCGAATATAACGAGATAAAAAATATCCACCGTTATACCTACAACGAACACGGCGTGCTTTCCGTTTATTCTTTCAAAGACATAAATCTTGCGGAATATGTGGAAAGGCATTCGGAATTCGAATATTTCTATTGTCCCGAAGAATAAAACGCCCCCAAGAAGCATTGCGGTTTCTCGGGGACCCCGATAAAAAAAGCACCTCGATGAGGTGCTTCAGATTACTGACAAAGTCTATTTCAAGCAAGAGATAGACTTTGTTTTTTTGT
>CAZAJX010000006.1:0-29944 GCA_964485815.1 uncultured Oscillospiraceae bacterium
ATGTTGTTATCTCTATGGACTTTATGCTTCACTTTGGCCTTAGAATTGACGAAGCCACCTCTTTGAAGTTGACTTATCTGAAGCGTGCACTCAATCACGGTGAACTTATGGTTACGGGTAAAGGCGGTAAACAGCGTGTAATCTCATTCGATGAAGGCGGCGAGCAGAGAGCGATTATTGAGAAGTGGTTATCCTTTGCAGAAGCGGGCGGTAAGTACCCCACGGATTATCTGATCTGTGACAAAAAGTGCAGAAGTGTGGAAAAGAAGAAAAAGAGTATGCAGAACTGGCTGATCCGTATGAAAAAGCAGATCCTTGAACCCAACAGATCTGAGTTTACCGAACCCGGCAAAAAGCCAAGAAGAGATACCATTTCCTTTCACGGCTTGCGCCATACATTTGCACAGAACTATTTGACTGAGCTTAGCTATATGAATCCCAAGGATGCAAGACTTAAAGTAAGCCAGGCGCTCGGACACGAAAGAATGGAAATCACAAGGGTATATACGAACGAAAAGAAAACTTAATTGACCTTTTGAAATAAGGCAATCGGCGTAGAAATCCATACAGCGGTAGTTACTATCGGAGGACTATGCCGAAAACAATCATACAGCAATATGCTTTGAAATATTATTATACAAAAGGAGTGTGATGCCTATAACTAAAAAGCCTGATTCCGAAACGACTGCGAAAAATGAACTCGGAACGCAAAGATTTACTGTTACGAATATCACACCCGAGTTTGATGATAAAAACGATAAGCCACGGGAAAGGCAACTGATAGAGAGCTTATATCGGATTTTTTCAAAATACGAGAAAGTTCAAAAATAATGCGTTGAAATGAAGAGCCACCGATGGTATAATTATATTATCGGTGGCTCTTTCTTCTTAGGAGGAAGAGCATGACAAAAACAGATGCTATTTATGCAAGACAGTCGGTTGACAAGATGGACAGTATCTCCATTGAAAGTCAGATCGAGTTTTGCAAATACGAAACAAGGGGTGAAGAACACCGAGTATATCAGGATAAAGGCTATTCAGGCAAAAATACAGAGCGACCGCAGTTTCAGGAAATGCTGAACGCAATCCGCAAGGGCGAGATCAAACGGGTTATTTGTTACAAGTTAGACCGTATCAGCCGTTCCATCCTCGATTTTGCAACAATGATGGATGAGTTTCAGCGATACGGCGTTGAGTTTGTTTCCTGCACCGAAAAATTTGATACTTCTACCCCGATGGGCAGAGCGATGCTGAATATATGTATCGTATTCGCACAGCTTGAGCGCGAGACCATACAGCAGCGTGTTACCGATGCTTACTGCGCCCGTAGCCGCAGAGGATTTTATATGGGCGGCAGAGTACCCTTCGGGTATAAATTAGAACCGTATCAGATTGACGGCAAGCGCACCTCTCGGTACGTTGTTGACGAGGAGGAAGCAGAGATTATACGTCTTATCTATTCACTATATTCCGAACCGCAGATTTCCTATAACGATATTGTTAAGCACCTGATTGAAAACGGGATTCGTAATAAACGCTTACCAAGCGGTTGCTGGGATAAGGCACGCATTGCCGATATGATTAAAAATCCTATCTATGTGAAGGCTGATCTGTCCGTTTATCAGTTTTTTAAGGGACAAGGCTCGGAGCTTCACAATCCGCCCGAAGATTACATTGGCACCAACGGATTATATCTATACGCCGAGAAAACGGCAAAGCGTAAAACGGTATCTCTTGAAAATCAGCATATCGTTGTTGCCCCTCACGAGGGTATTGTCCCTGCGGATATATGGCTGAGAGCAAGGCTAAAATGCCTGAATAACAAGCAGGTGGCAAAGCCACTGAAGGCTTCAAACACCTGGCTTGCAGGAAAGATTAAGTGTGCCAAGTGCGGATATGCTTTAACCGTTCGCAAAGCCAAGACCAAGGTGGGCAGATACTTCATTTGCAGCCGTCATATGCAGACCTTAAATGGTTGTGACGGTGTAGGCGGACTACACGCCTACGAGGTTGAAGAAACCGTGTTGGATGCCATAAAGGAACGCCTGAAAATATTTGATGTACTTACCGATTCTACACAAAAAACAAATAATAGCAACACACAAATTGACGAGCTGAATTTAAAAATTGAAAAGTGCCAAACCGAGATTGAAAAGCTGATGGATAAGCTGGCAGATGCTGATGATATTCTGACAGACTATATCCGTACCCGTGTAAAAGAGTTGGACGCCAAAAAGAAGGACTGCCAAAAGCAGATTGCTGAACTTGAACCGCTTGTAACAGCCACACAGGACGTACACGAGATTACGGGGTATATGGATAAGTGGGAGGCACTTTCCGTCAGCGACAAAATGGCGGTGGTGGATATTTTGATCTCCAAAATCAGCGCAAGCGAAAACAATATCGAAATCACGTGGAAGTTTTAAAATAATACTTCATGTTGAATGTAAAGGTGACGGTATGCGTATCGTTCAGGACGCGCTGGATTACAAAAACTTTTACGCATATAACCCTGCGTTTGATAAGAAATAAAACTCACCCCAAGAAGCCGCTTTGTTTCTTGGGGTGAATTTTCTTATCCGCCGGTTTTGTGCAGGTAACAATCCGTATCGTGGGAATGTATTATTCCTATGGCTTGCAGGTAGGAATAGATAATGACCGAGCCCACGAATTTCATTCCCCTTTTTTGCAGATCCTTTGAGATGGCATCCGACAAGGCGTTTGTTGTTTTGCCCGTTTCGTAAAGGATGTTTTCCTTTGTAAAGGTTAGCAGATACGCGTAAAAAGAGCCGTATTCATCTGATATTTTCTCAAAAATCTTACTGTTCTGAATGCTTGCGGATATTTTAAGTCCGTTTCTTATGATACCCTTGTTTTGCATCAGCTCGTTTATCTTGTTGTAATCGTAAGAAGCGACGGTAGCAAGATCGAAATTATCGTACGCTTTTCGAAAAGCTTCCCGTTTATTCAGGACGCACTCCCAGGAAAGACCCGCCTGAAAGGATTCCAGAATGAGCATTTCGTACAAATACTTTTCATCAAAATTCGGCACGCACCACTCGGTATCGTGGTATTCCACGTACAAAGGATTTTTTAAATTGCACCACGAGCATCTTTTGGGTGTTTCCATACCGCTTATTTCCTCTTCTTTTTAAGGATCACCGAGGTTACGGCGGCAACGCCCAGCGCCGCGCCGATGCCTGCGGTTATCCACAGCCACTTGTTTGATGATACGGGCGTTTTTTCCACCGAAGCGGAAACATCGGATTCCTCGTTTTCAACGGCAGGCTTTACCGTAATATTGACGGTTACGGAGTTACTGAGTGTATATCCATCGGACAGTTTCACGGTAAAAGAATCCGCGCCCGAATAGTCACCGTCCGCAACGTAGGTGTATTTGCCGTAGGAATTGTCTATTTTAAGGGTTCCGTGAGCGGGAGGGGTTTCTATAATAAACTCTTTTTCCATACTCTTATCCCAGCCCCGTATCATACCCACCAGCCTGTTACCTGCGGTTACGCTTTCCTCGGTTTCCGTATAAATAGAGGGGAAAGAATACTCGTACGTGCCCTTTATGAATTTATAAGTATCGTCATAAACCGCACGCAGGGTTGCGTTTGTGGATTTGCAGGCGGTATAAAAGGTGCCGGGGGCGGCGTTCTGATAATATGCGTGGGCGGCGCCCGTCATATATCCCGTAATATAGCCGTAATTAAGATATGCGCGGTAACGCTTGACCGCTTCTTCAAACGCCGCAGAGCCGGGATACGCCATATCCCAATGCAATTCCATTTCTATGCCCATACCGTATTTGTTTATGGTATCCGCAAAGGAGGTAAACATCCCCTGCTTTGCATAGGAAAGGAAGGAATAGTTGGGCTGCATAAACGCTGTATCGAAAAGATCGTTGGCATCCTCAAAACCGGATGCGAGATAAAAGGGTATCCAGAACAGCTTTTTGCCCTTTTCGCGGCAGTAATCCGCAACGGAGCGCATAAAGGGAACATCCGAGCCCATTTCCGTATAGGTAACAGATTCCGAAGTCCAATAAAAGCCGCCCAACTCAAGGTTTTCGTAGCCCTTTTCTTCAAACAGACTGCACACGTAATCCATATACCATTTGTATATAGCCAGACGTTTTTCGGGCGTATCCCCTTTTTCGGAAACGCCGTCGCCGTTTATGTCCCCGAAATCTCTGTCCTGCTTTGAATATGCGTAAGGCATCGCCACCACAAGGCGGAGCTTGTAATCGGGTTTTCCCAGCTTTTCCTTCACCTTGCCTACGGCGGAGTTTAAAGCGGATGCGTTATAGGTTTCATCAAAAACGCTTAAAGCAAAGGTTTCCCAGTCCTCTTTGGTGTTGTAGCTTCCGTTTTGATAATACAGCTTGCCGCCCGAAGGGCACAGTCCCTGAAGAGAGCAGTACACAACGCTGTCAAACATAGTATCGGTAATATTGCCGTCCTTATCCAGATACGCCACGTAAGGAAGCAGCATTTCCTCGGTAGCATTTACATATTCCGAGGAATAGGTTTTGTTAGTTGCCGCATCGTAATCGTAACCGCAATACAGCACTACCATATCGCGGAAGCCTTCCGTACCTCGGTCATAGCCCTGATAAACCGTGTCCGCATCCTTTTTGAAGGGGACTTCGCTTCCGTCAAGGGCTTCGCCGTATATTTCTATTTCATCGCAGAACACGTTTACGAGAACATCGAACTCTATCTTTACGTATTTCGCCTTAAAGCGTGTACCGCCCTCAAACTCATAGGATTCCATACGGGTAACGGGGTTGCCCGTTTTGCTTTCGTCGGAAAGGGAGTAGGCTGTCATATAATCCACGCCGTTTTCGGAAACGTACACTCTTAAGAAGCGGGGACAGTATATTCCCGCGCCGTAATTCGATAAGAAGGAGGCTTTAAAGCCGGTTATTGCCGACGTTTCCTTAAGCTCAAACACTATTTCACGGGTTTTTCCGCGGTAAAAAGTTACGAATTCCTTGTTGGCGTAATTTGCGCTTTTTGAATATTTGCCATCGGTAAGAGGCGAATAATCCCCGGATTCCTCGCCCAGAAGATAATAGCTTTGGGAAATATCCTCACCGAAGCTCACTTGGGGTGTTAAACCCGCAATAAGATTTTTGTTTTCCTGCGCCATAACGTTTCCTCCCAAAAGAGATATAATAAAAAGTGCCGCAACGAATATGGAGATAGGTTTTTTAAAAGCCATAAAATGCACCTCCGTTTTTTAAAATTATACTTTATTTGCTTCCTGCTGTCAACGGCGTTTTGGCTTGACGAACGGGAGAAAGTAATATATAATAACAGCAGGAGAGTGTTGATTGTGATAAATATACTTCGTACACCCGATGATATTAAAATATACTGCGAGGGAGAAAACACGGATGCCGTCTTTGAAACCGTTTCGGAAAACGGCGCTCTTGCCGTGTACGTTACGGCGCAAAAAGCAAAAGTAAAAAGGCTACTGCTCCGCTGGAACTATCCCACAAGAGAAAACACACGTGTAATGGGTGATAAATGGGAAAGGGCTTACGGCGATATGACCTGGTCATCCCTTAACGGCGAAGTGTTTATGCCCTGGTATTTTCTTGCATCCAACGGCAAAAATACCGTAGGATGCGGTGTGAAAACGGGAGCAAACGCCTTCGTGTGCTTTCAGTATGACGGGCAGGGAGTCACCTGCCATATCGACCTGCGTAACGGCGGAAAAGGAGTAAATTTAAAGGGCAGAAGAATAAAAGCCTGCGAGATTGTCTGCCGTGAATACGAAGGAGTTACCGAATTCGAGGCGGCGAAAAGCTTTTGCGCCCTTATGTGTGAAAACCCCGTTTTGCCCGTCGAACCCGTATACGGAAGCAACAACTGGTATTACGCTTACGGGGTAAGCAGTAAAGAGGATATTATAAAGGACTGCCAGGTCATCGCATCCCTTACAATGGGTTTAAAAAACCGCCCATATATGGTCATTGACGACGGCTGGTCCCAAAACTCCTGCTCGGGTCCCTGGTACCCTAACGAAAAATACGGGGATATGGGCGAAATTGCCGATACCTTCAAGAAAATGGACGTAAAAGCGGGAATATGGTTCAGACCGCTTCACGATATAAAAGAAGAAGCCGAGCATCCCGAACGGTGCATAAACAGATGGGAAAACCGTTTTCTCGACCCCACCCACCCCGAGGTGAAAAAATATCTGGCAGACACGGTTCGCCGTATACGGGACTGGGGCTACACCCTCATAAAGCACGATTATTCCACTTTCGATCTGTTCGGCAGATACGGATTTTCTCTTAACGGAATGATCGCCTCCGATGGGGACTGGCATTTTTACGACGATACCAAGACCAACGCAGAGATAGTAAAGGACCTTTACCTGCTTATACAGAGAGAGGCGGGGGATGCCGTGGTGATCGGATGCAACACCGTATCCCATCTTTGTGCGGGAACACATGCGCTCAACCGTATCGGCGACGATACCAGCGGCAGGCATTGGTCGAGAACGAGAACGCTGGGCATAAACTCGCTGGCGTTCAGAATGTGCCAGAACAACACCTTTTATTCCGCCGATGCGGACTGTGTGGGAATACTGGAAGAAAACATCCCCTGGTCACTTAACAAAAAGTGGCTTTACCTGCTGGCATGCAGCGGAACACCTCTGTTCGTTTCCATACAGCCGAGGGCTTTGACGGAGGAAATGAAAGAAGATCTTGTGCAGGCATTCAAGGTGAATTCGGTTCAGCAAAACAGCGCCGAGCCTTTGGATTGGACCTACAACAACACTCCGTCGGTATGGAATATTGACGGGCAGGAAACCGAATTCGATTTTATAGAGGATTCCTACCCCGCTCTGCTGGACGGAAACACGCAGCCTTATTAATAACCTGCTCCTAACCTACTCCCGTTTTAAAAAAGCGGGAGTATTTTTGCGTTTATAAAGGGAAAAATATAGACAAACAAGTTGAATTGTGGTAATATGTTTAAGTTAACACATAATTATTTTTTGCCTTTCACAAGAAGATGTTGACAAAACAACAATTCTGTGGTATAGTATCGCAGTAAAAGTGAACAATGTTAACTTAAAGACTGTATATCACACAAACGGAGGCAAAATTAAATTGGCTAAAAAGATTGATGCGGAAAAATACGTATATAATGTAAGAGATGTGGCAAACACAAGAGAGCTTGTGGAAACGAGCTGTGAATTATACGCAAAAAACGTGGCTTTTTTGTATAAAGACGGCGCTAATATAACCGAGGTCACCTACGAGCAGGCGGGAAAAGACATAAAAGCGTTTTCCACCTATCTCAATTCTCTGGGACTTGAAAACGAAAAGATCGCCGTAACCGGTAAAAACTCCTATTATTGGATACTCACTTATCTTTCCGTCTGCTGCGGTACGGGAATTATCGTTCCTATCGATAAAGACCTGCGCGGCGACGAGGTGGCATATCTTCTTGAGCATTCCGAATCCAAGGCGATAATCTGCTCTCCCGAAACCTTGAACAAGGTTAAAGCCAGCGGATACGAGGGTATTATTATATCTATGGACGACGTGCCCGAGTGCATTAACGAAGGCAACAAGCTTTTGCTTAACGGCGATACTTCCTACCGCGACCATTATATAAACCCCTTTGAAATGGGCATTTTGCTGTATACGTCCGGTACTACGGGAGTTTCCAAGGGCGTTATGCTTTCCCAGCGTAATATCTGCTCCAATGTCGTGCAGATACGCAAGCGATTCACCGTTTCGCCCGAGGACAGAGCGCTTTCCATACTGCCTCTGCACCACACCTTTGAGTGCACGGTAGATCAGGCGATCTTTTATTCCGGCGCAAGCATTGCATTTAACAGCGCCATCTCCAAGCTGAAAGCAGAGCTTAAGCTGTTCTCTCCCACAGTAATGGCGTGTGTTCCTCTGGTGCTTGAAAATCTCCACAGAAGCATTATGGCAAATTACAACAAGATGAAGGGCGGAAAAGCCCTGCTCAGCGCCCAGAAGGTTATGGCAAAGGGACTTTCCATGCCCGCAAGAAGAAAGCTGTTCGGCTCTATTCACGAAGCACTGGGCGGAAGAGTGGAGCGCCTTGTTGTTGGCGCCGCCGCTATGCTTCCCAATATTCACGAGGATTACGAGCTGTTCGGCTGTAAAATATATATAGGCTACGGTCTTACCGAAACCGCACCCGTTTGTATTATGCAAAACGATAATTACCGCGCTGTGGGCGATACCGGATATCCCGTTATCGGCGTACAGTGCCGTATTTGCGATGCAAACGAAGACGGAATCGGCGAATTGCAGGTAAAAGGCGCAAACGTAATGTTGGGATACTATAAAAATCCCGAAGAAACCGCAAAGGTGCTTAACGATGGCTGGTTCTCCACCGGCGACCTTGTTAAAAAGAATGCCAACGGCTCTTATTCCATAACCGGAAGAATTAAGAGTATGATCGTGCTTCCCAACGGTAAAAAGGTATTCCCCGAAGAGCAGGAAATGTTTATTGACCGTTCCCCCTTCGTAAAGGACAGTATGGTATTCCTTACCGAAAAGGACGGCAAGCCCGTTCTGGCGGTTGCGGTATATCCCGATACGGAGCTGCTTAACGCAGAGATGGAAAAGCGGGGCTTGACCGCAAAGGAGATCATAACCGAGCTGGTGTCCGAGGTCAACAAGCTGTTCCCCTCTTACAAATATATCGGCAAAGTAATTATAAGAGAAAACGAATTTGTAAAAACCACCACAAGTAAGATAAAGAGAAACGAACCCGAAAACAGAAGCGAAAACTAAGGAGCGAGTATGAGAAAAGCACTGCCCGAAACAAAAGAAAAATTTATAGATGCAGCTCTGGAAGAACTGTATCTTTACGGAACGGCGGGCTTTTCCATACGCAACGTAGCAAAATCCTGCGGGCTGTCCTGCGCCGCGCCCTACCGCCACTTCAAAAGCAAAAACGATCTGATCGAAGAAGTTATACGGGCGGTGGCGGAAAGATGGAAAAAACGCGTGCTGGCGTTGCTTGACGGACACACGGGCACCACAAGAGAAAAGATCGTGGATATTTCCGTGGCGTACATACGGTTTTTGTGCGAAAACCCCGGATATTTTTCCGTTGCGGTAATGAACGAAAAATTCTTGAATCCCCAGCAGGTAAGGGAAAAATCCCTTATCTCCAAGGAGGTAAAGACGGTTATCGACCATTACTGCGACGAAGTGGGAATGAGCGAAAGCGCAAAGAACCGCAAAACCTTTATTGTCCGCGCACTTATACTCGGCGCCGCCGAAATGATGACTGCCGATTCTCTCCATTACACCGAGGATAATTTAAATATGGTCCGTCAGTGTATCGACAGAGAGTTTGATATAGAATGAGCGCAAAGAAAAAGCGTCTTACAAGTGTGGTCTTAACGGCGGTATTTGCCGCTTTATTGTGCGTTATATCGCCGATAACCCTGCCCCTTGGGGCGGTTCCCTTTACATTGTCCGTTTTCGCGGTTTGTTGCACAAGCATCATAACAGAAGAAAAAGCACCCCTCTCCACCGTGTTGTATATTCTTATCGGTGCGGCGGGGCTTCCCATTTTTGCAGGCTTTGCAGGCGGTACCGGTGTGCTTGCGGGAGCGACTGGAGGGTTTGTTTTCGGATATATTCCCTTTGCGTTAATAACCGGAATAGGCGCGGGAAAACGCAAAAAGGCGCGCTATGATTTTCTGTTCTCCTTGCTTGGTCTTGTGTCCTGCTACATATGCGGCTGTGCGTGGTATTTTATAACCACCGGCGCTGATTTTATGCAGGGGTTGACAGTATGTGTTTTTCCGTTTATAATACCTGATATAATCAAGATAGCCGCAGGAGTTTTGTGCGGAAGAAAGATTAAAAGTATATTGCAAAGATCAAGGTGAAACTATGAGAGAACTTGTAATTATAGGCGCAGGACCTGCAGGTCTTACCGCCGCTTTATATGCCCGCCGTGCGGGAATAGATGTGCTGATATGCGAAGGCGGTATGTACGGCGGTCAACTTGTAAACACGGAAATGATAAAAAACTATCCGTCCTATAAATCGGTGGAGGGTTGGGAGCTTGCCCGTAATATGTACCTTCAAGCCGAAGCGTGCGGTGCGGAATTTTTATACGAAGGCGTACTGGACGTTTACGAAGAGGACGGTCATTTTGTTATTAAAACAGATAACGGTCAGACTGAATGTGCTGCGGTGATAATCGCCAACGGCTCAAAGCGTCTTAGAATCGGATGCAAAGGAAGCGACCGTTACGAGGGACTGGGTGTATCTTATTGCGCCACCTGCGACGGTCAGCTTTACAAAGGTCAGCCCGTAGCGGTCGTAGGCGGAGGCGACAATGCCTTCGAGGACGCTTTGTACCTCTCTGCGCTTTGCACCGAGGTGCATTTGTGCGCAAAGAAAATTACCGCTTCCGAGGAAACGGTAAATACTGTAAAATCAAAAGAAAATATCAGAGTTTTCGAGGGATTTTATCCTACGGAGATATACGGCGAGACCCGCGTTACGGGACTCAAAATATCCGATAAAGAGCAAACCGTTGATCTCCCCGCGGCGGCAGTCTTTACCGCTTTGGGACAGACCAGAGATAACGCCATCTTCGCAAAGATAGTGGTAGTTGACGACAGCGGATATATAATAGCTTCCGAGGATTGCTCCACGGATACGAGAGGTGTTTGGGCGGCAGGAGATACACGCACCAAGCCCCTGCGCCAGATAGTTACCGCCGCAGCCGACGGAGCAACAGCCGCTACAGCCGCAGCCGCATATATCATAAAAAAGAGAAAAAGCTTCAGGTAATTCATAAAGCCACAGACAACACATCAAGATGACTGCTTCACGCAGTCATTTTTTGTCGGGGTCCCCAAGAAGTCGCAGACTTTTTGGGGTGATTGTCGGGGTCCCCAAGAAGGCGCAGACTTTTTGGGGTGGTTGTCGGGGTCCCCAAGAAGTCGCAGACTTTTTGGGGTGATTGTTACATTTTCACAAACTTTTAAAAAAGTAATTTATTTATAGATGTTTTTGCTTTTTCAGTCACTACATAATAGGAAAAAAACCCATACGCCTTCAAACGCATATGCGCCCACGTCAAATTGCACAAATTTATGTTTATTAACAAAATATTTATAGACATTTCGCCCACATTGTGTTAATATGTATATGACAAGTTAAATAGGTTAAAGGATGCAGCGAAAGGAGGTAATATTCAAGTCGTCCAATTCCGTAAAATCACCCACTACAACAAAATAAAGAAAGGATAATTCCAACTATGAAAAGACGTTTTACTAAACTGACGGCTTTCATCCTTGCCATTACCCTTACTTTACCGTTTACGGTATTTGCTGCAGCGCAGGATGAAAAAGCCACGAGCGACTCATATGGCGCCCACCTCCACATTGAAATATATTTAAGCAACGCCGATTCTCCCACTGCCTGGTCTGATGTATCGAGAAAAGATTTAATTATTAACCCTTACGATTTTTATTACAGCGCAGTTAACTTTACCGGAACACCATATTAAAAGGAGGTATTACAATGAAGCTTAAATTACTACCTGCTATAGCGATAATACTTTTGCTATGCGTAGCATTTGCATCTTGCAATGAAGTTAAAGATAATTCATCTGCAGACATAGGGCAATCCGATTTGAGCGACACACCGTCTACAGAAAACTCCGGAAGCGAAAACGTTTCTGAAGACAGTTTGCCCGAAGAAAGTATGCCCGTGGCTGATTATTCAAGATTTGACGGTTACGTTATCGGAAAGCTTCCCGAGGGTGAATGGTATTCCCAGGAAGATCTTGACGAACTGATTGAAATGGGATTATACGTCAACCGCTCTGCAGGCTCCAAAAACCAACGTCACATAACATCCTATTACGGTCTGGAACATCATTTTGTAGAAGCCTATTTCAGCGACGAGGAAGAAAGCAAGTATTTTGCTATGTTTGACGACACAGAATATCTCGCCGGCGGTCATCTTTTGGAATATTACGATATTCCCTGGGAAGATTATATAGGTTTTTATACAGGAGCCGAATACCGCCGTATAATGGCATTAGGCGAATATGCAGAAAATGCGGCAGGAACTACCCCTTATGCCAACAGCTATCCGACTTTTTGCAAGGAAGTGTGGTATGACAGCGAGTTTTGGAACGACGAACGCTTTGTGCCCTATGAATACACATATGCACAGCTTAAAGATCACTATACCCACATTGAAGACAGAAACGGATATACAAGGTATTATTACATCATAGACCGTCTTTTGATTCAATACGTCGGTGAAGACGAATTTAACCAATGGCTTGACAAAACAGACGATGCACAACAAAACATTTTGAAATTCATCGAGGATTTTGAGATAACCCGCGAAATATACGATGAGATTTTCGAAAACGAGGAATACAAAGCACATAACCCCGATTACCTTTTCGGTACGCCGGAAATGCAGGATGAATACTTCAAGGTGCATCCTTTGAACAAAGAATAACTAAATGCTTTTACACAAAGAACAATCAATGCGGGCATCAATCGATGCCCGCGTTTTTTTGCAGAAATTCTGTTACAAGTTTTATGTATCTTTCCTTATCCGCCATCCAGCTAATAGCGTGGGTGGCGTTGGGGAAGGAATGGTAGTCCACCATAGGCGCGTGGGCGGCTATTTCCCTGCTCATATATTCGGGAACGAAGGTATCCGCTTCGCCGTGGATAAGAAGTATGGGGACGGGAGAATTCTTCGCCGCTTCCACGCAGGAAACGTTGCCGATACGGAATTTACCGTATATAACCGCGCTTAACGCCACGAAGGGATACGCCAATTCCGCGGGAAAGCCCATATCACCGCTTACTTTTTTGATTATAGCTTTGGGAGATGAATAGGGGCAATCCGCAATACAGCAGGTGACGTTTTGGGGCAGTTCCTTTTCACCGCAGGCAAGGAGTACGGTGGCGGCGCCCATAGACAAGCCGTAAAGGAACACTTTTGTATCTTTACCAAAGCGGTCGACTGCGTATTTTACCCAATCTATACAATCGAAACGCTCACGCACACCGAAGGTTATTACGTTTCCGCCGCTTTCCGCGTGGCCGCGCTGTTCTGCGATAATAAGGTTATATCCAAGGGAGGGAAGCAGCTTTCCGCCGCCGCAAAAATCCTTCATGGGATGGGAACGGTAGCCGTGCATGCACACGGCGACGGGTGCGTTATCTGCGGTGTGGTAATATCTCCCTTTTAATTTAAGTCCGTCCCGCGAGGTGATGTATACGGGCTCATAGGGAATATCGTCCACAGCCTTTACCCATTTGTTGAAGGTTTCCTTATCCGTACCCGGGTCAAAATCCGAGGGGAGATAATAGGGATCGTTACGGTGTTTCGGGTGGGACATAAACGCCACCGTATATATCCAATAGCAGGCGGCAAGCACTAAAAGCGCCAAAAGCACACAAACCGCAGCGCAGACAACAGCTATCCACATAATAAAATCCACTCCTTTTTTATAACACCTGCAAGTATAACACAAAAAACACGGTTTTTCCATATTATCCTTTACAAAATTACGGGTTTGTGGTATTATTTTTTAAAATCGTTTTAATAAAAAGGACGTTTATTATGGTAAAGCATATTATACTGTGGACTCTTAAAAGCGAGTACACCGATACGCAAAAAGAAAAAATAAAAGCAGATATAAAAAACGGGCTGGAAGCACTTTACGGTAAAATAGAAGGTCTTACGGATATAAAGGTTTATACCGACGGATTGGAAACATCCAACGTTGACCTTTGCCTTGACAGCACCTTTGTGGATTTTGATGCCCTTAAAGGCTATGCCGTACATCCCGATCACGTTTGGGTAGCAAAAAATCTGGTCGTTCCCTTCACCGCCGAAAGACGCTGTATGGATTTTGAAATATAAAAAAGCACAGGCGAAAAAATGAAGTATTCTCTTAAAAACAAAGAAAACCGCGCTGTTTTAAGGCGTGGTATTATAGACGGTATTCCTATAGGGCTTGGATATTTAGCCGTTTCCTTTTCCCTCGGCGTGGCGGCAAAAAGCGCGGGCATAACTCCCCTGCAGGGATTTTTTGCAAGTCTGCTTTGCAACACCTCCACGGGTGAGCACGCGGTATTTACCCTTATGGGAATTTCCGCCGCCTTTGCGGAGGTGGCGCTTATAACCCTTATCGCCAATGCCAGATACCTGCTTATGTCCTTCGCATTAAGCCAGAGGACGGACCCAAAGATGGGATTTTTGCACAGACTGGGAGTGTCCTTTTATATTACCGATGAAATTTTCGGTATATCCATCGCCCAAAACGGATACATAAACCCCCTGTATACCTACGGCGCCGCATTGATGGCGTCCCCCTGCTGGGCGGCGGGCACGGCGATCGGCATAATTGCGGGAAGCGTTCTTCCCGACCGCGCAGTAAGTGCTCTGAGCGTAGCTATATACGGTATGTTTATAGCCATAATCATACCTCCTTCCAAAAAGGACAAAAAGGTACTTATCGCGGTGTTGGTAAGCTTTGCGGCAAGCTTTGTTGCGGGTATTTTACCCGTTGTATCCGATATATCCGAGGGCACCCGCACCATTATTTTGACGGTGGCAATATCCGCGCTGGCGGCTCTTGTTTTTCCCCGTAAAACGGAAAGCGAGGGCAAAAAATGAAAAACTGGATATATATTTTCATAATGGCGGCAGTTACGTTCGGCATACGCGCACTGCCCATGACGGTTTTTAAAAAGCCCATAAAAAACAGATTTATTCAGTCTTTTTTGTATTATGTTCCTTACGTCACCATTGCGGTGATGACATTTCCCGCCATTATCCACGCAACCAATTCTCCCATTTCGGGAGCTATTGCGCTGGCTGTGGGAATTGTCGCCGCCTGGCTCGGCGCAGGGCTTTTCCCCGTGGCTGTAATAAGCTGCGCCGTGGTGTTTATAGCAGAATTTTTTGTGTGAACCACTCCAAAAATTACAGTATAGAATAACAGAAAAACAGTGTAAAAGATTATAAAGGAGCGTATTATGAAATACAAAAAGCTTTTGCCACTTCTTTTGTGTTTATTATCGGTTTTCGCACCCTTTTACGGAACGGTTTACGCTTTTGCAGCCGAAGAATCCCCCTCGGGAATAGTAATGAACGTGGGTGCAGACGAAACAGAGCGTTATATTTCGTGGTACCATTCCGAAAGCGAGGGAACGGTCGAGCTTGCAAAAGCTGACGGAGATAATTTCCCCGAAGAATACTTAAGTTTTGAAGCTGTAAGCGTACCGTCGTCCATTGACGGTAAAAACGTACACCGCGCAATCGTTTACGGACTTGAATATGACACGGAATATGTTTACCGTTTGAAAAACGGAAATTCTGTATCCGACTGTTATAAATTCAAAACCGATTCCGAGGACGGATTTAACTTTATTTTCGTCGGCGACCCTCAGATAGGCGCTTCGGGTAACGAGCAGACAGACGGTGCAAATTGGCGCAAGACCCTTGAAAAAGCGGCAGATATGTTCCCTGATGCTTCTTTGCTTATATCCGCAGGCGATCAGGTGGAAAAAGGAAACAACGAAGCAATGTATGAGCAGTTTCTTTCCTCGCCGTTGCTGCCTTCATTCGCGCTGGCGACCACTATCGGTAACCACGAAGCTGTAAAGGACAGCAGGTACGATGCTCCCCTCAGCATTTACACGGAGCATTTCTTCCACCCCAACACATATATTACAGGTGAAGCCAGCGGAAGCACGGCTGAAGGAAGCAACTACTGCTATTCCTACAACAACGCCCTTTTTATTCATATCAACTTCAATAACACTACTATCGGCGATCACAAAACATTTATGGAAAAGGCGATTGCCCTCTATCCCGATGCAAAGTGGCGCATCGTGGTAGTGCATTATGCGCTGTACGGCGCAGGCCCTTATTTTTATGAAGAAGTAATTGAAAACCGCAGAGAATTGCTTGCTCCGGTAATAGACGAATTGGATATCGACGTAGTCCTGAACGGACACGAGCACGTTTACGGCAGAAGCTATATTATAGAAAACGCAACCGCAGATAATCAAAACGGCGTACAAAGCTCGGTTACAGATCCCGACGGCACTCTTTACGTTACCGCATCCAGCAGTACCGGTTCAAAGTTCTACGACCTTTTGGATGCGAAGGACGCTCCCCATATTGCCGTGGCACAAAAGAGCACAGCCACTTTTTCAAACGTTGAAATAGACGATGACCGTTTTTGTATAACCACTTACCGTGTGAAGGACGGAACGGTGCTTGATACCTTTGAGATCATCAAAACATCCGAAACCGATAAAAACGTATGTGAATCCCATACTCAAGGTCAGTGGACAGCGGCGGTAATGCCTTCGGTGCATACAAAAGGATTAAACTGTCTGCGTTGCGAAAAATGCTTTACTCTGCTTGATACCGAGTATATCTCTCCCCTTATGGAAAACGAGGGACTGAGCAACGTAGCTTTGGGAAAACCCTACACCACCTCCGAGCTGAACGTCAAAAACGGAAATGTAAAATATCCCGATGAAGGCGGAATTACTATGACGGACGGCATATTCGCCCCCGCCAGCGCAATGTACAGCGACCCCGCTTATATCGGATTTTATAAAGGCGATGCGTTCTACGCAGAAAACGGATATTGCGTCATTACCGTTGATCTGCAGGAGGAATATCCCCTTAACAGATTTGTGGGATACGTAGCATCCGCGTTTAACGGTGACGCAGGCGTTCATACCCCCGAGAAAATGGCAGTATACGTTTCCGATGATAACGCAAACTGGTCCCTTGCGGGTGAGATCTCCCTTGAGGACGTTGCATCTCCCAGTTGTGTACCCGCTGACCTGATTCTTGAGGACAGCGTTACGGCAAGATACGTGCAATACCGTTTCGTTTGCGGACACGGCGCGTGGGTAATGGTAGCCGAGGTCGAGGCGTACAAAGCCGACGCGGAAGGTGACGCAACAGACGAAAGCTCAGATACTGTGAGCGAATCCGTACCTTCGGAAAGCGAAAGCCAAGGCGAAGAAAGCGGCAAGGAAAACAGCGAAACGGGCACGGGAGCGGCTGATATATTACCCTGGTGCATTACTGCGGTATCATTGATAGTTGCCGTAATAAGCGTAGTTTTCGCAGTTAAAAAGAAAAAGTAAAAAACATATAACAAAAAGAGCCTAACGAGGCTCTTTTTTGATTGCCTTAACGGCTTCTTGGGGTGAGTTTTATTTCATTAAGCAGGTTAAAGCCAAGTATCAGTGCGCCGCCGAGAATCTGCAGGGGGGTGATGGTTTCTCCCAGCAGGGTTACGGAAACGATTACCGCCACCAACGGATCTATATAACTGAGCACCGCCGCTGTCTGACCGGGAAGCTCTTTAAGGGCGGAAAAATAAAGGCAATAGGTAACGCCCGTATGCAAAAGTCCCACGGTTGCAAGGCTTGCCCAGCCCGCACCGTTAAGGGAAGAAAGGTTTATTCCCTCCGTTAACAAAACGTAAGGAAGAAGCACCGCAAAGGCGGAAACAAACTGCAAAAAGGTGCGGTGTATGCCCGAAATCTGCTTTATATATTTATTGAGTATGACCACCGTTGCGTAAAAGAATGCGGCGGAAATACCGAACAGTATACCTGCGAGGTGGTTTCCCTCACCCATACTGCCCAAGCCCGTAATAAGTCCCAAGCCCAGAGTTGCCATTACAAAGCACACCCATTGTTTTACTCCCATTTTCTCCTTAAAAAGAATGGGGCAAGCAAGGGTTATGAGAACGGGGGCAAAGTAATAGCACAGTGTAGCCACGGAAACGGTGGTGTGTTTATATGCTTCGAACAGCAGTATCCAGTTGACACCCATAGCCCCGCCCGAAAGGGCAAGGAGCAAAAGCTCTTTTTTTGCTTTGCCGAAATTTATTTTTTGCTTTGTTAAAAGCATATAGCCGCCGATAAGCAATATGGCGAAAAACGCACGGTAAAGGGCGATCTCGCCCGAGGGCAGGCTTATGTTTCTTACAAAATACCCGATTGTGCCAAAGCATACCATTGAAAAAACAAGCATTAAACGGGGAGAAAATATCTTTTTCATACTAACCGCCTTACAAAACGAACATAAGCGCAAGGTCTACGCCCACGGCGGCAAGCACGCACACGATCACGGGGCATTTAAACCAAGCCAGCACTCCTGCGGCGGCAACGCCGAAAAGACCGACAAGCACGTTTTCGTCCACACCGAAAACACCGGGGAAAATAAGCGCCGCCATAGCCGTAAAGGGAATAAGCCGTAAAAACTTTTCCGTTTTTTTACCGAATTTGAATTTTCCCGTAAACACCATAGGCAGTGCGCGGGGAATATAAGTAGCCAAGGTCATTCCCGCAAACATAAGAAGTACCTGAATATCCGTCATACGCCTGCCTCCTCAAGATCCACGAAGAACACGCCGATGAATGCGCAAAGGAGAGTGGAAATGATTATCGCCCAGCCCGAATCTACAAAACTGGAAAGGACGGTATTTACCGCCGCGGTAAACAGGACAAGCAGTATGAGGCGGGTGTTCCCTTTTACACCCGGCACCAGCAATGCGGTAAACATTGCGTAAAGAGAAACTCCCAGTGCCGCCGTGAGAAAAGCAGGCAAAAGGTCCGATGACAGCGCACCTATTAAAGTACCTATATTCCAGGAAGAATAGGTAACCGTAATGATGCCGAGAAAAAACCATATGGTACAGTTTTCTTTTTTTACGGTGGTGAATATAGCGAAGGATTCATCCGTAACGCCGAAGGATGCCGCCAGCCTTGCGGGAAGGGAGGTCTTTTCCATACGCTCCGCAACGCAAAGGCTCATAATTATATGGCGCAGGTTGAGTATGAAGGTGGTAAGTATTATCGCCGCCATACCTGCACCCTGACCGTACATACCCGCCGCCATCATCTGGCTTGCGCCCGCAAAGACGGAAAGGGACATAAGGCAGGTCTGCAAGGCGGAAAATCCGCCCTGACGCGCCATTATTGCATAGGCAATACCTACGGGAATAAAGCCCAGCATTACGGGAACGCCTGCGCGAAGTCCCAAAAGGTATTGCTTTTTTATGTTTGTTTTTTTCATTTTTCTAAAATATCCGAAACGATCTCTTCTGCATACCGCACGGTTTCCATTGCGTCCCGTGCGTATTTATCCGCGCCGATAGATGCGGCGTATTCCTCGGTAAGCACCGCACCGCCTACTACTATTTTGCAAAAAGGAGCAGATTTACGAAGCTGTTTTATGGTTTCTTCCATAGCGGGAACGGTGGTCGTCATAAGTGCGGAAAGTCCCACGAGAGGCGCGCCCGTTTCAACGGCGGTTTTTACGATAACCTCGGGAGGAACGTCCTTCCCCAAGTCGATAACGTCAAAGCCGTAGTTTTGCAGCAGCAGCTTTACTATATTTTTGCCGATATCGTGTATATCGCCGTGGACGGTGGCAAGAATGAATTTTCCTTTGGACGGGGCATTGCTTTTTGCGGATGCCGCTTTTATCTGCTCGAAAGCACACTTTGCCGCCTCTGCACAGGTGAGAAGCTGGGGTAAAAAGATAATATTCTTTTCAAATCCCTCTCCTACCTTGTTGAGAGCGGGAATAATATCCTCGTTTACTATATCAAGGGGCGCTTTTTCGGAAAGAAGCTCCTTGGTTGCTTCCACAGCCTTTTCCTTTAATCCTTTTATTACCGCATCCATAAGGGGACTTGTTCCCGAAAGAACCGTATTATTTTGGGCGGTCTGGAAGGAAGAAACAAATTCACCCGAACGGGAAATGTATTCGGCGCAGTTTTCGTCCATACCCTTAAGAGTCTTGTACGCATAATAGGTGCGCATCATATCCATCGAATAAGGGTTCATAATGGCGGCGGAAAGTCCGTTTTCCAAAGCGAGAGCGAAGAAAACGCTGTTTATTCCGTCCCTTGCGGGAAGTCCGAAGGATACGTTGGAAACACCCAAAGAGGTGTGGCAACCCAGCTCGGTCTTTATACGTCTGACCGATTCCAGCGTAACCGCCGCGGCGCCTGAATCGGCGCTGACGGTAAGTGCAAGAGGATCGAAAACTATATCCTTTTTATTTATTCCGTATTCGGCAGCTTTTTTAAGTATCTTTTTGGCGATCTCCACCCTGCCGGACGCCGTTTCGGGAATACCGTTTTCATCCAGAGTGAGGGCGATAACCGTACCGCCGTATTTTTTTACAAGGGGGAAGATGGCATCCATACTTTCCGCCTTGCCGTTTACCGAATTAACAAGGGCTTTGCCGTTATAGATACGCAAAGCAGTTTCCATTGCGGAAGAAGAAGCGGTATCTATCTGCAAAGGAAGATCGGTTACGCCCTGCAAAGCGCGGACCGCATTGCAAAGCACCTGCTTTTCGTCGATTTCGGGAAGTCCCACGTTAACGTCAAGTATATGCGCTCCCCTTTCCGCCTGAGAAACTCCCTCAGAAAGGAGATAATCCATATCATTTTCCGCAAGCGCCTGCTTAAACCGCTTTTTGCCCGTGGGGTTTATTCGCTCACCGATAAGCAACGGCGTTTTGCCGAAAAACACGGCGTGGGAATATGAAGAAACCGCGGTGTTATTCTTTTCCGTTAAGGGGACGGGAGTAAAGGACGAGGTTTTTTCGGTTAACGCCTTTATGTATTCGGGAGTGGTGCCGCAGCATCCGCCTGCGACGCGCACACCTTTTTTTATAAGAAACGCCAGATCTGATGCGAATTCTTCGGCATCCACATCGTATACGGTTTTTCCGTTTTCCACTGCGGGAAGTCCTGCGTTGGGCTTTAACACCACGGGAACGGAAGCGTATTTTATATATTCCTCCGCTACGGAAGCCAGCTGTTTGGGACCCAGTGAGCAGTTTGCGCCGATAGCGTCTGCCCCCATTCCCTCCAATAACGCCACCATTGCGGCAGGGGTCGCCCCCGTAAGAAGCTTTCCGTTTTTATCGTATGCGTTGGTAACGATAACGGGCAGAGTGCTGTTTTCCTTGGCGGCAAGAAGGGCGGCTTTTGTTTCGTAGCTGTCCGTCATCGTTTCGATAACGATAAGATCAACTCCGTATTTTACGCCCAAACGCACGGTTTGGGCAAAGACCTCTACCGCTTTTTCAAAGGATAAGTCCCCCATAGGCTCAAGAAGCTTTCCCGTAGGACCGATATCAAGAGCCACAAACTTCTCTCCCCCGTTTACCGTGGTATTACGGGCGTTGTTTGCGTTTTGAAAAGCGTGTTTAATTATATTTTCAAGGGTAGAAAGATTAAATTTAAGTATATTTGCGCCGAAGGTGTTGGTGCAGACCACGTTACTGCCCGCATCAAAATACGCCTTGTGTATTTCGGTTACCGTTTCGGGGTGGGTGATATTGAGCAATTCGGGATGTCCCGTGCCCAAAGCTCCCTTTCTTTGGAGCATAGTGCCCATACCGCCGTCAAGGTAAACCAAATTGTTTTTCAAAAACTCTCTGAAGCTCATATTACTTACCTAAAATATCCGATAAATTGCTTTGTATTTTCTCCGCTACGTCGGGCTTGTTCATAGAATAAACGTGTACGTTGGTTATTCCGTTTGCGTAAAGATCTATTATCTGATCAGTGGCATAGGCAATTCCCGCCTGCTTCATTGCCCCGGGATCATACTCAAACTTATCCACGAGGCTTTTGAACCGCTGAGGCATAAATGAGCCCGAAAGCTTTACTGCCCTCTCTACCTGATTAGCATTGGTAATGGGCATTACACCGGGAATAACGGGCACGGTGATGCCTGCTTCGCGGATCTTGTATAAAAAGTTATACAGCAGATTGTTATCAAAAAACATCTGGGTGGTAAGGAATTCCGCACCTGCTTCCACCTTTTCCTTCAAGTATTTTATATCTTCCTTTTGGGTTGCACTCTCGGGATGTATTTCGGGATAGCAGGCGGCGCCGATACAAAAATCCTCATCCGCACATTTAAGATCGTATATAAGCTGGGTGGCGTGCTTGTACGCCCACGAGCTTCTGTCCGCGTTTTCCAGATGGGATGGAATATCACCGCGGAGCGCCATTACGTTTTGTATGCCCGCTTCTTTAATTTGGGCTATTTTTTCTTTTACCGTTTCCTTGGTGGAGGAAACGCAGGTAAGATGCGCCAAGGTAGGCACACCGTAAAGGGATTTTATGTTTTTTGCAATATCCAGAGTATATCTGCTTGTTCCGCCGCCTGCGCCGTAGGTTACGCTCATAAACAGAGGCCGCAGCTTTGCGATCTCCTCTGTGGCGGTCTTTACCGTATCAAAGGAGCTTTCCGTCTTGGGCGGGAACACCTCAAAGGATATGGAAAGAGTATCTTTCTTTAACGCTTCGGATATTTTCATAAAAAACACTTCCTTGCTGTGAATAATAAATAATTATACCACAGATGTGAGTAAATAATCAACGGGTTATTGCAAAATACAATAACCCATTTAAACGTTTTATATTAATATAAGCCAAACAGACGAAGCAGTTTTTGCCAGAAGGTAAGCTTTTCCTCTACCACGGGCGCGGAATCAACAGGCGCGGGGATATTTACGCCTTCCGCTTTTATAACAAACTGTACCGCTTCCACGTTGGTGTTTTCTTCAGACACAAAGGAACCGATAACCACATCTCCGCCGGAGATAGAGCCGATAATGGAATCCACCTGCTCTTTTACGGTATCTTTAATACTTTCGGTTGTATCCTTTTCTTCCTCGCCGGATTCTTCACCGGTATCGCCTACAATGCCGGAAACGCCTTCGTTAAGCTTTCCCGTTGCATCGTTAAGCGTGCCCACACCGTCGTTCAGCTTGCCGACGTTGGCATACAGAGTATCCATATTGATCTTAATAGCAGACGCTCCGTTTGCGGCGGTATTAACGCCATCGGTGTAGCTTTTGAGCCCATCATAAAACAGACTGTAGTTATCAAGCTGACCCTTAAGCTCGGCAATTCCCGCAACCGCAGAAGATACGGCGGAGGATACTGCGGAATTGATCTGTTGGGTGATCTCCTCGCTCTTCATAGTCTGCTCAATATATCCCTGCTTGATCTGATTCTTTTGATCAGTCGTAAGAGATGCTACGGCGCCGCTTCTGATCTGTGCCTTTTGCGCATCGGTAAGAGTAGCAAGCGCACCGACGATTATCTGTTCTTTTTGGTCTGCAGTCAGGTTATTAAGGGTATAATTAACTACCGTCTTTCCCGAATCGGTAAGCATATAATTATCTACCTGCTCTTGGGAAAAGCCCTTGGCAACCAACTGTCTTGTAATTTCCTGAACTACAAACATTTTGTAAATGCTATCCGCCTGAGAGCGAATATAGGTTTCGTATACTTGATCCGCAATGGAATCTATATATCCTGCATAAAGCTCGTTTGCTCTTGCCTCCACCTGCGCGGTAACCTGAGCCAACGCCTTTTCGTAAGCGATATCGTAAACGTTGTTCTTGTCCAGCTTTTTAAGAACGTCCGCAATCACCTTTTGATAATTTTCAGGTGTAAGAGAAACCGTAGCCATTCCGTTTGCGGAAAGAGATTCGTTAAGAGAATTTTGCGCGATCTGACAAAGCGCCTTGAAAACGGAATATGCACCGTTCATCACTTCATCGCTTTTGCCGTCAAGGATTTCAAGACCATCGTCAAGAGTTCCCATTCCGTTAGTAAGAGATCCCACGCCGGAATGAAGAGCGCCCACGTTGTCCTTAAGAGTAGTGGTAGCATCGTGAAGCTGATCGGCACCGTTGACCAACTGCATAATAGAATCGCTGTCCAGATTTCCGATAGAGCCTATAACCTGACCGATCATAGAATCTATTTTATCTTCGCCTATTTCTATATTCAACTTTAAACGGACACCGTTGAGGGAAATACCGCTAAGCGCAAAATCCTTTACGGTTGCGGTTATTTCAATATCGGCTCCCTTGCCGGGAAGAATGGTATATGAAAGCTGTTTGTTCTTTCCCACGTTGGCAACGGTTGCGTTTTCGGTTTTGATATCCTTACATTTTTCCGTGTTAAAGGAAAGGGATGTCTGCAACGCGTAGCCTTCGAAGAAATTGCCTTCGCATTCTTCGTTTTTGGTAACTTTTAAAGTCATCTTGAGCTGTCCGCTCTTGCCGGCTATTTCATCTGCGGAATATTCCGTACCGTCCATATAATATCGGATAGAAATATTCCAAGGGATAACGTTGGTTTTAAGCTTTCCCTCGTAATAAAGCTTGCCGGCTTTTGCATCTACAGTGATCTTGTTTTGAGAATATCCGATCTCGTCCGTTGCTGTCATATTACGGACGCTTTCGTATTCGCCGTAATCGATCACCTTGCCATCGGAATCCAATTCAAAAATATTAACGACGTATATATCTTTAACGCTTCCGTCAGAGTTAAGATTTATATATACGACCTCTTCCTTGGGAGTATTTTCATCTGCGGCAAATGCGGAAATCGGGATTATCGCCACGATCACAAGCAACGCCGTAATAAAAGAAAGTAAACGTGTTTTAATATTCATTATGCATCTGCCTTTCTGTTTTCTTTTGTCTTTTTCTTATTAATGATTATCCTATCGCACAAATAGAGAAGTCCGGGTAATACTGCCAGCACTATTACAAGGGAGAACAAAGCTCCTCTTCCCAGGAATATACCCAACTGTGCCAAAAGTCTGTTTGAAGTGAGCCAGCCCATAAGGAAGCCTACTACGGTAAGAACGCCGCCCGACGTAAGTATGGAAACGAACACGTCCGATACAGTCTGAACGGTCGCCTGCTTTTTATCCAAAAACTCGCGGTTTTCTCTGTAGCGTTCCGTAAGCAATATTGCATAGTCTACCGTTGCGCCCAACTGAACAGAGCTGATTATAAGATATGCCAGATAGAACACGGGTTCATCAGTAAAATAAGGAACGGAAAGATTCAGCCATACAGCAGTTTCTATACCCAGCACCAGAATAAACGGCAACGTGAGCGATCTGAGAGAGAACAACAAAACCACGAAAACGGAGCCTATGGCAATAAGGTTTACCTTTACCATATCCTCGGTTACCGTCTGCATAAGATCGTAATTACTTACGCCGACACCCGCCAGATAAGATTCGCCGGGATAATATTTATCTGCAATAGCGCGGATATTCTCGATCAAAGCAAAGGTTTCTTCGCTTTCTGCGGGAGCGGAAACAGAAAGCACCATTCTGCTGTAGTTTTCGCTTCTGAGCTGTGCCAAGGTGGCGGCATCCAGATAAGAGGGCGGTATCTCCGCACCTACCGTATCCACGTAAGAAATAATGCTTTTTATCTGGGGAAGCTCGTGAAGCTCATTGGAAAGAGCCAGCTCGGTAGGTGTGGAACCTACGGGAACCATAAGTACATACGTATCGTTTTTGCCGAACACCGCTTCTATTGCGGCGGTATCTCTGCCGTAATCGGTATCCTCTCCGAATATCTGAGAAGAGCCGTAGTAATAGCTGTTGGCATTGGAAGCAAGATAAGAGGGCACGATAACCAAAAGGAAAATACACGCCATAGGAATTGCTATTTTAAGCGCCGCTTTTCCGCAGGAACGGAACGACGGCATCAGCTTTTTGTGGCGAGTCTTGTCCAAAAGCTTGTATACGCAAAGGATAAGACAAGGAGTAAACACAAATACGGTGATAAGGCTTATTCCCACACCCTTTGCCAGCGCGATACCCAAGTCAGCGCCTATGCGGAACTGCATAAGCACCAAAGCAAGGAAGCCTATAACTGTTGTCAGACCGCTGGAAAGGATCGATGACGTGGATTTACACAAAGCATCCACCATTGCGGATTTTGCATCGGGATTGTTTTCACGGCATTCGTTGAAGCGGTGAAGAAGAAATACGGAATAATCCAACGAAACTGCCAACTGAAGAACGCTTCCGGCAGCATTGGTAACGAAGGATACTTCGCCGAATATGAGGTTGGTACCGTTGTTTATCATTACGGCAACGCCCAATCCGCACAACACCACCAACGGATCCAGCCAGGATTCCGTGGTAAGCAAAAGCACAATAAGCGCAAATACTACTGCTATTACGGTAACCTTAAGCACTTCCGTAACGGTATTTGCTATGGACTCGGCTGTGGAAACCGCCGTTCCGGTCATAGCGTTTTCGGTTCCGATAATCTCACGTATTGCCTCGACTGCTTCAAGACGCTTATCTTCGTGGACAGTAACGGTAAACAAAGCCGTTTCGTCCTTATAATAGGTTTCTACTGTATTTTTATCAAGCGTGGCAAGAGGTACGGTTATATCCACGGAATCATCCAGCCAAGAAACCGCCAGAACTCCGTCAACCTTCGCAAGCCGTTCTTTATATTCGAGTGCCTGGGGAACGGTAACGTTACTGACCATTACTCTTGCGTTTGGAATACCGCCCGAAAACTCTGTTTCCAACAATTCGATGGACACGGTAGATCTGGTTTCGGCAGGCAGATAATCGTTTATATCGTAATTGACAGATACCATACGACTGCATACCGTACACACCAAAAGCGCTGCCAAAAACAAAATGATTACCAAAACTTTATTTTTGACAACAACTTCATAAAGCTTTTTCATACTTCGTTACTTCCCTTCGCCAAGCTTATATATGAATTGATCGTTTACACAACATATTTTTTACATTATACACCCATTGTGTTTGCAAGTCAACCGCATAAACACAGAAAAATATTGGGCATTTCTGCGTTTTTAATAAGCACGCGTTTACAAAAAATCCAAATTTCCGTTATAAAAAAACAAAATTACACACAAGATGTTGGGTTTTTATTTATTTTCCGTGTAAGTATCGCTCAAAAAGGGCGGGTACATCATAATTGCATCGTTTTGTACTATAAATTCTTCCCGCAGGAAAGCGCCGTCTTTATCGTACACGCGCCTGAACAGCTTATTGTGGCGGGAATAACCGCCCCAATATTCGCTTCTTACCTCGTGGTCCTTTTCCACCACCTCGTAAGAAAACTCGGGCTCGCCGACAGCGCGCCATTCTCCCTCCAGACACTCCTTGCCCACGCGGACGCAAAGCTGGAAGGGACGATCGGTATCGTTGCGGATCATAAGGTCGCCGTGGGGATAATAGCAGGTAGCGCCGCTTCCGAAGGGCTGTGTCCGCTTGGAATCGGGAAAAACATCATATCCGTGGCGATGCCGCTCGATAACCGTAAGGGGTGTATGTATAGTCATCCAGTAAATAAGGTTGGACATCTGGCAAAGACCGCCGCCGACTCCGTAGCCGAAGGTGCCGTTTTTGAGAACCATTCCCTCTATATATCCCTTTTTGCGGGTGGTGTTTCCGATAAGATACCAATAGCTGAATACCTCGCCGGGGCGGAGGACGATTCCGTCAAGCTGTTTTACGGCGATCTTAAGGTTTACTATTTTGTTGTATTGGTACTGCATATCCACGTCCCGCAGCTTTCGAAGCAAGGGCGTCTTGTGGGAAAACCAGACGTTGCCGGAATATTCCTGTTTCTCACGGGCAAACATTCTGCGGTGGGTTGCCCAGTACAAACGGCGCACGCCGCCGTAATACCACATACCCAGCTTTGCCCGCAAGGCACTGCGTTTTATGGGCTTTTGTATTCCGCCTGCAGATCTTTTCTTCATATTACACCGCCCTTTCTGCTGTATTACTGTTTTCATATTAACATATATGCAGGGTAATGTCAAGAAAAGCTTTGATATAATCAAAGCCTTTCACAAAGAATATATGGTTATTTGCCGAAGTGGTTTTTGTAGCCGTATTTGGTGCCGTTGCAGGGAGGGGTGATCCAGTACATATTCATTATGCTGTGGTCCTTTTCCTGCATTTGCTTTGTGGTCAGGTTAAAAAACTCGTGGCGGGTTTCACCGGGCTTGCCGTTGACAGGATCATCAAAGGTGATATCGCACATATACCATTCGCCATCAAGGCAGACTGCGCTCCATTTGTGGTTTTCGCCGTCTGCGGTGCCCACGACCTCCACGCATTTAATGCCCACCATAAGACAAAGGGTATGGAACGCTTCCGCATAAGATTCACATACGCCGGTATGATTTATAATAACACCGTAGGCAGTCCAACAGTCGGGAGCGGGACCCTCCCACACCGCGTCCTGCTTATAGCTTGAATCTGTAAGAATACGGTCGTATATAAGCTTTTCCTTAACAACGTCGGGTGCAGAAACGGGGATAGTGCTTATTATACGCTGTACCTCCGCATCAAAACGGGATTTCTTTGCAAGGATACTTTGCTTTAATTCTTCGGTAACGCCTCCCCGTTCGGAACCGCTGTGGTTAACACCGTCAGAATAAGACAGAAGCAGGCTGTCCTTGCCCGTGCCGTATTCCACGCCCAGCTCTACGCCCAGATAGAACAGTTCGGGGTTGTCTGCCATATAGATATAAAAAATATAGTAATTATCGTTTGCAATAAGATCTGTATCCAGACACACCTTGTCATCAAGATTTCTTACTGCCGCATCTATTTTGCGATACCATTCCTTTTGCTGATCGTTAAGAATGGAATACAGGTATCTATCGGTATATTTCAGGGCAGTATGCTTTTGTCCCGTTGTGTAGCCGTATTCGGGCTTGCTTTCTTCGGGTTCACTTACCTCGGGGATGCTTACTTCAGGTACGCTTTCCTCGGGCTCGCTTACTTCGGGAATACTTACTTCGGGAGTGCTTACTTCGGGAACGCTTTCTTCGGGAACGCTTTCCTCGGGCTCACTTTCTTCAGGCTTGCTTTCCTCGGGCTTGCTCTCCTCGGGAACGCTTTCTTCGGGCTTGCTCTCGGATTCCGCAGAAGAATCCTCATCACCGCTTACCTCTATAAAGGACACCTGAGGCTCAAATCCGCTTTGCTCCATCATATCCACAAAATCGCTGAAATCGGACACAACGGGAGAAGAGTTGTTGCCGCCCTCCGAAACCGCGCAAGCGCAAAGCTGAACCAAGATCGTAACGCAAATTAACGCAACTATTATCTTTTTCAAAACGATCAACCCTCTTTTTGTGTTTTACGTTTACATTCTACATCTTTATATTTGCAAAGTCAAGCGACAAACCGTTGATTTATCGGGGCAAACGGTGTATAATAAGGCACACTTCACGGGAGGTACGAATATATGGAGCCAAAAAACTGTCTTCACACAGGGGAATTATACCTGCCAATGGACGAAAGCGTATTGAAAGAGCAGTTTGACTGTCTGGAAAAGCAATATGAATACAACGCCACCCGTCCTCACGAAACCGAAAAGCGGCAGGCGCTTTTAAAGGAAATGCTGGCAGAGATGGGCGAAAACTGTTATATCGAGCCTCCTCTTCACGCGAACTGGGGCGGAAAGCATATTCACTTGGGAAACAACGTGTACGCAAATTTTAATCTTACGGTGGTGGACGATACCCACGTTTACGTGGGGGATTGCACTATGTTCGGACCCAACGTAATAATCGCCACGGGAGGACATCCCATACTGCCCGAACTGCGGGAAAAGGGATACCAATACAATATGCCCGTACGCATCGGCAGAAACTGCTGGATAGGCGCAGGGGCAATAATACTTCCCGGAATAACCATCGGGGATAACACAGTGGTAGGCGCGGGAAGCGTGGTTACTAAAGACCTGCCCGCAGGCGTGGTCGCGGTGGGAAACCCCTGCAGAGTATTGCGTCCTATAGGCGAGCGGGACAAGGAATATTATTTTAAAGACAGAAAAATAGAAATACAAATCATACCATAAAAAAACAGCCCCAAGAAGCCGAAAACTTCTTGGGGTAACTTTTTGTCGGGGTCCCTGAAAATCCGCAGGATTTTTGGGGTGGTTTTTTGTCGGGGTCCCTGAAAATCCGCAGGATTTTTGGGGTGGTTTTTTGTCGGG
>CAZAJX010000006.1:30044-64098 GCA_964485815.1 uncultured Oscillospiraceae bacterium
GTCCCTGAAAATCCGCAGGATTTTTGGGGTGATTCTATTACGCGTTTACAAGCGTTTTTTCGCGGCGGGAGTTTACGAAATACAAAGCGAGGTCGATGGACACCACTACGAGGTTTATGCAGTAAAGCACCAGAACGTAGGATATCTGGTCGTTTACAACTTTACCGATAATGCCCGATATATATCCCATAATGATAGCGAATATGAAAACCACGCTCTTGCCCTTGGTGGATCTGGAGCGTATGCTCTTATATACGGAAATAGGCCAGGATAACCCAAAGCAAAGTAACATTATAACTTCAAAGATCTGCATAATATATTCCTCCGTTCTTTATACACATTATACGCTTGACAAACGATAATGTAAAATATATAATTACTATAAAATCAATAGGTTTAAACTATATATGAGGTCTTATGGATATACAGAAGTTAAAATATTTTCACACCACCGCCCGTCTTGAGCATATTACCCGTTCCGCAGAGATCTTGCACATTTCGCAACCCTCCCTTACTCAGGCGATACATTCTCTTGAAGACGAGCTGGGAGTCCCCCTGTTTATGCGCACGGGAAGAAAGGTAGCGCTGACCGAATACGGAAGATATCTGCAAAAGCGGCTGGATGCTTTACTGCCGGAATTTGATAATTTATCCACGGAAATAGAAAATCTGAAAAGCAGGGAAACGAAAACGGTAAAGCTTAACATTCTGGCGGCATCCTTGTTCGTAATAAACACCCTTATGGAGTATAAACGAAAAAATCCCGATGTTATCTTTGATTTCGAGCAAAGCGAGCTGAAGCACGATTGCGATATTCTCATAACAACCAACGGCTTGCAAGGGGGCGTGGAAAGACCGTGCTTCCGCCGCAGTGTGAAAAAAGAGAATATCTACCTTGCGGTTCCCAAGGATTCAAAATATGCCCAAAAGGACAGTATCGAATTGAGCGCCGTTAAAAACGAAGGGTTTATTATGCTTTCAAATGCCAGACTGTTCGGTATTATATGCAACAAATTCTGCTCGGAGGCAGGATTTTACCCCAAAATACTGTTTGAATCCGATTCCCCCACGGCAGTACAGAATATTATAAGTATGGGTACGGGAATAGCCTTCTGGCCCGAATATTCCTGGGGCAAGCTGCAAAACGATAATTTAAAGCTTTTGTCCGTTTCCTCCCCCGTTTGCAGACGAGATCTGATAATCGAGCTCCGCGAACGCAACCCGAAATCCATTTACGCCGAGGATTTTTATAACTTTTTGTTGAATAACTTATAAACCAAATCGGCAAAAACCATAAACATATATTGTTACGTTTTCACAAACTTTCAAAAAACGCAAATTTTTTATAGAGGTTTTTGCTTTTTCAGTCACTATATAATAAGAAGGGGAAATCAATACAGCTGTAAACGCATATGCGCTCACGTCAAATTGCACAAATTTGCACTTGTTCACAAAATATTTATAGACATTTCGCTCACATTGTGTTAATATGTATATGACAAGTTAAATAGGTTAAAGGACGCGTCGAAAGGAGGTAATATTCAAGTCGTCCGATGCCGTAAATTCACACATTACAACAAAATAAAGAAAGGATAATATCAACCATGAAAAGCCGCTTTACTAAACTGACGGCTTTCATCCTTGCCATTACCCTTACTTTACCGTTTACGGTATTTGCTGCAGCGCAGGATGAAAAAGCCGCGAGCGACGGAACCGACATCGCTTATGAACTTACAGAATTACGAAACGAATTTGAAAAACATTTCCTTATGTCGGACGGCACGGTAGTTGCCGCCACGTACGCCGAGCCGGTTAATTATTATGATAAAGCCGAAGACGTGTGGAAGGAAATCGATAACACGCTTACACACAGTAACGGACGATACCGCAACAAAGGACACGGCGGGTTCGACGTATCATTCCGAGGAGAAAACACAGACGGAGATATGGTGGAAATGTCAGACGGCAGCCATACGATATCCTGGACTGTTTCCGTGCAAAACGAATTCGGCAGAAAAGATACAGTAAAAAACCAAATTGATGCTTCCGTAAAACAAGAGAGAAGCGATAGCGGAAATAAATTTGCCGCAGAACGGGCAGGTTCGGCAATTAAGTATAATTCCCCTTTTTCCGGCAACAAGTTAATAAACGTAGATTACACCGTTTCCCAGTATAAGGTTAAAGAGGATATAACCATATATTCATCCAAAGACGGAAACGCGATACACTATACTTACAACTGCGGAGAGCTTACAGCGGTTCTTAACCCTGACAACAGTATTGATTTTGTTGATCGGGAAGGCGAACCCGTATATACCGTTCATAAACCGTATATGTACGATTCCGCAGGTAACGGTTCATACGATTTCAGCATATCCTTAAAACAACAGGGCGGCGTTTGCACAGTTGTTATGACGCCTGACAAAGCTTGGCTTGATTCGGCGGACAGAGTGTATCCCGTTGTTATTGATCCTACCGTTACAACATCAAACTATTCATCCACTTATTTTGACACTTACGTAAGTTCCGCATATCCCAACACCAATTACAGCAGTTCCGATAAACTCAACGTGGGTAATTTAAACGGCGGAACGAACAGAATATACTTATATATTAGTCCGCCCACGATCCCCACCGGCTCTCAGATATTAGATGCTCGCCTTGATATGGCTCTGGTGTACGATACGACAACGGCGGCAACATTCGATATTGCACAGATAAACTCCGGTTGGAACGTAAATTCAATAACGTATAATAGCGCGGGCGCATATACAATTATAGAGTCAGAAGTTCTTGCCGCAAATCTCTATAGGGACGTGCTTTCGTTTAATCTGCGTTCGTACTATCAATCCTATTACGAAAACATAACTGCCCGTTACGGGTTTGTAATAAAATATCACGATGAAACATATGATGACTTTAACGTTGTTTATTCAAATGAGTACACAGACCCCTCAAAGCATCCTATGCTGACGATAGTATACGCACCTCAAACGGAGAGCGAAAGCAACGATACTACAGCAACTGCTAACGAAATAGATATATCCCCTATCCCCGGAAGAAGCACCACCGTCCAGGGGGGCAGCTCGACAGTTCCCGGAACCTATATCGATTATGATTATTTCAAATTTACCGTTCCTAGACACGGAAAGATCACAGTTTCGCTGACTTGCATTGGCGACGTTGATTATAACGTACACATCACATCTCACAGCATTTTCGGAACCACATCACTCGGGAATTTCACAACAGCATCGGTTTCGCCGACCGCTGCGCGAAGACGCGGAAGCACTACTTTTACTGCGACAAAAGGTGCGGTCCAAGAAGATGGAATAAACAACGATGTTTCGTCGCCTGATATAACATATTACATACGCGTTTATACAACAGATGCCAACGCATCGGATTATCTGTTACAGATAGCATACAGTTCATCGTACGCCAATCTCGATTGGATATACCCCATTGCCGGCACTCAAAGTACGTTGAACTCCATACAGTATAATGAAATAACAAACGTTTCTTCCCCCGTGGGATACCGCACTTACGATAGCTCATACCATCAAGGTATGGATATAAGTGTTTATAAAAAAACGCTGAAAGCTGTAGCCGATGGCGTAGTAGTTCGATATCAAGAAGATCCAAGTGCAGGAAGGCACCTCGTCATATATACGGACACCATCGATCCTCACAACAGCAGCAATCATCTCGTGGTAGTGTATATGCATATGGATAGTAAGCTCGATTCAGTAATTATAAATCAACCGGTTGCAAAAGGGCAGGATATCGGCATTTCAGGCGACACCGGTTCTCAAGGCGCTTTTCATCTTCATTTTGAAGTATATTCAACTGCGGAATCCGCTTCATATTGCGGCGGTCGCGTAAACTCGCGCTATACTACGTGGTTAATCAACCCTTATGAAATATATTACGACGACGTTGTGGTTTACGGAACCCCGTATTAAGAACTTTCTTAATTCCACAAAAGGAGGGATATACAATGAAAAAAATATTATTTGCAGGTTTAATTATTTTTGCATTTCTTTTAACATTTACAGCCTGCGACACTTCGGAGCCGCCGGAGGAATCTATAATTGAGGTTTCGGATATATCCGAAACCGAGAGCACGCCCGAAAACAGCTTGCCGGAAGAAAGTACTCCCGAAGATAGCCTGCCGGAAGAAAGTATACCCGAAACGAGCGAACCCGAAACGAGTGAGCCGGAAATCAGCGAGCCCGAAACAAGCGAGCCCGAAACATACGTTTGGTATGGGCAGGAAGAGCTTGATCGGTGGTATGCAGAGTTTAAAGAAAGCAACGGAGGCGATACTTATGACGGAAAGCACGTGCGATACTACTATGCAATAGACGGTAAATTTATCGACGAGATGATATCAAGTGAAATTTACGATAATCACTACAGGCCATTAGCCGAAGGCACAAAACGAATCAATATGTCTGTAATTTGTGAATATTACGGTATTGCCAAAGAAGAATATATGGAAGTGTATACTTTTGAAGACTACAAAGCACCGTACGGAGAAGCGCCTTTCGTTTTATTATGGAACATAGATTTTTACCGCTTTGATGCCATCTTTTCGGATAAGCCTTGGGATCATCCCGATTACCTGCTGCCTTTATACACTCCGCCAGAAATAGACGATCATTATACGGAGATAGCTGACAGAAACGGATATATGAGGGACTATTATATCATAGACCGTTTGCTTATCGAATACGTCGGCGTAGATGCTTTTGAGGAATGGCTTGAAGAGAAGGAAGATATAGACCAAAACATTATTGAATTCGTTAAAGATTTCGGTATAACCCGTGAAATTTACGAAGATATATACCGTGAAACCTGTTGGAAAGAAGCAACCGAGTTGGGTCCCGGCTATTGGAAAATGCTCCCCTATAACCCCGATTACCTTTTCGGTACGGCGGAAATGCAGGAGGAATATTTCAAGGTACATCCCTTGAACAAGGAATAAAAAGCAAATCACCCAAGAAAAAACGGCGAGAGGAATTCCTCTCGCCGTGTGTTTTTTTATTTACTTTACAAGCTTTTGGGGTGTTTATTTCGGGGTCCCCGCAAAATATCGTCAAGGACCGCGAAAACGTCTACACGCAAAAACAACCTGACGTTGTTTTGTGGGGAGTCTTAAAGTCCCATTTTCTCGATAAGCATTTTGGAGCAATCGAGCTGGTTGGGGATATTGCCGTTTTCATCGCGCACGCGCCAGATATCGGGAGTGATCTCGTCCGCAACGTACATCTTGCCGTTTTCATCGTAGCCTACTTCGATCTTGAAATCGATAAGGGTGAGGTTGAGGGTTGCAAGGTATTCCTTAAGTACTTCGCCTACGCGGAGAACGATGCTCTGCGCTTCGTCATACTGACCTTCCTTAAGAAGTCCCTTCATAATGCAAAGACGCTCGCTGATAAGGGGATCGCCCTGGATATCGTCCTTAAGAGTAACCTCTGCATAAGGAGGATCGAACACGATACCCTCCTCCAGAGAGAAGCGGCGGCACATACTGCCTGCGGTATAATAACGAAGTACAAACTCCAGCTTGGGAACGGTGAGGTTGCGAACCTGCATAAGTCCCTTATCTACGTCTGCTGCGATATAGTGGGTGGGAACACCGTTTTTCTCCATAAGCTCAAAGAAAAACTTGGAGATTGCAAGACCGATCTTGCCCTTGCCCTCTACGCTTCCGCCGACTGTGTTGGAGCCGGGATCGAACACGCCGTTTTCACCTGTCATACTGTCCTTGAACAGAAGGTGAACTATATTCTTTTCCTCATCAAGTAAAACGTCCTTTGTTTTGCCGGTGTAAAGTGTCTTCATACTTCGTAAAACCTTCTTTTTATCATAGATTTTGTTTATTATCCCAATAGAACGATTAATTATATCACAGCACTGAAAATTTGACAAGTGCGTGTAATAAAAAATTTTAAAGCAGTATATAAAAATTTTTAGTTATTTTATCTTTTTGGCTTTGCTTTTTACTATTTTGTTATATATCATAAGCCCGATAACGCTTATCACACCCGTTATCCCGTACAAAAGCAGAGCGTGAAGATAATTTCCTTCCCCAAGCAAATGTCCGCCGAAGGTTGATGATATTACCGACGGAAAGCGGGCAACCAGAGAGATGCACAGAAAATCTGTGATCTTTATATCCGTAAGCCCTGCGAAATACGTAAGCAGGTCTTTGGGCGTACCCGGAATGAAAAATAAAATAAATATTAAAAAGTTCCGCTTTTTGGAGGTATTTAAAAATTTAAACTCGTTTATCTTTTCTCTTGAAACGAACACTTCTACCAAACGCATGCCGAAACGGCGGGTGAGCAAAAATATGAGTGCCGATGCGGCGGCAACGCCGATATAGCAAATTACCGTTCCCAAAAGAGGTCCGAATGCGTATCCTGCGGCGGTTTCCACCACCTCACCGGGAATGAGGGCGATGAACACCTGCAAAAACTGTATTCCCAAAAGCACCAGCCAGCCCCAGTGCCCAAAGGAGCGTATGTAATCCCTGAACTCCTCTTCCGAAAAAGAATCAAGCCATTTCCACACGAAAAGAGTGGCAAGCAATGCAAGAATTATAACTACAGCCAAGGAAAGGATGGCGAGTATTTTCTTTGTTTTTTCGGTTTTGTTCATATTATTTCATGTATTCCCTTATTTTTTCAAAATCGCGGTTGAGAGATTCAAAATCAATAACACCGTTTTCATCAAAGGAGGTGGCTTCCACGGTAAAATCGCCAACGTACTTTTGCTCTTTCAAATACGCAAAAAGCTTGTCAAAATCCACGTTGCCTTCGCCCATATGCAAAGTCATTAAGTTTGACCAATCCATATATCCCCCGCCGTAATCGTTTATATGAAAATGCTTTATGCGGTTAAAAACCTCGATATTTTCGTAAAGCTTTTCGGTCTGATCATGGAACTGGGACATTTTCGTATCAAAAGTAAAGGAAATATGAGGGTATTTTTGTACCAAGGAAACGAGGTGGGTAAAGGGGTCGAAATGATTACACACCACGTTTTCCACCGTTAAAAGCAGACCGTGGGACTGGGAAATTTCGTAAAGACGCTCGTACACCTCCATATTGTGGGGTATATCTTTATCCGAATCCAGCCCGCTCCACAAATGAAGTACCAGCTTTTCGGAACCTATATCCTTTGCAAGAGCGCAGTTTATCTCAAAAAGCTCCAATGCTTTTTGAGTGTCCCCTTCCCCGTTACGGCTTATAAGGTTTCCCCCCTGCTTTTCTATATGGAAAACGGGAAAGGATGCTCCCGTACCCAAAACGACCTTTTTTACTTCGTCTATCTTATCGTACCAGGTGCTGTACATCATAAATTCAAATCCGTCGCAATTAAGCTTGCGGACACACTCTTCAAGCAGATATATATTTCTTCCGTTGGGTCTGCCGATAACGGCGCCCGTGGAACACAGTATACGGTTCATAAAAATCCCTCCGTCTATGCCCCATTATACCCCCAAAAGGGGCAAAATTCAATATAATATGCAAAAAATGGCACCTTTTCTCCTCTTGACAGCACAAAAATACTGTGATACAATACATTTAACAATTAAGTTAAATGTTAAACGAGGTGTATAAATTGGGCTTACAGCATACGTTAAAGGCGCTTGCCGACCCGACGCGGCGTGAAATACTGAATATGCTTAAAGAGGGGCGGAAATCCGCAGGAGAAATATGCGAGCGGTTTTCTGTTACGGGAGCGGCGGTTTCAAGACATCTTTCGGTGCTGAAGGAAGCGGATCTTATAAGAGATACCCGCGAGGGAAAGTATATATATTACGAGCTGAACGCGTCCGTGCTGGAAGAAATTATGCTGTGGATAACAGACCTGAAAGGAGAAAGCGGTAATGATAAAAAAGAATAAAATAACCCTTATATTTGCTTCGGTTTTAACCCTTTTACCCGTGATCGCGGGAGTTATACTTTGGGATAAACTGCCCCAAAAGCTGCCCATACACTGGAATTTTGCGGGGGAAGCGGATTCTTACGGGGGAAAAGCCTTTTTTGTGTTCGGTATGCCTCTTATAATGCTTGCCCTTTTGTGGATATGTGCGGTTATAACCTCTTTTGACAAGAGCAATAAAAACCAAAACGCAAAGGTTATCCGTATGGTTTTATGGATAGTGCCCGTGCTGTCCTGCGTGTTGGACGGCGCCACCTATATTGCGGTACTGAATGACGGAAAAATCTCTCTTTCTCTTGTGAATATAATTATCGGCTTAATGTTTATTATAATGGGCAATTATCTGCCAAAATGCAAGCAGAACAAAACTATCGGCATAAAGATAAAGTGGACACTCGAAAACGAAGAAAACTGGCAAGCTACACACCGCGTAGGTGGAATAGTGTGGTTTTTCACGGGAATTGCCCTGCTTATATCTGCGTTGCTTCCTCAGACTGCGGCAGGTGCTGTAATGATCGCCGCCATAGTGATTGCCGTTTTGGTGCCCACCGTATACTCATACGTTTATTACAAAAAGACAAAGTAACCTGAAGTTCGGAGAAATTAACAATGAACGTTATAAAAACCACCGCATTAACAAAATATTACGGCACTTCCCGTGGAATTATCGACGTTGACCTAACGGTTGCAAAGGGGGATTTCTTTGGATTTATCGGGCCCAATGGCGCAGGAAAAAGCACCACCATACGCGCCCTTCTGGGACTTATATCCCCCACCTCCGGCAAGGCGGAGATATTCGGCAAGGATATACAAAAAGATAAAACGGAAATCCTTTCCAAGGTGGGATATCTCCCCTCCGAAATGGGATTTTACGGAAATATGCGGGTTAAGGAAATGCTGTCCTTAAGCGCAAAATTAAGAAAGCAAAACTGCGAAGCCGAAGCGAAAATACTTTGCGAAAGGCTTGATCTGGACGCGGAAAAGCGTATTGGCGAATTATCCTTGGGAAACAGAAAAAAGGTAGGTATAATCTGCGCTTTACAGCACAAGCCCGAGCTTTATATACTTGACGAACCCACAAGCGGGCTGGACCCCTTGATGCAAAGAGAGTTTTACACCATAATGCAGGAAAGAAACGCCGAGGGGGCTACGGTATTTTTATCCTCCCACGTGCTGTCCGAGGTAAGCCGTTATTGCAATCACGCCGCCATTATCCGCGAGGGCAGGCTGTTGGTAACCGATTCCGTTGCAAATCTTGGCAACACGGGTGTAAAGCGTATATCCCTGCGGGGCGTTAAGAATACGCCCGCGCTTACAGACGTAAAGGATATGAAAAAAGAAAACGATAATATAAGCTTTTTATACGGCGGAAAAGCGGAAGCGCTTATAAAAGCTCTTGCGCAGGCAAGCTTTGAGGATATAAGCATAACCGATCCGGATCTGGACGAGGTATTTATGCACTACTACGTAAAAGAGGAAAGCAAATGACCGTCTTTTACACGAGTTAAAGCAAAACAGAATATCGCTTACGGTATGGTCGGCTGTCATCGCCTTTATGCTGGGAGTGAGTATACTTATATATCCCGAAATGGCTTCCCAGATGGGAGATATATCGGATATGTTTGCGAATATGGGCGCGTTTTCCGATGCCTTCGGAATGGACCAATTAAACTTCGGCGAGTTTATGGGGTATTTCGGCGTGGAGTGCGGAAACGTGCTGGGGCTGGGCGGTCCTATCTTTGCCGCCATAACCGCGGTTGTCGCCTTGGCAAAGGAAGAAAAGAACAAAACGGCGGAATTTTTACTTACCCACCCCATTTCCCGCAAGAGAATTATTACGGAAAAGCTGTTTGCGGTAATTACACAGATAACCGTGCTGAACCTATCGGTTATGGCGGTTTCCTGCATCGCCGCGGCGGTTATCGGCGAAGATCCCGAATGGGGCAAGCTTGCGCTTATCTTTCTGGCATACTTTTTGCTTGATCTTGAAGTGGCGTTTATATGCTTCGGGCTGTCTGCGTTTTTGCGCAGAGGCGGCTTTGCGGTTTCCCTGGGAATTACCATGGCGTTTTATTTTATGAACATACTCGCCAACATCACCGACGAAATAGAATTCCTAAAATATATAACCCCTTACTGCTATACCGACAGCGGATATATAATCAATAAAGGCGCGTTGGATATAAAATATATGTGGGTTGGTATGATTTTCGCCGCCGCGGGAATTGTTACCGCGTACACGGTTTACACAAAAAAGGATATAAAGTAATTCGCCCCTAAAATCCTGCAGATTTTTGGGGACCCCAAAAAAATCACCCCTAAAATCCTGCAGATTTTTGGGGACCCCGAAAAAGGTTACACCAAAAAACAAGAGCAAGAATAAAGGTTTTTCCTTTTACTCTTGCTCTTTTTAATTCTATTCATCCAGTTTTTTGCCGCAATAAGGGCAATACTCAACGGAAAAGCCGGCATGCTTTCCCAAGAACCTGCCGCAGGAGGGGCAACGGTTGAAGATAAGAGATAAAACCGCCCCGATCAAAGCCAGTCCTACGCCGATAAACGCCAAAACATACGCTTCAATCGCCGTTCCCAAGCCGGCGCACAAAGCACCGAACATTCCGCACATAATGGATATTATTAAAGCGGTTGTACGTGATAACTTCATATTTTTCCTCCCGTAATTGAGTGTTACACTAAGTATAACACGCCTGCTTTAAAAATGCAACAAAAATTCCCGAGAAAGCACAGACTTTCTCGGGGAATTTGTTTTTAAACGCTGTGAGAGTGATCGTGTTCGTTCAATTCACGGGAGTGGGTGTGGGAATGATCCTCGCTGTTGTCCCCGTGGGTGTGGGTATGCGAATGAACGTGGGTGTGCTCGTGGGTGTGTACCTTGTCCCCGTGGCGATGCTCGTGAGTATGAGTATGGGTATGCTCGTGGGTGTGCTGAAGGCTTACGGTGTCCTTAACCATAAACCAGGTACTGATTATCATAATGACCAAGGCAACGTAAAACTGCGCCGATGGTCTTTCACCGAGAATGAGCATTCCGAAAATAACACCGAGGAACGGAGCGATGGAATAATAACCGCTTGTTTTCGCCGCACCAAGGCTTTTTTGTGCCATTATATAAAAATGTATGCTTAATCCGTATGCGACGAAGCCCAAAAGCAACGCGCAGAATATCCAATAAACCGCGGGAAGCTTCTCGCCCAGTATAAACGCAACGATCAAACTTCCCAAGCCGGAAAAGGTGCCTTTTATAATAACTATCTCCACAGAGCTTTTGTTGCTTATCTTTCGGGTGCAGTTGTTTTCAAATCCCCAGCAAATACAAGCACCCAGCACAAACAGCGAGCCGTAATTGAATTCAAACGCACCCGCGCCTTCAAATCCCAGAATTACGCTTGCGGCAGTAACGAGAAGTATGGCTGCCCAAAGCCTTTTTGAAATAACCTCTTTAAAAACGACCAGAGCAATTACAGACGTGGCAACTATCTCAAAGTTATTGAGCAGAGAAACCGATGCGGCGTTGCTTGATCTTATGCCCAGCATAAGCAATATGGGCGCGGCGATATCCAGCACCACCATTGCCACGGTAAAGGGCAATTCCTTTTTGGTTAAATGCTCCGTATGTGTTTTCTTTCCCGCCGCTTTTTCAAAAACGCTGTACAAAAACAAGCCCGCTCCCGCTCCCAGATACAAAAAGGAAGCCATCATTGTAGGCGAAACGCTTTTGAGCAGTATTTTTGATACGGGAACGTTGATTGCGTAAAGTGCCGCCGCCAGAACGGCGTAAAAGGTAGCGAGGTTTTTGTGCTTAATACCTGACTTACTCACAATCGGATTCTCCGTTCCAGAGGAGCGTATTTTTAAATATCCAATCCGAAACGGCGTCCACTCCGTCCCCCGTCTTTGCGGAAACGAAAAGTATCTCTATATGGGGATTGCGCATTTTTGCGTACTCCGCCACCTTTTCCGTATCGAAATCGAAATACTCCATAACGTCGGTCTTGTTGACCACCAGCAGTTGGCAGGTTTCGTACATCAAGGGGTATTTAAGAGGCTTATCGTGTCCCTCGGGCACGGAAAGTATTGTCATATTTTTTACTGCGCCCGTATCGAATTCCGCAGGGCAAACAAGGTTTCCCACGTTTTCCAGTATGACCAGATCGTATTTCTCGCTTCCCAGCTCACCTAAGCCCTGACGCGTCATATCCGCATCCAGATGGCACATTCCGCCGGTGTGTATCTGTATTGAATCTATACCTGTTTCCCTGATAGCGCGGGCATCCACATCGGAATCAATATCCGCTTCCATTACCGCGATACGCAATTTATCCTTGAGAGAAGCGGTTATTTTTTTAAGCAGGGTGGTCTTCCCCGCTCCGGGAGAGGACATAAGATTGAGCAAAAAGGTCTTTTCCTTTTTTAATTGCTCCCGCAGAAGGCAGGCGTCTGCGTTGTTATCCGCAAAAACGCTTTGCTTTACTTCGATTATACGAATATCCTGCATTTACATATCCTCCGTCTTTATAATTTAAGATCCAGATTAAAATCCTTTTTAAAATATTCCTGCAGGTCTGCCCGCATAGGCATGGTCTGCTTTATATTTATAGCGCCGACCTTACAACGGGATTTGCATATTCCGCATCCCACACAGCTTTCCTGATTAATAACTACCTTTCCGTCGGCATTAAAGGAGATCGCCTCAACGGGGCATCCGTTGCGCTCCTCGGCGCACTTTTTACAGCCTACGCATTTTGTAAGATCGGGAACTGCGGTCCAGCCCGAAGGATGGAAGCGGTGTCTTTCCGCAGAGGTGGCGTTGCGGGCAAGACGCATAGCGATACAGCAGCAGGGACAGCAAAAGCAAATTTCAAGAAAATGGTCCATAAGATCGTTTCTCACGCCCCACAGCATTTGCTCTACCTCTATCCACACAGCCTGACCCATAAGACCTGCCTCGGCGGCTTGGTCAACTCGCTCGCAGGCTTCCTCGTATGTAAACTCTCTGCCCAAGCCGTGCTTTACCACAGCTTTTGCCGCTTCGCCCAGAAACAAACAGCCTAAATTATGGTCGAAATCCTTGCAATCGTTTGCCTGACGGCACAAGCATCCGTCCATTCCCGCGATATATGACATCTTTTTAAGAGATTCTTTTATTAAATCCAGAGGGATAACTACTTTTTCGCTTTTGTCGGTTACGTCCACGTTAAGGGGAAGCACCACCGTGCCGGTGGGACGCTCCATATCGGGATAAAGCTTTATCCCCGTTTTGTATACACGGGCTTTCCAGCCGCCCTCCTTCATCCATACGGAAAATTTTACAAACATTTTGTAAAGCTTGAGTGCAAGTGGCCAACGTTTTTTGCTCATATACAAAACATTTTCCAACAGCCAGTTGTATATGCCCAGCCCGTTGGATTTGTTTTTGTAGGGCGGGAATCCGACTTCCTTTCGGTCAAGCCGTTCTTTATCCAGATAAAGCACGTTGCCCTGCTCATCTATATTTGTATTTGTTTCCGTTTCAAGCAAAGCTTCTTTTTCGTGCATCGTTTACCTCTGTTTTTTACCAAAATTCGGCTTTTTATTCGTTTTTTCAAAACGCCGCCGCTTTTTACAGTATAAGCGATTACAGATAAAAAATCAAGTTATTTGTTGGTTAACCAAAAAAATTAACGCTCGGTGTTAAAACCGAGCGTTTTGTCCGGTATTTACAGCATCTTCTGATCGTACACCGCTCTTGCGCCGCCGATAAACTTGGGGCGTGTACGGGCGGCAAGCACCGTTGCACAGCCGATACGGTTGTTTTCAAGCCTTAAAGGAACAGCCACCTTTTTAAGATGCATTCCGATGAGGGTAAAGCCGATATCCATACCCGCATCCGCTTTTATTTCCTCCAGCACTACGGGGTCTTCAAAGCCAAGGTAAGCCTCGGTCGCAAGAGAACCGCCCGCCTTGGGCCGGGGAACAACATTTACCGCCTCGGCAAAGGGTACCGCCCCGCGCTCGGTAACGATGGCTCTGTTCAGATGCTCACAGCACTGCACCGCAAGGCAAATCCCCTTGCTTTTTGTGTAATCGTAAAGGGCAGTGAATATTTCCTGCGCCGTATCGGGATCGGAATTTGTGCCTATCTTTGCACCCATTACCTCGCTGGTGGAGCATCCCACCACCAAAATATTACCCGAAACGAGCCCTGCTTTTTCGCAAAGCTCCGCTACTGCGGACAAGGTTTGTTCGTAAATTACAGTGTTCATAAATATATCCTTTATTTTTTTGTTTCCAGCGTGTCCTCTTTACCGCGGTATACCACGAATTTGCAGAAAAGAAATTCAAGCACAAAATTGGCAAGCATGGTTACCGCCAGAACTATAAAATCGTTTACTCCCTTGCCCTCTGCCAGATGTCCAAGATATGTGGACAGAGGTGTGAATACAAGGTAAAAGCCAAATACCTTTGCCATAGCCACGGGCACGTTGGCGGCGGATTTGAAGGTGTAACGGCGGTTAAGAGTAAAATTCCAGAGTATGGACAGCACAAGGGACGTGAGATAAGGTATCCAGTAAGATTTAATGAACAACTCCATAAGGGCAAATGAGCCTACCTGAATTATTCCCGCAGAAACGGAAAACAGAGTAAACTTTACCGCCTGCCATAATTGCTTTTTTTCTTTTTTCATTACCGTGCTTCTCCTTACCGTTATTTCATATTTGTTATACCACAAAATAAAAAGATTTTCAAGTTTATATGAAAACGCAGGTTGAAAATCGAAAAAAACGTATTATAATATAGGTAATAATTCGCTTTCTTTGGGGAAGGAGATTTTTAAAGCTATGTTTAAAAAGGATTTTATGTGGGGTACCGCTACTGCCGCTTACCAGATCGAGGGGGCGGCTCATGAGGACGGCAGAGGGCTTTCCGTGTGGGACGTTTTCTGCGAGGACGGAAAGGTATATGCGGGGCATACGGGAGATACCGCCTGCGATCATTACCACAGATTTGCCGAAGACGTTGCGCTTATGAAGGAGCTGGGGATAAATTCCTACCGTTTTTCCCTTTCCTGGCCCAGAATTATACCAAACGGAGTGGGTGAAGTTAACCAAAAAGGAATAGATTTTTATAACTCTCTTATCGACGAGCTTATTAAAAACGATATAACTCCCATAATCACCCTTTTCCATTGGGACTACCCTTACGAGCTCGAGAAAAAAGGAGGCTGGCGCAACCGTGACAGCTCCGAATGGTTTGCTGAATATGCCGAAGTGGTGTTCAAAAACTTTTCCGACAGAGTAAAATATTTCGTCACCCTTAACGAGCCGCAGTGCTTTATCGGTCAGGGCTATGCTCAGGGAATACACGCTCCCGGACTTATATGTTCGGGCAGAGATATCGTTACAATGGCGCACAACGTTATGCTTGCCCACGGCAAGGCGGTTATAAAGCTGAGAGAGATCGCCCCCGATTGCAAGATAGGCTATGCTCCCACCGCTTCCGCCGCAATACCCGCAACGGACAGCGAGGAGGATATCGAAACGGCGCGCACAAGCTTTTTCGATATTGATATGAACAACTGGACGTGGAACGTGTCCTGGTGGAGCGATCCTATTATGCTGGGCAGATATCCCGAAGAAACAAAGGCGTTTGAGAAGCTGGGTAAATACCTGCCCGAAAGCTATAAGGAAGACCTGAAGATCATATCCGAGCCCATTGATTTTTACTGCCAGAACATATACAACGGCGCCCGCTTCCGTGCAGGCGCAAACGGCCCCCGGTGGGTGCCCAATTCCATAAATATGCCCCTTACCAACTGTAATTGGCCCGTAGTGCCCGAATCCCTTTACTGGGGTCCCAAGTTCCTTTACGAGCGTTACGGAAAGCCTATAATAATTTCCGAAAACGGTATGGCGGGTTACGATGCCGTTTCCCTTGACGGCAAGGTTCACGATGCGGACAGAATAGATTTTATACATAAATATCTGCTTGAGCTTGAAAAAGCCGTTGACGAGGGTATCGAGATCGACGGATATATGTATTGGTCGCTGATGGATAATTTCGAATGGTCAAAGGGATACTCCGTCCGCTTCGGGCTTATTCATATAGATTACGTCACCCAGAAACGAACCCCCAAGGATTCCTTTTATTGGTATAAAAATGTAATAGAAACAGGCGGCGAAAGCCTTCACGAATTTTCAAAATAATATACTTTTTCATTTTTTCATCGCTCACTTCATCAATCATTAAGGGTTGACAAATGAGCGATGAACTGTTATTATGAGAAAGAGGTAAGAAATTATGTATAACAAAAAACCGCCATTCCAAATTACAAACGAGATTTTATCGGCAATTGCGGAGATTGCAGAGGTAGTAGGGCGATTCAGCGCCACACAAGGGCTGACTGCGAACCCTACGTTGCGTCGCACGAATCGTATACGAACAATATATTCATCTTTGGCTATTGAGCAAAACACTTTGAGTTTAGAACAGGTAACCGCTGTTTTGAACGGCAAAAGAATCCTCGCTCCGCCAAAAGATATTGCAGAAGTGAAAAATGCATACGAAATTTATGAAATGCTGGATATGCTGAACCCTTTTTCTATCGATGATCTTCTGAATGCCCACGGTGTTATGACCAAAGGTTTAGTTGAAGAATCCGGTTGCTTCCGCTCCCGTCCGGTGGGAGTCGTGGACAAGCAGGGCAACGTTCTGCATTTTGGTACACTCCCGAATTATGTTCCGGAGTTGGTCGTTGATTTATTGGATTGGGTGAAAAACAGTAACGTTCATATGCTGATCAAAAGCTGTGTGTTCCATTATGAGTTTGAATTGATTCATCCGTTTGCAGACGGCAACGGCAGAATGGGTCGGCTTTGGCACACACTTTTGCTGGCAAGGTGGAACCCTTTGTTTGCGTGGCTTCCGGTGGAATCTATTATTCACGACAGACAAACCGAATACTACGAAGCGATCAACCGGTCGAATTGTAACGGTGAATCCACGGTATTTATCACATTTATGCTTTCCGCCATCAAGGAAGCGTTGATAGAAGCAATGGAAACTGTCGGTGTAACCGAAAATATGTCCGATACGGAATTGCGCCGGTATAAAATCGAACGGTTTCTTCAAAGGAACGATGCTATCACAAATGCTGACGTGCGACAGATGTTCACCGTATCCGCCGCAACGGCAAATCGTATACTCGCAAGGTTAACCGAAGAAGGAAAACTTAAAAAGGTTCGTATCGGCAAGTCTTGGGGATATGTATTTGCAGATAAATAGAGTGGCTTTGTATTCGCACACATTCTCTTATACGCACAAAAGCCTGAAAAAATATGCCCCGGTTCAAAATGCTCGGGGCGTTTTGTTGTGTGTTGATTTAACGTAGCTGCTACGAGAAAGCGGTATCAACGAAAATTATTTGTAGAATTCATCAAATAATTCGTCTGCCTTTTCTTCGGAAATTTGGGATTGACTGATTTTAGCCTTCCCGCCTTTTACCTGAATATCAATTTGTATATCAAAATCCAAGTAGTAGACAGTGCGGCTGTAATCTGCGGGAGCAAATGTACTTACATATTCTATGAGAGCAGATGCGGCCTTTTTGGCAAAATCATCCTGTTGGTCGGCGCCTATATGAACAACCCCCATACCGTAAACGGTCAATATCACGCTTTCTCCGTTGTCTGCGGTAGCGCGAATAATATAGTTGAAGGAATTTTCGTAATCTTCACTCGTAAATTCGGGTTGTCCGAAAGCTGAAAGAAGTTTTCCTTCTGCTATTGCGGCATCTTCTTGAGAATTCATTTCTCCGAAATCCATAAAATAGGAACTTCCGCCAATCAAATTAGAGTCTTGTAAAGATTCAAAATTAAATTTCATTACATCTTCTCCTGAGCAAACATTGTTACATCCCGACAAAACAAACACAACCGAAATCAAAAACAATATCGATAAAATTCGTTTTGCCGTTAACTACAACTTCCAAACCGATTGTATCATTCCCACTCAATAGTGCCGATGGGCTTGGGGGTGAGGTCGAGGAGGACGCGGTTGATACCGTCTACCTCGTGGGTGATACGATCGGTAATGCGGTGGAGGACATCATAAGGGATCTCCTCGATGGTGGCTGTCATAGCGTCAACGGTGTTTACGGCGCGGATGATTGCGGGCCAACCCTCGTAACGCTTGCCGTCCTTAACGCCCACGCTCTTGAAATCGGGCACGGCGATAAAGTACTGCCATACCTTGGATGCAAGACCGCAGTTATCGAACTCTTCGCGAAGGATAGCGTCCGCTTCACGAAGGGCGTGGAGTCTGTCCCTCTTGATCTCGCCAAGGCAGCGCACGCCAAGACCGGGTCCGGGGAAGGGCTGACGGTCTACCATAGATGCGGGAAGACCGAGGGCTTTGCCTACAACTCTTACTTCGTCCTTATAAAGCAGCTTTACGGGCTCTACCAGCTCCATAGCCATATCCTCGGGCAGGCCGCCAACGTTGTGGTGAGCCTTTACTCCGTCGGATTCGAGAATATCGGGATAAATAGTGCCCTGTGCAAGGAAGCGCACGTCTGTAAGCTTGCTTGCCTCTTCGTCAAATACAACTATAAATTCGTTGCCGATTATTTTACGCTTTTTCTCAGGCTCGGAAACGCCTTCCAGCTTGGTGAGGAAGCGCTCGGACGCATCAACGTAAACGAGATTTGCATCCAATCCCTTTTGGAATACTTCGATAACCTGCTCGCTTTCGCCCTTGCGCATAAGTCCGTGGTTAACGTGAACGCAGATAAGCTGTTTGCCGATCGCCTTTATAAGCAAAGCGGCTACTACGGAAGAATCAACACCGCCGGAAAGGGCAAGAAGGACTTTACCGTCCCCTACCTGGGCACGGACGGCGGCAACCTGCTCCGCGATAAAGGCATCTGCCTGTTCTTTTGTCTGAATACGAGCCATTGTTTCGGGTCTTTTATTGGAATCCATTTATACATTACTCCCTTGAAAAAACTTACTGTTTGAGTAGATAGCATATTTTATCACACTTTTTGCGGCTTGTCATTATTTTTTATAAAAAAATATAAATATTTCTTGGTGTGCCGTTTGGTATATTAAAAGCACGGGCTTTATCTTGTTAAAAAGGAGAAGCGCCACGCTTCTCCTTTTAATTATTTAACCATATAACATTCGATAATTCCGGTATACATTGTATGGTAATCCTTGGAGGTATACCATTTTTCGTTCACCGCATCCGCCATTGTTTCTGCGGGCATACGGACTGCCCCCTGCTTGCGGCAGATGATTACCGTTTCCGCCTCGGCATAATAAGGGGTATCGCCTTCGTATGCCACGGTGAGGTTGCAATGGGCGGTCTTATCCTCGTCCCTGCCGGAAACGGTGCCCATATAGCGGTACATATCCTCATACCCTTCGCCGAAAAAGCAAAGGGAGAAGGTTTGTTCCCCATCCATAAAGTTTTTGGTATAGCGGCTGTCGCGGACAAAGGCAAAGCAGGCGGGTGCGCCCCAGATAACGCCCATAGAGCCCCAAGAGGCTGTCATACCGTTAACCGCATCTTTGTTCCCCGCAACGATAAGCATTTTTTGCTTGCCGATCTTTTGAAAGGGGTTTATATTCGCTTCATAGGGGTTTATTTTTTTGAACATTTAATTCACCTCATTTATTTATATGAGAAAAACGCTTTTTAAGAACGCGGTAAAGAATATATCCCAAGCCGTAGCAAGAAATAGCCTCCCCCGCAAAGATGGAAAGGTATATTATCCATAATGCGTCCGGCACGTTGTAAATATACGCAAGCACGGGGGGGACAACCAGCGTGTTTGCCAGCACGGGGAAAAGCGCCGCCAAAAGAAAGTGCTTTTTGCCCAGCTTGCAGGTCAATACCGCCGCTATAAGGGTTGCAAGCGAACCAAAGACGATATCCCATATAACCGCGTTTGCCAGCAGATTTGAGATTATGCACCCGATAAACAGCCCCGGCACGGCGGCAGGGAGAAAGACGGGAAGAATGGTAAGACATTCCGAAAACCGCACCTGAAACACGCCGATAGGATTTGGGGAAACCAGCGTAAGCACAACGTACAACGCGGCGATTATCGCCGCCTGGCAGATAAAAAGTGTCCTTTTTTTCATTGAATTTTGCTCCTTAGTTTTGATTTAAGTGAGGATGGTTACGAACTCACTGAAGGTTATAATATCACACTCGGCGGATATTTTCAAGTACCGAATACGGTATCTTCATATTGCCCTGACCGATGCCGATCTCTATATGAGGCTTCATTTTGGCGTGGAAATCCGTTCCGCCGGAGATCTTGAGTCCCAGTTCCTTTGCCATAGACTGAAATTTATCCTGCATCTCGGGAGTGTATTCGTTATAATATCCCTCGATACCGTCAAGCCCCACGGCTTTGAGCCGTATGAGAAACTTTACAAGCTCCTCATCGGAAATGCGTATAAGATGAGGATGGGCGACGAATGCGTGACCGCCGATATCTTTAATTAACTTAACCGCTTCCTCTGCGGTAAGCGCCTGAGTTCCGTCATATGCGGGCTTGCCTACGCCAAGCCATTTATCGAACCCCTCTTTTACCGAGGAAACGTAGCCCTTTTCCATCATTATACGGGCAAAATGGGCTCTGCCGATAATGCCCGAGGGTGCGATGGCATAGGCTTCCTCCATAGTTACGTCAAAGCCCAGCTCGTTAAGCTTTTTGCAGTGATTGAGGGTACGTGTGTTGCGGGCATCCATTACCCCGTCCAGCGCTTTTTTAAGAAGCGGGTGGTGAATATCTATATCGTAACCCAGAATATGGGTTTCCGTTTCCGATTGCACGGAAAGCTCAATGGCGGGCACTACCTCTACTCCCACACGCTTTCCTTCCTCTACCGCCTCTGCCACGCCCGAAACGGAATCGTGATCCGTAAGTGCGATAGCGGCAAGACCTTTTTGCGCCGCGTAAGCCACAAGCTCACGAGGGGCCATACTGCCGTCCGAGCAGTTGGAGTGGGTGTGAAGATCTATAAGCTTTTCCGACATAACGCATACCGCCTTTTTTGGAATTTTTTATATTTTAGCACACAAAAAACAAAAAATAAATATCTTTTTTTGCGTTAAACCCTTTTTTATCCCTTTATTTTGTGGTATATTTATATTAAAGGAGTGTTTAATGCTATGAAGTACTTGTTTGAAATACATTGTCACACCAAGGATTCCAGCGGATGCGCCAGCGAAACGGCGGAAACCACCGTAAAGGCATACAGCGAAAAGGGCTATGCGGGCGTGGTTATTACCGACCATCTGGGAATAGGCAGTAAGAGAGATAATTGGGCAGACCATTGCAGACATCAGCAGGCGGGCTACCGCAACGCAAAGGCTGTGGCGGAAAAATACGGTATAACCGTGCTTTACGGCGCGGAGCTTACTATTGCTCCCTTCTGGGGCAATGATTTCCTCTGTCTGGGTCTTGAGCCCGAGTGGTTTATAGACCACCCCGAGCTGGAGGATATGTCCCTTAACGAGGTTATAAAGACGGTGCGCGAGGCGGGTGCCTTTGTTTCCCACGCCCACCCCTTCAGAGAAGCGGGATATATAAAGAGTATAGTTCTTATTCCCCGCGAGGTTGACGGCGTGGAATTGAACGCAAACCGCACGGATTTTGAAAACGAGCGTGCGGCGGAGTATGCCAAGGCGTACAATCTGCCTCTTACCGCAGGAAGCGACAACCACATGGCGCACCACCAGAAAAGATTGTTCGGTATGAACTTTCACGAATGTCCCAAAACGGAAAAAGAACTGGCAGAGCTGTTGGCGCAAGGAAAATACGATATCAAGACGGAGTGAAAATGTTAAAACGATTCGCAACCTATTACAAGCCTCATAAAAAGCTGTTTATGCTGGATATGGCGGCGGCTTTTCTGGTTTCGCTGTGCGATCTGGTTTATCCTATGATAACGCGAAACATTATAAATATCTACGTTCCCGAAAAGATGCTTGACCATCTGCTTATATGGGCAGGGGTAATTTTGGGAATATACCTTGTAAAATGCGGGCTGAACTATTTTATACAGTACAAAGGACACGTGCTGGGCGTGCGTATTCAGGGCGATATGCGCAGGGATATGTTCCACCACCTGCAAAAATTACCCTTTGCGTTCTTTGATGAAAACAAGACGGGCGTTATAATGTCCCGCCTGATGAACGATCTTTTTGATATTTCCGAGCTTGCCCACCACGGACCGGAAAACCTGTTTATATCTTCTATTTCCCTTGTGGGCGCGTTTGTAATGCTTTCCACCATAAACGTGTGGCTGGCGCTTCTGCTGTTTTTGCTCATACCGCCCGTAGTATTCTTTGCGGTTAAAACGAGAAAAATGATGCAGGACGCATTCAAGGAATCCCGCACCCGCGTGGCAGAGGTAAATGCCAACGTGGAAACATCGGTTTCCGGCATACGTGTTTCCCGCGCATATACGGCGGAAAACCACGAAAACGCAAGGTTTGACGAAGCCAACGAAAGCTTTAAAAAGGTGCGGGGCAAGGCGTACCGCGCTATGGGTGTGTTCCATTCGGGAATGACACTGCTTACCGACATAATGTACCTTGCGGTGCTTGCAGCAGGCGGTTTGTTCTTTTACTACGGCAAAATAGACGGCGGCGATTTTGCGGCGTTTATACTTTACACCACCTCCTTTATACGCCCCATAAATAATCTGGTTATGATCTTTGAGCAGATACAAAACGGTATGACGGGATTCAGCAGATTTGTGGAGATCATGGAAGTAAAGCCCGAAGAAGAAACGGGTGTTACCGACCCCGGTGTGCTTGAAGGTGATATAGAATTCAAAAACGTAACCTTCCATTACGGCGACGAGGAAAACAGAAAGAATATTATAGACTCTCTCGATCTTCACATTCCCGCAGGACGAACTGTGGCGCTGGTAGGTCCTTCGGGCGGCGGCAAGACCACGCTGTGCCATCTTATTCCCCGTTTTTATGAAACGGTATCAGGAAACATTACCGTTGACGGTATGGATATAAAGGATATTTCCCGCTATGCCTTGAGAAGAAACATAGGTATGGTTGCCCAGGACGTATTCTTGTTCGGCGGAACTATAAAGGAAAATATCGCTTACGGCAACCTTGACGCTACCGATGCGGAAATTGAGGAAGCGGCAAGAAGAGCGAATATTCACGATTATATTATGACACTTGAAAAGGGATACGATACCGAAGTGGGTGAACGAGGCGTAAAGCTTTCGGGCGGACAAAAGCAAAGAATATCCATTGCCCGTGTGTTCCTTAAAAATCCCCCCATACTTATTCTGGACGAAGCCACAAGTGCTTTGGACAACGCCACGGAAATGCTGATACAGCAGTCCCTTGAGCAGCTTGCAAAGGGCAGGACCACCCTTGTGGTGGCTCACAGACTTTCCACCATAAAGAATGCGGACGAGATAATCGTGCTGACAGCAGACGGTATTGCCGAAAGAGGCAACCACGAGCAGCTGCTTGAAAAGGACGGTATCTACGCAGGGCTTTATAAATATCAGTTCAAGCAATGATAACGGTAAACGAATATTACAAAAAGCTGTTTGGTCAAAAGGTGTATAAAATATCCCTTGCGGGAGGTTATACCTGCCCCAACCGTGACGGAACCAAGGGATTGGGCGGATGTATTTTTTGCTCCGCAGCGGGCAGCGGAGATTTCGTGCCCGACCCTTCCCTGCCGATGAATGAGCAGATAGACCTTGCCACCCAGAAGGTAAAAGCTAAAGGCGCGGAAAAATATATTGCCTATTTCCAAAGCTTTACAGCAACCTACCTGCCTGCGGAGGTTTTACGGGAAAAATTGGATTGTGCCTACAAGCGCGAGGATATCGTGGGCGTATCTATCGCCACACGGCCCGATTGCCTACCCGATGATATTCTGGATATGCTGGAAGAGTATTCCCGCATAAAGCCTACCTGGGTGGAATTGGGATTGCAGACGGCAAATGACAAAACGGCTGTGTATATAAACCGCTGTTATCCCACGCAGGTCTATATCGATGCGGCAAAGGAGCTTAATAAAAGAAACATTCCCTTTGTTACCCATATTATTTTAGGACTTCCCGATGAAACGGAAGAGGATATGGTAAACACCGTACAGACCGCCGTGGAATGTAAAACTCAGGGAATAAAGCTTCAGCTTCTGCAGATACTCTCCGATTCCCCTTTGAAGGAAGAATACCTTAAAGGCAAAGTTACCCCTATGGAAGAGGAAAGGTATTACGCTTTGTTAAAAAAGCTTCTTTCCCTGCTTCCCGAAGATACGGTCATCCACCGTCTTACGGGGGACGGAAGCAAAAAGACTCTCCTTGCGCCCCTCTGGTGCGGGGACAAAAAAAGAGCGCTGAATAAGATCAACGCCCTGTTGAAATCACCCCAAGAAACCTGACGTTTTCTCGGGGACCCCAAAAAATCACCCCAAGAATAAAGCAAAAGCCACGAGAAAATCGTGGCTTTTTTGTTGTTTTTTATTTATTATACTCTTCAAATACGGTGTAGTCTTCCACAAGCTGAATTTCGTCAAGCACGAACTTGGTGCCGCTGGTGGTTGCGCCTGCGTAGTTCCAGAACATATATACGCCTGCGATATCGTTAAGAGGATATGCTTCCCCGCCCGTGCCTGTGCCCGAGCCCGTGCCGTAGCGGTAGGTAAAGTCTTTTACGGGGAATGCCATCCAGCCCTTGAAGTTCTTTACGGAAGACGCCTGCTCCAAGCCGAAGCATCCGTCGCCGCCGTGCTTGTATTCTACCCATTCATCACTGCCCTCTGCAAGGTAATAGAAGAACAGATCGGGAACGTTATCGCTTTCATCGGTGGTATAAAGATCACCGGTGGGAGAAATAAGACCGAAGTTTGCCTTGCGGAATTCAACGCCCGTAAAGTCTACCCATACACGGAGATATGCGGTGGAGGGGAAGGAGGCGGTGTTTTTGTTTTCATCCGTAGCAAAGATATAAAGTCCTTGATTATCCCTGCCCTCGCTCCAAACGGAAATGGCCTTTGAGCCGCCGTAACCGTTTTCGGAAAGCTCAAAGCGACTGTTTGCGTCTGCTTCCGAGGAGTTCCAGGTGCCCACGTAAATATCGCCGTTTACCTTGCCGCCGTAAACCAAGTTGTTATCGGAAACGGTAAGGTTTTCCACGGAATCGAAGTTTGTGAAAGTACCTACGAAGTTTACGTCGTTTTCGGAAACGTAATCCGCTACCTCTTTTGCATCGGTGGTAAAGGATGCGGAGATGCACTCGCCCTTTTTGCCGAATACGTCGATAGGATACACCTCTACGGTATACTCGGTTTCGGACGCAAGTCCCGCAAGAGTAAAGGTAAGTGTTTCGGGCATAGGCTCAAAGTAATATTCGGAGAAATAGTTAAATTCCTTTTTATTGCCGTCTGCGGAGGTGCATACGATATTATAGCTGTATACGCAATCGTCATCCGTTGCCTGATTAAAGGTGATCTCTGCGGAAACGGCGGTAACTGTGCCGACGGTAACAGCCGCATCTGCGCCGAACACGGGAACCTCACTCTTATCCTCGCGGTTTTCCTTGGTGTAGAGCCAAGTGGATTTATCCTTAAGATCGTTAATCTCGTAAACGAGCTGCTCACTGCCGTCTGCGGTCTTGAAGAAATCATCGGTAAGCAGGTTGTAGGGCAGTACGCGGACACGGTTATCAACGGAAACCTCTACTATGTAATACTGCGCCGCCTTATCCGCTCCGGGAGGAACGGTGCCGTAGGTCATACCCGAAGTCATTTCAAAATAAGCTAAAGTGCCCGTGCCGAAGAGGGTGTAATCCTTCTGGTAGCAGGAGGTGGGGTTGTTTATGGGCCCGTGGGAGTGGCCCGAGAAATTGAGAACCTGAGAATACTTGGAATACGCCTTATCAAGTTCAGCAGACTGAACTGCATACCATTCGGAGCTTACGTAAACGGTATCCTTTATATGGTGGTGCTGGAAGGTGATTATAGGCTTATCGGGATCGTCATTGGCGGCAGAAGCAAGCGCTTCCTCAAGCCAAGCGATATCCTCTGCGTAGTCGCCTTCACCGTAGGTGGAAACGCCGATAAAATGATATCCGTTTATAACAACGTGCTTGTTAAGCTCGGGATCAAGATTTTCGGTATAGTTCTTTTCGCCCACGGAAAGATCGTTAAGATTACAATAATATTCGTGGTTGCCCATTACGGTGATAAGCTGAGTTTCGTCCTTGATATTATCGTTTACAATTCTTTTCCACGCTTCAAATTCATAGGGCTGACCGTAGTTGGTAAGGTCGCCGACCACTACCATAGCGTCTACCTTCTTGTAATCCTGCTTATCTGCATAAGCATATGCGGAGGTGAGAAGCTTTGCAAGGCGGGTTGCGGAGGTGTCCGTTACAGCGGAAACGTGGGTATCCGAAGTGACGAGAAAACGCAAAGCGGTTTCGAATTCGCCGTACTCCACGGCAGGAGTGCTGTTATCTGCGGGGGAAGAGGATTCGCTGCCTGCGCCGGTGCAGGCGGAAAGGATACAGGTGAGTGCCAACATAATTGCAATTACCACATTTCTTTTCATTTTCATTACCTCTTAAGGTTATTTTTTTATTACAAAATAATATTTGTCTTGCTTTAATTTTTCCACGGCGGCTTTTTGCAAGGCGGAAGCGGAAATAAGTGTGCAGTCTGCTTTGCATATCTTTCCGCGGCGAATATCGGGATAGGACAAAACGTTCTCAAAACGGCTGTACTTTTGCTCGGCTATATCTTTAAAATCGTGGCCGTAGAGATGCACTTCTCTGCGGGTGCCGTCGTAATCCTCAAGAATATATCTTGTGGTTTCCTTGTTAAGGCAATACGGCGCTCCTGCGATCTCCTCCATACCGTGCATAAAGGTACAATGATCGTTAATATCGCCGACCATAAGTATCTTTCCGCCCGCCTCCGCAAGAATACGGAAGGGGGAGTTTTCGCCCACGGGAGTTTTATCGAGATGATGGCGGGAGGTCATTTCCTCCGCTCTGTACCCCTTTGCGGCGCAGGAATGGGTGGGATGCATACTGCGGACCACACCCTCCATCTTTACAAACACACGGGGTAAAAGTCCGATACAGGGCTCGGTATCTCTTACAGAAAAAAGAGGCTGGTTTTCGCCCACGTTGGAATAAGTCAATGCAGGCAGTAAAAGGGTGCCTTTTTCACCAAGATGTTCGCACAAAGCGTTTAAAAAGCTCTCGGGTGTTTCGTCCGTCCCCAGCGCCTTCATAGAAGAGTGCATAAGCACGGTATCTCCCGGAAAAATGCCGAGAGAAAGAAAATCTTTACTGAAATTATACATTTTATTAACATCACTCTCCGCAGAAAATTATACTATATTTAAAGCAAAGTGTCAACAGTTGACAACCGCCTTTTTTCCGTGTATAATCACTTATACGGAGGGATGTTTATGAAAAAAACAGCAGTATTATTGTGTATTTTGCTTTGTTTTACCTTTATGATCGATATTCCTGCGGAGGCATATGAAATGAAATACGGAAAAAGCTTTTACGAAAAGGTTATAAAGCTGGAATGTGAATATATAGAAAGCCTCGCCCTTCCCAACGGCGCGGTGGGATACGACGTCCCCAAAACGGGCGGAAGCTTTGATGTAAGCACCCTTCCCACGGTGGACGGAATAACCCCCGAAGAATATACAAAATGGGCATCTACAAAAGTTATTCCTTATTTTTCCGCTTTTGCGGTATTGGGAATAATGGAAGCGGATTACGAAAACGCGGGGGAGATCGCCCTTAATTACATAAACTGGTACATATCCTCTATGAACACCGCGGAAAGCGACGTTAACGGCGTGGCAGGCACGGTATATGATTATCAGGTGTTCGTTTCTCCCGAGGGGGACAAGGCGGTGCAGGTATGCTTTATAGATATTTACGGAGATGATACCCGTAATTATGACAGCACGGATTCCTATGCATCCACCTTTATACAAATACTTTGCGCATACACGCAAAAGTATGACAGTTCCTTCCTTGACGATAAAAAAGACCTTTTGGAAACCCTTAAAGGCGTAATATATTCCACCTACTGCGAAAAGGTGTCCCTTACCGGCGCAAAGCCCGATTATATGGTGTGTTATCTTATGGATAACTGCGAGGTGTATGCAGGCTTCCGTGATCTTTCGGAGTTATATCCCGAATATAAGACGGATGCGGAAAAATTCAAAAACGGTATAATGACATCTCTTTACTGCGATGACGGGTACTATTACCCCGCAGTGTTTGAAAACGGCAAGACCGCATATACCATTGACGATAAGACTTCCTTTGATTTTTACCCCCACGGAACCAGCCAGCTTTTCCCCGTAACATTCGGCATACTCGACCCTGAAAGCGAAGAAGCAAAGGCGCAATACGAATTGTTCAATTCCGTTTACGGACAAGACGGAAAAGCGGGCAGGGATTGGACAAGAGGTGACTGCGGAGATACATATCCTTGGGCGCTGAATCTCCGTGCCGCCGTTAAGATGAATGATCTTAAGCGGGCGGAAAGATACGTTTATTACGTTTATACAAAATACATTGCCACCGCACACAGCTACGGCTACTACTGCGGCGAAGCGGGAAATATGCTCCTTGCGCTGACGGAGCTTTGCGAAAAAGACGTTTGGGAAACCGAAAACGAATCTTCCGCCTCCGTTTCCGACACTTCCGAAGCGGTAACACAAAAGGATAATAACTTTAAAAAATATATTCCCTATATCGCATTGGGCGCATCCGTGGTGTTCGGAACCATTGCTATACTTTGGGCAATAAACAAAAAGAAAAAAGATTAATAAGGAGGTCGGGCATTGAAGGATATTCTCATTTTCAAGCGTGTTGAGAAAAAGTACAGAATAGACGAAAGCAAAAAGAATATGCTTCTTGCCGAAATAGACGATAACCTTATTCCCGACCCTCACGGAAAAAGCACCATATGCTCCGTTTATCTCGATACACCTGACAGACAGCTTATACGCGCTTCCATAGATGCCCGTACATATAAAGAAAAGCTCCGCATACGAAGCTACGGCACACCAAAAACAGATACCAGCGTTTTTTTGGAAATAAAAAAGAAATACAAAGGCGTGGTACACAAAAGACGGGTGAAACTGCCCCTCGCGGATGCTTTGGAATATGTTTCCACGGGGAAAACGGACATAGACAGCCAGATAATGCGTGAAATTGATTACGCAATGCACTTTTACAGACACCCTGCACCGTCGATGCTTATCGCATACGAGAGAGATGCGTATTTCGGCAAGGATGACGAGGGACTGCGGCTCACCTTTGACCATAACATTCGGTTCAGAGAGGAAAATACCGATCTCACTCAAGGCAGTCACGGAGAGAAAATACTGCCCGAGGGCGAATACGTACTTGAAATAAAGACAAACGGCGGAATGCCTCTGTGGCTTTCCGATGCTTTGGACAAGCTTAAAATATACCCTACAAGCTTTTCAAAATATGCAAACGCACACTATATGTCATTAACAACTCCCGTACCGAAAGGAGAAAAATAAATGCCTTCAATCTTTGATTCCGTAATAACCGCCGAGGTAACGGTAAAAACCTTCCTTATCTGCCTGGGCTGTTCCTTTTTGTGCGGCGTTATTGCCGCGCTGGGCGCAGGGATAAGATCCCGCACCAGCAAAAGCTTTCTGGCATCCCTTATACTGCTTCCCATGATCGTATATACCGTTATTACTATGGTTAACGGAAATATCGGCACGGGCGTTGCGGTAATGGGCGCGTTCTCTCTGGTAAGATTCCGCTCAGTCCCCGGAAAGGCAAAGGATATAGTTTCCATCTTTTTGGCTATGACGGCGGGTCTGGCTTGCGCTTCCGGCTACGTGGCGCTGGCTGTGCTGTTTACTCTTATAGTAAGCGTTATAACCGTGGCAATATCCTTTATAAAGATAGGCGAGGACAGTTCTCTTTTACTTAACATAACCGTACCCGAATCCCTTAATATCGCCCACGGATTTGACGATCTGTTTAAAACATACACCAAAAAATACCGTCTTATATCCACAAAGACAAGCAATATGGGAAGCCTTTATAAGCTTTCCTACCGCGTAGAATTAAAGGACGGGGACAAAGCGCAAGAGTTTATAGACGCACTGCGCTGCAGAAACGGTAATCTGGAAATAATGCTTACAGAGCCGCCCGTGGCAGAAGAACTGTAAAATTCACCCCTAAAATGCTTGCGCATTTTTGGGGACCCCGAAAAAAATCACCCCTAAAATGCTTGCGCATTTTTGGGGACCCCGAAAAAACTATGAACTATGAACGAGGAACTATGAACTAATGTTGGATTTTGCGTAACGCAAAAATCTTCCGTAATTCCTCATTTCTCATTAATCATTCATCATTAAAAAAGCACCCCGCAGGGTGCTTTTTCGTTTATTCTTCTATAAGTTCTTTAAAATATTCGATACTAAATCTGTCAAGATCGGCGATGGTGATATTTCCGTTTGCAAGAGCTTCTTTTACGTTTTGCGTGGTTCCGTCTTCGTATTCTACGATAACGTATTTATGCATATCCCAATTAGGAAACGAATACGCATAATCTTCATCCGCATAAAAGGTATCAACTGTGTCGTTCCAATCACTCTGTTCGCCTCGTTTGTCTATAATCTCGAAGCTGAGCGCGCCTGCCTTCATTTTGTGTTTGTAATAAGGAAACTCAAACTCGTCCAAAGTGGTTATATCAACTCGTCCTTCTGCCAGCGCTTCTTTTATTTTTTGCTCGGTTCCGTCGGAATATACCACGAATACGTATCCGCTTATAGGATTTGCAAAAGAATATACCCATTCGTCATCATGATAAAAAGGTTCCAGAGCGTCATTGATATAATCTTTGCTGTACCTGTTTTCTATTGCGACGACGGTAATTTCGGATGTTTCTTCAGAAACGGTTTCGGATATATCTTCGGAGGTGTGTAAAAGAGAATCTTTCGAATTTGTATCGGACTTGCGCTCTTCGGGAGTATCACATCCCGCAAACATAGCCGCAACCACAAGAAAACAAAGTAAAACACTTGTTAATTTAATTAGTTTCATATAAATACTCCTTTTAATTAATAAATTTGTTTTTGCTCTACAGTTGTGCCCAAAAGGGCGGCATTAGCGTAAGAGCAGAGGAAAATCAAAGAAGAAAATAATCGGCAGTTTGTTTTTCATGGACGATTTCCTCCCGTTTAAGTAGTAAAGGGATATTACCCTCTCAACATATAAGTGTCCGAAACAGGCAAAATGTCTATAAAATTTTACAACAAATTTGAACTTTACATAAAAATTTTCTCACATTGTTTCGGCTCACTTAACCCTTCATATATAATACCGTCAAAAAAAGCGTTTGGTTTCAAAAAAACAAAAAATATTTTAATACATACGATAAAAGTGTGCGATGTCAGCGTGCTCTTTTAATTTTTTGTCGCATTCCTTTAAATAGGCTTGGGCACAGAAATCGGATGAGCGGATAATATCCGAGCCGAAGAGGAGGTCGATAAAGGAGCGTCCCTTGTAAACGGGTGCGAATTCAAATTCTACGTTGTTTTTGCGTACTATTTCCAAAAGAAGCAAAGCAGATTCAAAGGGGCGGAAGGCGGTTTTATCCGTTATATGGAAAAACACTCCGCCGCAGACTTCACCTGCATATTTTGAAAAAACGGGGGTGAAATAACAGCCGCGGAGCTTTACGCCCTTTAGCCCAAGGGAATTGAATTCCCGGGCTGTTTTCTCCCCGTCCAGCCAAGGGGCGCCGATAAACTCAAAGGGGCGGGTGGTGCCTCTGCCCTCGGAAAGGTTTGTGCCCTCAAAAAGGCAGGTTCCCAGATAGCACAAAGCCGTATCCGGCGTGGGGATATTGGGGGACGGCGGTATCCACAAAAGGTCGGTATCCGAAAAAAGCATACTTCTTTCCCAGCCCTTTACGGGGATAACTTCCAATTTACAGCCGATTCCCTCTTTTTCGTTTATATATCGGGCGTATTCGCCCATAGTAAAGCCGTGTCTTGCGGGGAGGGCATACCTGCCCACAAAGGAGGAGAACTCTGTGGAAAGTATGTTCCCGTCCGCATATCCGCCCACGGGGTTTATACGATCGAAAACCACCATGGTTTTGCCCGCGGCAGCGCAATCCTCCATAGCGTAGGAAAGGGTATACATATAGGTATAGTACCTTGCGCCTACATCCTGAATATCAAAAGCCACTATATCCAAGCCCTCAAGCACGTCCGACGGTATATGAGGCTCGCTTCCGTAAAGGCTGTATACGGGAAGGGCGGTCTTTTCGTCGGTATAAGTATCGATATGCTTGCCTGCTTGAGCGTTGCCCCGCACGCCGTGCTCGGGGGAAAACATACAGGACAGCACGCCCATATCAAACAGAATATCCGCCGTGGAAGCAAGCTGTCTGTTCACTCCCGTAGGGTTGGTGATAAGCCCCACGCGGCGGTTTTCAAAGAGAGAAGCGTATTCGCCGATATTATCTATTCCGTTAAAGACTGTTTTTTTCATAACACTTACTCCGAAAACACGGTGTTGTAAAATTCTCTGCGGATGGGGTACAAAAGTCCGTTTTCACGGGTGGGGTGAACGCGGTTGGTAAGGAGGATTGCGTACACGCCGGTATCATTATCCACATAAAGGGACGTGCCCGTAAAGCCCGTATGACCGTAGCTTCCTACAGACATATTGCTTCCCCCGGGGAAAGGCTTGCCCCCGTAAAGCTGGAAGCCCAGACCTCGGCTTTCGTCGAAATCGGGAGTATAGTCCGTAACGGCGAGAGAGAAGGTCTTTTCATCAAGATACCCTGCTCCTCGGTTTGAAAGCATCCTTGCAAACTTTACCGTATCATTGGTGGTGCAAAACACACCTGCGTTGCCCGAAACACCACCTAAAAAACGGGCGTTTTCATCGTGAACAACACCGCACACTATCTCGCCCGTGTCCGAATCCCTCTCCGTAGCGGCGCAGACAGCGTCCGCAGGGGGATTATAAAAGCTGTTTTCCATTCCCAAAGGGGTAAAAACACGCTCTTTTACGATTTTATCCAAAGGCTTGCCCTCAATTTGTTCCAAAATCTTGCCCAGAAGTATATATCCCATACAGCTATACACAGTTTTTGTGCCAGTGGGATAAGCAAGGGGGCGGGAAAGAATGGCGGAAACCGCATCGGTATTATCCCCTTTATAAAGAGGCATATGGGCGGAAATGCCCGAGGTGTGTGTCATTAGCTCAAACACGGTTATATTCTCCTTGCTGAAGCAGGGGGAAAGGTATTTGCTTATTTTATCTAAGGGAGATATTTTCCCTTCCTCCATCATACGCAGGCACGCCATCGTGGTGCCTATAAGTTTGGAAAGAGAAGCCATATCAAACAGAGTGTCCTCGGTTAAGGGGAGCTTTTCGGGAAGAAGGGCGCGGTTGCCGCCGTAAAAGCTAAAAAAGGTTTCGTTCCCTTTGCCTATCGCGGCGGCGCAGCAAGGGTATGCGCCTGTATCAAGTCCTTTTTGGAGTATATCTTTTATCTTTTCGTAATTCATAGTTTAAAACCACCCCAAGAAGCCTTGGGGCTTCTTGGGAGCCCCGATGATCACAAAAAGCTTTCCACGGGTGCGGAAAGCTTTTTGCCTTGTTTTTTATTTAAGTACTATATACAGCTTTTCGCTTGTGTCTTTTGGGGATGAAAAATCCTTTTCGCCGTAAACGGTTATTTCCGTAAAGCCTGCCTTGCGGGCGCAAGCGGAAAAAGAGTCTACAGAAAAATACTTTTGCAGAGTTGTTTCGTCCTCTCTTGAATAACCCCCATCCTCTTCGGCAAACATAGTAAGGTAAAAGGAACATTTTTCCGTTTTTCCGTCCCATTGGTTTTGCCAGATAAGCATATCCTCGTCCACCTCGTATACGAAGGAATTATCTCCGTACACCCTCTCATAGCGGTACAGACTGTTTATATCGCATACCATTACCCCGCCCTTTTCCATATAAAGACGGCAGAGGGAAAGAGTTT
>CAZAJX010000007.1:0-63981 GCA_964485815.1 uncultured Oscillospiraceae bacterium
GTGCGACTTTTGCAAAAAAAAATAACCGCTGACTTTATCTTTGTCAGCGGTCTGAGGTGGGCGCAAATACGCCCACCTTTTTGCGACTTTGTGAAACCCTATTGAAAATGAATTAGCACTCGTATATAATGTGCTCGCAAGGAACGATGGCGATTAAAACAGCTACATACTTCAACAAAATTCTCGGCAAGGAATATGACCGTGATGATATCCGCTTTGTTCTCATCGCCGAAATGATCGCAGAAAAGAAAGCTGAGATTGCGGTAGAGAAGAAACGTCTAAAGGCAGAATGAACGGCATAACGAATGCGGTAAGAGTCACGATCAATATATATGCTGATTCCAACTATGCATAGCTGTTTGGTAAATAGGAAATCCTAATATATCATCACGTTGCTCGGGAGGAAGAAATGCGTAATAAAGGATATTTTCAGGGATGGTACTTCAAATGCACCGGCGGTGATAAAACGGTAGCCTTCATTCCTGCGTACCATCGCAGTCGGAATACAACGTCCGCATCCTTGCAGATCATAACAGATGACAACGCTTACAGCATCCCGTTTGAGGGATTGGAATACAACGAAAAACCGTTATCTGTGAAAATAGGAGACTGCGTTTTTTCGGAAAATGGGATAACCTTAAATATTCAAGACAGCCAATGCAAGCTGGAAGGTCGGCTTCGCTTTCGGTCGCTTTCTCCCATTGCGTATGACATTATGGGCCCGTTCGCACTCGTTCCGTTTATGCAATGCCGACATGGTGTTTACAGTATGTCGCACAGAATTGACGGACAGATCACTTTAAACGGTCAGACGTTTGACTTTCATAACGGAATCGGATATATCGAAGGCGACAGAGGTTACTCTTTCCCAAAACGATATATTTGGACGCAATGCTGTTTTGAAAATGGCTCTTTGATGTTATCCGTGGCGGATATCCCTATGCTTGGATTTCACTTTACGGGAATCATCGGTGTTATTCTGCTGAACGGAAAGGAATATCGCATAGCCACTTATCTCGGGGCAAGCATCAAACGAATCGGCAAAAATGCGGTTACCGTGAAACAAGGTGCATATGAGTTTACTGCCGAACTCCTAAAAAAGAACGCGCATCCGCTTTTCGCACCGACAAACGGAGACATGAGCAGAACCATTCACGAAAGTGCATCCTGCAAAGCACACTATAACTTTTCACATAAGAATAAGGTGCTGTGTGATTTCGTCAGCGAAAAATCCAGCTTTGAATTTGAATATTTCGATGGGGATTCCGCTTCGGGAACTGCTTCAAATTAGACGGCATTGACGTGTGCTTTTATATATCAAATTTGCATATCGGTTTTCAGGGACAAAAGCAAAAATGAAAGAGGGCGCCGAGTAACGGCACCCTCAATGGTTGGTGGGGAGAAAACAAAGAAAAATGATTTAACTTTTTAATTATATCGATGTTGCAAATCAAATATTAAAAATCTAATCTTTACTTGAAATGATCTTGCGTTTTAACTGATTGAACATTTCCAAAAAATAATTGGTGAGTCTATTTGAACAGTCGTAGTTAAAATGCATATCAAGTGTTTCGCCTAAGCTTTCCAAAATGTAAAAATCAATCAGTTCATTTTCCACATCTATGTCGAAAACACTTTTATACCCTTCGATAACAGCATCAAACATATCCCAGTATGTCCACTCTAAACTCATAAAAGCAATCTCATTCAAAGGATCACCAAATTCGCAAGTTTCAGCATCAATAACAAACAATTTATCTCCGTTTAGAATCATATTCATTGGACGAAAATCACGGTGCAAAAAAGACAACGTATGTTTTGCTTTTTTGCTTCGCATTATTGCTAAAATATCATCGATTTCTTCGTTTTCCACCAAATTGTTCTTTATGAGTTGATTTAATTGAGCTTCAATTTTACGAGCAAAAAAATCTTCATTTGAGATACGATTGGCAACATATGGATGCTCAGGCGTAATTTCAATCTTGTTAATATGTGCTATAGTTTCACCGATTTTATAGTATAAACTGCGTTTGTCGTTATTGCTTATACTGTCATCGAGCAAATATGTTTCTGCCAAAACACCATCAATGTATTCCGAAATTTGATAAGGCTTATCGTATAGTTTTTGTGTACCGTCTACGACATATACTTCCGGGCATATTTTATCATATCTTTGGTTGATGTTATCATAGAAGAATTTTTCGCGAAGAAATAATTCGTAATAATCATTTTGTGCACGAAAGATTACCTTTTTACCATTAGCTAAAACTAAAAGATATCCTTCTTTTCTACATTCAGGTAATTCGTGCCTTTCTTTAATGTCGGTATTAAAATGATGTTTAATTATTTTGTTCAAATCTGGACTCATAACATTTTATCCTTAATTTTAATTATTGTAGATACATTATAACAAATTCATTGATAATCGTCAATAAACAAATAATTGTTAGCATTTCAACAAATGTTTGTGTTTAGTTGACGATGTTCTCTATAACCTACAAGATCCGCAAATCCGGTACGGGATGCCTGTATTAGATAAACGACAGCCTGTGGGAAGGCAGTTTCTTCCCACGCCTGCCCGGCGGCAAACGAAAGAAATTCAACGTCTACGCCGAAACCTGTGACCAATGCGAAGCCAAACTCGCCGAGATGATCGAGCGAGTGAAAGCAGAGATAGCGGAAGAAAAGGCAAAACTAAAAGAGGGCGCCAAATAACGGCGCCCTCAAAAATTGGTTTTTGAATTTTTTCAAACCCTCTTGACATTCTATATGAATTATGATAGAATTCATATAGGATTTAATTTCAAAAGAGGCGTAACAGTATGAATTATGAAAAAATTATAGTTGAATTACTCGCAAGAATTCAAATCTTGGAAGAGAAGGTTGATGTGTTAATGAACGATAAATCGACAGGAAACATTCCTGTCACGCACGAGGAAATCGTCAATAATGTAGTCAAAGTCAAAACAAAGGACATTCGCGATTATATCGAGGCTCAAAAAAATGAAGCGAAGAATAGGGGTGAAGAGTTTATTGTCTTGCGAGCGAGCGACCTCCACCGTATTAATCGTTTAAAAAATGCTGTGCCGATGGTGTGTAATGCGATGAGACAGTGTATGGGTGAAAACGATATCGTTCTTCATGAAACGCCGAGCGGATATTCTTCATCACTTGAGATCAAATATTTCTTGTAAGGGGTGCTACTATGGCAAAGAAACCTGGAAGAAGAGCCGGTCTATTTATCGGCGGAGTTCTCTTTGGTCTGATCAGAGGAATATTCTTTAAGAATAAATATTGAGGTAGTAGTAATGAGTTTAGGTAATACAAGAATCCTTGATAATGTATGGGCAAGCATTTGCAAGCACGAGGGGCAAACATTCTTAACCGTAGCAAGAAAACAACCATATACTTATGTCATTAAAAATGATTGTATACTAATAAATGGTGATGCGAAAAAAAGCGTTAGCAAAGAAGCGTTAGAAAAAGCTTTATCTATTGAAAATCCAACGCGTTCCAAAATTGAAGAAGAAGGTATTTGGGGGCCGTCATATGTTTACGGAATAATTACGGATAAAAGAATATTATCTGCTTGTTAGTTAAAAGCCGTGCAGTTCGTAAGATTGCTTCCAGTGGTTGGTACGCAGTAAACAAAGAAAAGGCAGTTGATCAAACAGCTAAAGTCAAATCATCTGGTAATAAGCACATGGATATAGTATCAATATAAATAAATTACAAAGGGGTTTAACCTATGGACGAAAAAATAATATATGCAAACCAATGGGAAGTTAGCTCAAAACATTTTTATGAAAACGATTGCTACAAATGGATGACAGAACAAGTTGGAGAGTTTAAAACCATTTTAGAAATTGGGTGTGGTACAGGATATAGCACGCTTGAATTACTTAGACGAGGACATAAAGTCATTTCGGTAGATAAAAATGAACTTTGTATAGAAAGAGCCAAGAATAGAATTGAAGCAGAAGGATTTACTGGAGGTGATATATCAAGTAATGATGTGGAGTTCATTGTTGCGGATATTGTTGATAAAGAATTTCTCAAAACGATAGCGAATTTTAATTTTGACATTGTTATTTGCTGGAATGTTGGTACATATGAAGAAAATGAGACGAGAAACTACTATCAACCATTCTTTTTAGAGTATGGATTGACTGAACAGGAAGTGAATGAAAATTGGGAATCCTCATATGCGGAATTGATTCTTTGGACTGCATGTAAGATAGCAGCCGATAAGAAAGTTCCATTTCATCTGATCGACCGCGCTTTCGAGGGGTTGAACAATAATAATAGCGAGTATTATTGTGCACTTGGTGGTGAGTTCAAATATAAAAATATGAAAGTTGATCAGATAATAACAAGTACAGTTTCTAATGGTGGAAAACCATTAAAGATAAAGAATGCGAGAATAAAAGAGAATATAATCGAAACATTTATAATCTCAATTATGTACTTTGATTTTAATTAAAAAAGCCTCTGGAATCAAGCGATTCCAGAGGCTTTTTGGTCGGAGTGACAGGACTTGAACCTGCGGCCTGATGGTCCCAAACCACCCGCTCTACCAGCTGAGCCACACCCCGAAGTATTTGTTTTGTAAAAGGAACAAAAAAGCACCCGCGAGCGAGTGCTGTTAATTTTGTGGGGTCCCCAAGAAGCATTTGGCTTCTTGGGGTGAATTTGTGGGGTGGATAACCGGGCTCGAACCGGCGACCCCCAGGGCCACAACCTGGTACTCTGACCAACTGAGCTACATCCACCATATTAAAATTGATGCCATAGGGCAGGGGATACCTGCCCCATAGCAATTTGGCGTGCCTTGAGGGACTCGAACCCCCGACCTACTGCTTAGAAGGCAGTTGCTCTATCCGGCTGAGCTAAAAGCACATTTGTCCCGTTATTACGGGAAATGGAGCGGGTGACGGGAATCGAACCCGCACGGCCAGCTTGGAAGGCTGGAATTCTACCATTGAACTACACCCGCGTATCGGCGGAGATTATATTAACATAAATCGCCGCTGTTGTCAAGCACAAATTAACTTTTGCCGGACTATGAAAGGCAGCACTTTGAACTGCACTGCCCCTTGTTACCTTTTAGCCAAGATTGTTGAGCATAAGAGTGAACTGGCTCTTTTTTCTGTTGGCATTATTCTTGTGAATAATTCCCTTAGCAACAGCCTGATCTACCTTTTTAACGGCATCGAGATAGGTTGCGTTAGCAAGTTCCTTGTCGCCGGCAGCGATAGCAGCCTTGTACTTCTTAACCACGGTCTTCATAGAAGTCTTGAACATCTGGTTCTGAAGTGTCTTTGTCTTGGTAACGAGGACTCTCTTCTTTGCGGATTTAATGTTAGGCAAACAACTCACCTCCTAAATTAACAGTCATTTTTTCGTACCAATGAATAATACCACATTCTTTGCATTTTTGCAAGAGGTAATTACAAATTTTTTTAATATTTTTAAAGAAAAATGCATATATTTTAACATTACGTTGACTTTTTCCGTTCTTAACCCTCCCAACACGGCATATATATTATATGGAGGGATATTTAATGATAAGGATACGCAAATCTCAAAAACAAAAAATTCTTCGTATAGGATGTACGGCACTTTGTATAGCATCAATTATGTTTGCGATGTTTACCGTGCCCGTTATCGCAAAGGCTATACCGGACAAGATGTGCGGTCTTATAGCCGCAGGGGTTATGAAGGACGAATACAGACAGCTTTTATCCGCGTTTACGGACAGATACGTCCGTCCCGAAAGCTATGCGGAGTGTGTGCCTGTTTCGTTATCGGCGGTGTTGGGATACGATTACGAGGAGGAAACACAGCCGGTAATTCCCGAGGGAGTAGAAATGGTGTCCTCACGGAATCTATGCGGCTATTCGGAGATGCCGGAATTTTTGATAAGTAATCAGACAGATTATTCCATAGATATTTCCAAAATCAAAACAGATGCTTTGCCGTTTTCCTTTCCCGCACAAAGTGATTCTCCCTTGGTATTGATATTGCACACCCACGGAACAGAGTCATATTTACCGGATGGGGTAAACTATTATACCGAAAACGATACTTTCCGTAGTACCGATACCGCCGCAAACGTTGTATCCGTGGGGCAAGTAATAGCAGATGCGCTTAACAAGGCGGGTATTGTTACTATTCACGATACTACTATGCACGATGAATTCAGTTATAATGCGGCGTACACAAATTCCCGTAACGCGGCAAAAAAGTGGCTTGAAGAGTATCCGACGATAAAATGCATAATTGATGTTCACCGCGATGCCATTGTTACTGCAGACGGTAAGAATATAAAACCGCTTATCGATATCGGCGGGGAAGAGATGGCACAGCTTATGCTCGTGGTGGGAACCGATAATGCAGGTGCGGACCATCCGGATTGGCTTGTGAACTTTACTTTTGCTTCCGTTTTACAGCAATACGCCAACGATAATTATACAGGGCTTATGAGGCCTTTAAATCTGCGCCGTGCGAGTTTTAACCAGCAGTTGTGCTCCGGCTTCTTTTTGCTGGAAGTAGGCTCTTGCGCCAATACGATCACCGAGGCGAAACGCGCCGCTTTGTTGTTTGCCGATGTTTTTATTAATACCTATTATACAATGAAAGATCCCGTAAGCTTTTAAGTCTTACGGGATCTTTTTTTGAGATAATTGATAGCGTTATTTAAAGCTTTACCAATCCCACCAAGGAATCTCTTCACTCTCGTCCGATTCGTCTTCAGACTCATCTTCAGACGGCTCTTCGTCCTCGGGATCGTTATATTTGAAATGTTCAAGACAGATTCGGTTGAAGGGAAGGCCGGTTCCGCTCGTGCCGAAATAATAAGGCTTTTCAACCTCTTCGCCGAGATCTTCGTCGAATTCCGTATAAGTTCCCGCCAGATTATTAAAGAAGGGGACAGAGGGATCTATGGGATATTCATAGTCTACGGGTACATCCAGATAAGTGTACTGCGCGTCAGTAACCTTTACCTGCTTCAAGAAGATACGGGAAGGTACATAACGGAATCCCAATGTCATAACCGAATCGCAATCGCAGCCGGGAAGACATATCGCCTGAGTTTCCGTATCCCAATTAACCGCAACGTGAGTTGTGCACTCGATAGAAGGCAGGGTATCAAGGGTGAAATATCCTGTAGCAATACAGCTTGCGCCGCCGTTTATAACGTGTCCGATATCATTTTCGCAAGCTTCCGTAACAAGCTGACCGGACATAGTGCAGTATTCGGCGGTGAAAACACTTCCGGGACGTTCAAACTCAAGAGTGTACTCTATGTCGTTTTCGTCCATATAAGCATAGATCTTTTCAAACGTATAATCCCAGAGCATTGCGGCGGGGTTATATTTATCTATGGTTATAGTCTTGTTGTTGTCGTATCCGTACCAGCAGCATGCAACGAAATCGGGAGTATATCCTGCGAAATAGTAATCACGCATAGACGTGGTAGTACCGGTCTTACCGCATATTTCAAGTCCTTTTACCTTGTTTTTCAAGGTGATTGCCGCGTAACCCGTACCACCGATCTCGTGGATGGTGCTCTTCAGCAAGCGGCCCATAATATACGCGGTGTCCTCGCTGTAAACTACCTTCTGGTTGGGTGTTTTTTCCAAAAGTATTTCATCATTTATATTAAGCACTTTTGTATATAAACGTGCTTCCGACCATACGCCCTCGTTGGCAAGCGCGGAATATGCCTGTGTCATTTCCATTACGGTTACACCGTAAGTGAAACCGCCCAATGCCAAAGGTGCTTCCACTTTATCGGATTCTTCGATAGTGGTAAAGCCAAGGTCCTTCGTAAGATGTCTGTATACCTTTTCTATACCCAGCTGTGTCAGTGTGGAAACTGCGGTGGTGTTCTTGGAGGTCATTACCGCCCTCTTGAGGGAAACCAGACCTTCATATTTCATTTCTGCGTTGCTGGGCCAATATTTATCGTTTACGATCATTTGAGGAACATCATCTACCGCACTTCCGTAGGTGTAAAGTCCTTCTTCGATAGCCAACGTGTATACGGATAGAGGCTTGATAGATGAACCGGGCTGGCGCTTACTCATAGTAGCGCGGTTAAGACCGCGGGACTCCTTCTTTTCACCTCTGCCGCCTACCAGTGCCAACACATCGCCCGTATCGGGATCCATAATCACCATTGCGCCCTGGGATTTCACACCGCTTACCTTGGGCCAATACTGATCGTCTTCAAAAACTTCTTCCATCATGGATTGGATATTGGGATCCATACAGATATATATCTTCAATCCGCCGGAATAAATGAGGTTTGAAGCGGTACTGCGGTCATATCCGTACTCTTCGCCGAGATCGGCGATCAACTGCTCTATAACTGCATCGATATAGTAGTTGTGTATCTTGGTAGTGGTGTCAACGCCGTCACCGGAATACAGCGTAAGGGGTGCGTCATAAGCCGCATCGTATTCTTCCTGAGTGATCTTTTCCTGCTTCAGCATTTCTCTGAGTACGAGATTTCTTCGTTCCAGATTGTTCTTCGGGTTCAGAATAGGATCATAGAATATGGGAGATTTACCTATAGCGGCTATCGAAGCACATTCAACCAGAGTCAGCTCATCAAGCTCCTTGTTGAAGTATGTTTCCGCCGCCGCACGAACACCGTTGGTGTTCTGGGACAGGTATATGGTGTTAAGATACATTTCAAGGATTTCATACTTAGAGTATTTTTCCTCTACGTCCAAAGCACGGAATATTTCCTGCACTTTTCTCTGTATCGTCGCTTCGTTTTCGCCCGAAACGTTTTTGATCAGCTGTTGAGTAATGGTACTTCCGCCGCCGTAATTCGAGCTGGTAGGAATAAAGAAATTAAATACAGCGGAGAACGTACGCTTTGCGTCAACACCCTTGTGGTTCCAATATCTCTGGTCCTCGATAGAAACATACGCATCGATCAAGGTCTGGGGAATATCGCTGTAGTTTACCCACAAACGGTTTTCGCTTCCGTAAAGACGGTCGTCCTCCAGCTCGTGCTCGTTCCCTTCGTCATCAACCCAGATGATCTGTGTCGCCTGGTCTGAGGTGAACTTAAGGTTATCCAGACCGGAGTATTCCAGATCCACAAAGTTTCTTATATAGATCAGGAAAGCGCAGGCAACGGCAATTCCCGTAACCGCGCAAATGAGCATTGCGGTAAGCACTATATTAAGTGCGTAAGAAAGCGCCTTGCTGATAACAAACCAAGCAACCCTGAAGGGATACCACTTGGCATTTTTGTTTATGCTGTCGAGAGTTTTTCTCTGACGCACAAAACGCTTTTTGCCTGCGGGCTTATCTGCCATCTGACGCAGAGTCTGCGTGTCGGAATCGCCGATAATTATGGTCTTATCGTTTTGTTCGTTAAGCTCTTTGTTGTTTTCGTTCATTTGCTTCACCTTTTAATCTTTTTGGCAACGTTTCCGTTTCCAAGCAAACGCTCCAGCTCATCGAACAGCGCATCGGTTACGTTGCACTTTACTTCTTTAAGCTTTAGCAATTTTTTATCTTCTTCGTAATATAAGATCACGTTGCTTTCGCCGGGATATTTTTTCACGGTATTTACGGCAAGATCAGCGTTTTTTTCGTTTTGTCCGTTTATACGAAGGTATAAATCGGGCAGAGCCTCCTGCTTTACTGCGATACTGCAGGTTCGAAGCAGGAGTTGTACGGTATCCGTACCGTCCTCTTCCTCAGCTTCACGGTATTCCGCATCTCCCGTAAAGATCAGCACGCTTCCTTCCTTTAAAAGAGCGCGGTGCTTTTCAAACACCTTGGGAAAAACGATCACCTCAAGGCTTCCGTCGGTATCTTCTACCTGCAAAAATGCCATTTCGGTGTTGTTTTTCGTGGTTTTTGTGCGCATCTTCATAAGTATGGCAACCACGGTAACCGGCGTTTTGTTGGGAATTGCTCCTGTGGATAAGTCTTCCGCAAGCTTCGCAGTGCTTATGGAATTAAGCCTTTGCATAGTTCCGTGGTAAGCTTTAAGCGGATGACCGGAAAAATACATTCCGCACAGTTCTCTCTCAAAGGACAGCATCTCCGCATCGGAATATTCTTTTATATTCGGCAATGTCAGGGAAATGCTTTCGTCTTTTTCGCCTTCTGCCTCGAATAATCCGATCTGACCGTAGCAATCGCGGTTTCTTATGGTTGAAAGCTGATTAAGCGCCGTATCCAGTGACGCTACGAGCCTGCTTCGGTAATGTCCGAACCAATCCAACGCTCCGCACTTTATCAGGCTTTCGAACATTCTTGAATTTCCGAACGGTTGTACTCTCTGAAGAAAATCCTCTGCGGTACAAAACGCTCCGCCCGCTTCACGCTCTGCAATCATTTGCTTTGCGAAACCGTTTCCTACGTTTTTGATAGCCGCCAGACCGTAACGTATATTTCCTTTTGAAATGGAAAATACCGCCGTACTTTCGTTAATATCGGGACGAATCACGGAAATTCCGTGATTACGGCAATCCTCAATATATTTACTCATCGAACCGTCGCCCATCACCGAGTTAAGGAGTGCGCACATATATTCACCGTAGTAATGGCATTTCAGATATGCGGTACGGTATGCCACGACAGCATACGCCGCCGCATGGCTTTTGTTGAAGGCATATTTTGCAAATTCGTTCATTTCATCAAAGATTGCGCTGGCATCCTTCGATGAATAACCGTTTTTCTCTGCGCCTTCAATAAATATTTCCCGTTCTTTTTCCATTACGTCCGCTTTTTTCTTTGCCATTGCGCGGCGGATAATGTCTGCGTGTCCATAGGTGTATCCGGCAACGGCGCGGCATATTTGCATTACCTGCTCCTGATACAGTATGCATCCGTTGGTATCGTTAAGAATACCGTCAGGCACGGGGAGGGAAGAGGATACTGTCCCTTCGGCACGGTTTTTAAGAAAACGGGGGATAGAATCCATAGGTCCGGGACGGTAAATGGAAATGCAGGTAATAATATCGCTGAAGCATCTCGGCTTCATTTTGGTTATAAACTGCCGCATTCCCTCGCTTTCAAGCTGGAAAAGACCTATAGAATCTCCTCTTGAAAGCATATCAAAGGTTTCTTTGTCTGAAAAATCAATATTTTCTATGGAAAAATCGGGTTGTTTTTCCTGTATCAGCTTTTGCGCTCCATCGATAACGGATAAATATCTTAGCCCAAGGAAATCAATTTTTAAAAGTCCCAGATCTGCGATCACGTCCATCGTAAACTGGGTTACGGGAACCGAACCGTTTACCGCCACGGGAACGTAATCGGAAATGGGGTTTTCCGTTATAACCACTCCCGCCGCGTGGGTAGATGCGTTTCTCGGTCTGCCCTCAAGGGCGCGGGCACGGTCAAGCAATTTTTTAACGTTGGGCTCGTTCTCATATCTTTCCCGCAATTCCTTGCTTTTTTCCAATGCCTTGTCCACCGTTATATTGTACTCACGGGGGATAAGGGCGGCAACGCTGTCGGTATCGTTGTAGGACATACCTGTGGCACGTCCCACGTCCCGCACTGCGGCACGGCAGGCGAGAGTACCGAAGGTTACTATCTGGGCAACGTGGTCGGCTCCGTATTTTTCAGTAACGTAAGCGATCACCTCGCCTCGGCGTTCGTCGCAAAAATCAATGTCAAAATCAGGCATTGAAACGCGTTCGGGATTCAGAAAACGTTCAAAAAGCAATCCGTTTGCAATGGGGTCCAGATCGGTAATATTCAGCAGATATGAAACAAGGCTTCCCACGGCACTTCCGCGCCCCGGTCCTACGGGAATACGCTTGGATTTCGCATAGTTTACAAAATCCCATACTATAAGATAGTATTCCACAAAGCCCATGCTTTCTATTACGCCAAGCTCATATTCTACTCTTTTTATATATTCATCTCCGCCGGGAATCTTGCCGTCGGCAATGCGTTTTTTATATCCTTTACGGCACAGAGCCCGTAAAAATTCCTTTGGTGTGCTTCCGTCTGCGGGACGGTACGACGGAAGCTGAGGTCTGTCAAATTCAATGGTAACGTTACATTCCTTCGCAATAAGATCGGTGTTTTCAACCGCTTCGGGAATATCCTTAAACAGATCCTCCATTTGCTCGGGGCTTTTCAGATAATACTCGTTGCTGGGGAGCTTTATCTGGCTTTCGCCTATTTTCGCACCCGTCTGTATCGCCATAAGCAATTCTTGTATAGGGGCATCTTCTTTGGTAAGGTAATGTACGTCATTGGTGCATACCAAGGGGATAGACAACTGCCTTGAAATGGAAATGAGTCCGTTATTTACTTTCTCTTGGTCGGGTGCACCGTTTCTTTGCAATTCAAGATAAAATCCATCGCGGAAAATATCTTTAAAGGCTTCCGCATATTCTGCGGCGCGGGAATATGCGCCGTTTATAATATTTTTTGGAATAACTCCGCTTATGCAACCCGAAAGCGCTATTATGCCCTCCGAATATTTTCTCAAGGTTTCCATATCCACTCTGGGCTTTTGGTAAAAACCTCTGGTAAACGCTTCGGAACAAAGACGCATAAGGTTTTTATAGCCTGCGTTATTTTTTGCCAGTAATACCAGATGGCTGTAGTCAGCATCAATAGGGTATGTTCTGTCCTCCATCGTTCTGGGAGCGAGATACACTTCGCATCCGATAATGGGCTTTATTCCTTCTGCTATACAAGCACGGTAAAACAAAGCGGCACCGTACAAAACTCCGTGGTCCGTTATGGCAAGGGAAGTCATACCAAGTGCTTTTGCTTGCTTGGCAACACGGTTTATACGGCATTCGCCGTCAAGAAGACTGTATTCGGTATGAAGATGAAGATGGGTAAATCCCATAATTCGCTTCCTTTCAGTCCTTCAGATTTTTCGCTTCGTTTATAAGCTTGTTCAATCTGTGGTACAGACCCGATTTACTTATAGGTTTTGAATGTATCTGCCTTAACTGCTCCAGATTGTATTCGGGATATTCAAGTCTTAATCTTGCGGTTTCCTGCACGGAAGGGGACATATGCGAAAGTCTGCCCTTCTTTTCAAGAAACTTTATTGCTTCCGCCGCTTCGGCAGATGCTTCCGCTGTGCGTGCCATGTTTGCTATTTCAGCGTTGTTAAGACGGTTAAGGTTGTTGCGGGTTTCCTTCATCAGCTTGGCTTCCATAAGCTCAAGGGTGAATTTACCCGCGCCGATAACGGTAAGAAAATCCTCGATTCTTTCGCTTTCCTTGTAGTATAGTATATACTCGTCGTTTCGCTTTAATGCCTTGGGTTCAAGATCCATCGAGCACAGCAAAGCGTATATATAATCCATATATTCGTTGGTAAAGGAAAGGGTAAGGTAATATCCCTTGTTGGGGTCTATTATATTTCCGCTGGAAATAAACAGCCCGCGAAGCATTACTTTAAGATCCTTATCACATTTGGGCTCAAAAACCTTGTGCTCAAACCCGTGAACGAAAGCATCTGTACAGCAATCCTTTTTTTCCTTTATTACCGAAAGATAATCTTTAATATCCGATGAAAACGACATTATTTTATAATCCTTATTTCGGGCGTTAATTCAACGCCTGTGTTTTCGTAAACTGTTTTTTGAATATGCTTAATAAGCGCCTCAATGTCATTTGCTGTGGCGTTTCCCGTGTTCACGATAAATCCCGCGTGCTTCTCCGAAACCTGCGCACCGCCTATGCTGAAGCCCTTCAGACCGCATTGTTCGATAAGTGCACCCGCAAAGTGTCCCTCGGGCCGCTTGAACGTGCTTCCGCAGGAGGGCATATCGAGGGGCTGTTTATCACTTCTTTTGGACATGTTCAGTTCGCACAGCCGCTTTATCTCTTCCTTGTCGCCTCTGGTAAGGTCAAAAGTAGCTTCCAGCACAAACATATTTTTATTCATAAACACACTGTGTCTGTATCCCAGATCCAGCTCATCTGCGGGAAGCACGGATAATTCTCCGTTAAGGTCAAGCACCTTTACCGTAGTGAGGCAATCTTTTATCTCGCCTCCGTATGCGCCTGCGTTCATAAACACACCGCCGCCTACCGTTCCGGGAATTCCGTATGCGAATTCCAGACCGGAGAGGGACGCATCTGCCGCCGCTTTGGAAACCGCAGTCAGTTTTTCACCGCACAGCGCGGTAAGCCGCGTTCCGTCGATATTTATGCCTTTGAGCTTATAAGTGAATATTACGGTTCCTTCGTAGCCCTCGTCGGGGAAAATGATATTCGAGCAATTTCCGACAATAATAAATCTGCTGTTTTTCACACTGCATTCCCACACAGCCTTGCACATATCCTCGACTGTATCGGGGAAGCAGGCGCGCTTTGCGATACCGCCCACACGCATAGTGGAATGATCCTTCAGAAGTAAATTCTCTACAATGTTCTGCATCTCAATTCCTCCGAACATTTATTTCCAAAATGATTATACAATAAAATAGACTAAATTACAATAAAAATAAAGAAGTTTTTTTAAACAGTCCTTGACTGAATAGGTACAAATGTGTTAAAATTATAAAAAACAGCGGTATACCGCTGATATTAAAAGGAGAAATCTTATGAAAAGAATGATTTCCGTTCTTGTCGTAGCAGTTATGCTTGTTATGGCAATTGCACCTTTTGCAGTTTCTGCAGAAGAAACCACCTTCCACGTTACTCATTTTAACGATTCCGGCGCAGAAGGCGCTTGCGTAGTATTTACCGAAGCTTATACCGGCGGAGCTTGGTGGGTACACGTAGCTTTCGCTCCCGTTGAAGGCGAAGAAAACACTTACGAGATCGTTGAGATGGTCAACGGCACCGGCGACGGATCTGCTGCTCCTCTCACAATTCCCGAAGGCGGCTTCGTATACGGTCTTAACACCGGTAACAACTGGGGCGATCTTACCCAGGCTGCTCTTGACGCTGGCAACCTTGAATCCCAGTGGTGGTACGGTCTTTATCAGGAGAACCAGGAGTATTATATGACAAACTTCGTTAACTCCGCTACCTCCGCTATGATCGCAACCGTTGGCGGCTGGATGGTAGGCGACAAGCTTGTTATTTCCGGCATTGACCTTGAAGGTCTTACTCTTCCCACCTCCACTCCCGACGCTAAGTGGTATGAAGACGGCTATGTTTGCACCGCTACTTACTCTGCAGCTACCGACGATTCTCAGCTTCCCGCAGAATCCGACCCTGTTGATGAATCTGCTCCCGCAGACGAATCCAAGCCTGCTGATGAATCTGCACCCGCAGACACTTCTGCTCCCGCAGATACCTCCGCAGATTCCCCCGCAGAAGGCGGCAATACCGTTCTTTGGGTAGTACTCGGTGTTGTAGCTGCTATCGTTGTTGTTGCGGTAATCGTTATGGTTTCCAAAAAGAAGAAATAAAAATATTTTTAGGGATAAAATAAAATGAAAAAAATTATAATTTTAATTTCCTGCCTTGCACTTGTATGCGCGCTGGCTGTGCTTCCCGTTTCCGCAGCCACCGATGGATTCGATTTTACTTCTACCGCAACTCAGGTTGTAGTTAACGGCTCTATCGCCGGCGAAGACGTGGTTATTATAACCGATAGCGCCAATATTTCCAACGCAAACCTTAAATGGGCAATCTCTGTTGTGCTTGACCTTACCGACGGCGGCATCGGCGTTTACAGTGTAGCTTTCGTTCACACCGGCGACGGTAACGATCCCGCTATTACTCTCGAGGAAGGTCAGATCCTTCTCGGCGTTCACTCCGCATCCAGCGATCCCGCACAGATCGATCAGTATCAGAACGTAAACGGCAAAAATGCAGCAATGGCTCTCGAGCAGGGTGATCTTGTTACCTTTACCGGCATCGACTTTGAAGCGGGCACCGTTTCCGAGGGCGCTACCATAATCGCAGGCGGCACTGTTGCAGAGGAGTCCGAACCTGCAGACGAATCCGCTCCTGCAGACGAATCCGCTCCCGCAGACGAATCTGTTCCTGCAGATGAATCTGCTCCCGCAGACACTTCTGCTCCCGCTGATTCTTCCGATACGAGCGAAGCTCCCGCAGGCGGAAACAACACCTGGATCTACGTAGCATGTGGCGTTGCCGCTGTTATCATTGTAGCAGTTGTTGTTGTAATGGTTAAAAAGAAGTAAAAAAACACCATAAATAAACAATTCACCCCAAAAAGCGTTTTCGCTTCTTGGGGTGATGTTTTTTTGGGGTCCCCAAAAATCTGAAGGATTTTAGGGGTGATATTTTTACGGTTTTATTGTCCTTCTCTGTTTGTAATACGTTCACTGAAGAAAAGGTGCTTATGGTCGTAACAGCCCTCGTTTTCATCGGGCTCATCAAGATTATATATTACCTCCGCGGCAAGATACAACTCCCCGTCTTCTCCCGTTTGAAGGTAAGAATAAGGAGCATCGCTGTATTTTGCGGTATCTTCCATTATCTTTTGCTCCGCCGCTTCAACCAGCGCATCGGAAATATAATCAACAAAATCATCCTCAGTGTCACCTAATCTAAGCGTTTGTTGGCTTTCCGGCAAGGTAAGAGTGTATTTACCGTTTTCCTCTGTAATATATTTCGAAATCCCCGTCTGCCCGCATTCACTTTCGGAAGGAATGCCTGCCGCCACGCATCCTGCCAAGAATATCAAAATAGCTGTAAGAAAAACAACAGATTTTCGCTTCATATTTCCACCGCCTTTATTTCTTAATTAAGATTCACCTTGATATTATCGTTATTTTCTATTCCCGAATCCTTGTCTATCTCGATAATTATATGCCATTCCGCCATATCTTCGGTACATACTTCGGGGCATTTAACGGCGATATCTATTTCCACGTTTCCTCTGTATGCTTTTACAGATTTTACCTCGTGGCGTATTGATCCGCTGGGCTCCTCAAGCAATACGAGTATCAAAATGTTTTCTTCAAAATACTCATCGTCATACTTTTCGCAGGCATCGATGAATCCGATAGTAGTATCGGAATACACCTTGTCTACGTGATCCAGAAAATACAGATCTTTGTTGGCGTTGTAGTATTCGTTAAGCTCGTCTGTGCTTTTGATAACCGTTATTTTGGGATATTTAACATTGTCGTGATACCCGTCGGTGCGGATATATTGGGCGTCAAAATCCTGCTCTTCAAGCTTGTTCTCCGTGGGTTTTATTTCGTTCAGCGTGCCGATGAAGAAAGGAATACTGTTTTGGCAGTCGATAAGCATATACACGAAGGGGCGGTCAAGATAAACCTTTTTAGTGTCCTCGTATTCGGGTGCGCACTCATCAACCATTTCCACGGCTGTTGCGGCGCCCGCCTTCGTTCCTTTTTCTCCAACGGAAATAAAGGTTTTGTGCAGCACGCGGCTTATATAAATGTTACCCGCGCTTGAAGTACCCAGTGCGGAAAAGTCCGCTTCGGAAGCTTCAAAGGCTTTTTCCATTCCCATTGCGGAAAGAAGCGCAGACATTTCCGTATCATACTCAGTTTCGAATTTGGGAATAGAAACATTAACTTTAAACTTTATCGGATTTGCCAGCATTGCCGCCAAGCTTTCCCCGTCAAGGGAATTTACGTATTCGGTTACGGTAATTCCCTCGTTGGGCAGAAGGGCAACGAACGCGTATTTTCTATCCTTGTAATATTTTATAAATCCTGTCGCGTTCTCATCTTCGAAATATCCGCTTTCGGTTGAATACATAAATTCAACCTCCTGCTTGGTACCGTCTGTTGTGGTAAAAGTATTTGTATTGACAGCATCCTTTGTATATATCTCCGTCCATTCCGCCTCAAAAGCAAGGGCGTTTACAAGGTACATTATGGCTTCTGCAGGTATTTCGTCAAGTATTTCCGGTATCATACCGTCGGTCTTTTGCTCTACCCAGAGATTTATATCCTTAAGAGTGGAATCGTCAAAGGGGGATTTGTAAATATCCGCACCGAAATAATCAGCGTTTGTCTGCAAGAAATCCTCGTTTACGGTAAAACGCTTATCATCGGTAAACCAAATGGAATTGGCAAGTGATAACTTGTATTTTTCGCCTTGGGGCAGTGAATTCATATAACTGCGCATATAGCCGTTAAGCTGAGAAACCGGCATTCCAAGCACGTTTTCCATTTCGGAAAGTGTATCGCCTTTCGCACCGTTTGCCGTCATAGAAAGGGCGGCAAGCACGGAAAGGGGAGAGATAAGCGTGTTTTTTTCGCCCTCGTTTCCCGCCTTGAAAAGCCGCAGAGCAAAATCCGTAACCGCAGCGTTTCCCGGTGCGGAAAGGGGAATTTCAGATACGTCGCCTGCGCTTATATTATCCATAAGATTAGGGGATTTCACAACGTCATTACATCCGCAAATAAACATAGATACAGTAATAATGATTGCGCATAACCGTAAAAAGTGCTTTTTCATTTTCCTACTCCTTTACAATAAATATCCGCTCGGCATATACGGTGTTTCCGTTGTATTCCGAAAAATACACGTCAACCGTTTCGCCTTTGGCAGGTTGCTCGCGTCCGTCATAAACAACCGCAATCTTTTCGTACGGGTCATATACAGCGTTTTGGCAGACCACGTATCCTTTAAATCCGTTTTCGGTTATTTCGGTTACCTTTAAAATAAGCATATCGTCTGCGGTTTCGGGGAAGTACATTTCAGGTGCTTCCTCTGCGGGCGGAGCTTCATCTACGGGTGGCGCTTTTCCTACGGGCGGATCATCCTCTTTCGGCGGAATTTCCTCTGCAGGGGCTGTTTCTTCTGCCGAAAAGGAGGTTTCGTCCTTCTCCCGGTCCCCTGCGGGCATACTTTCGTCTGCTATGGGAGGCGGGATATCTCCTTTGTCCACCGATGTTTCAAAGTTTTCGTCAAGAGGGGTATCTTCTTTTATTTTGTTCATGTGCTCGATTCCGAAAACCGAAGCGGCAACGATACATACGCACGCCGCCACCGAAACCAAGCGGCGAAACACAATTTTGCTTTTCTTTTTGTGTCTTAACTTATCGACAGCGAGTATCATATCGTCATCGATATAATTAAGCGCATCGTGTAAAGTTTCGGGGTTCATATGTCAAATCCCTCCTTTTGCAGATATTCTTTAAGTAAGCTTCTGGTTCTGAACAAAACGCTTTTTGCTTTGCCTTCGCTCATTCCGCAATATTTTGCGGCTTCCTTAAGGGGATCAAGGAAATAATATCTGCCGATAAACAGATTCCGCACTTCCTTTGGCTGGCCCTGCAGAAATTTGTTTATCGCCTCACCCAAAAGCTTTGCCTGCACCTGCTCCTCGGTCATATCCCCCGCAGATAAAACCTCGCTTATCTCATCGTAAGAAACGGCGAATTCGCTTAACCGACGTTTTTCTCGGTTTCTTTTTCTGAAAATATCAATGGAGATCTGCCTCGTTATCTTACCGAGGTAAGCAGAAAGTGCCGTCGGCCGTTGAGGGGGCATACTGTTCCACGCGGCGAGATACGTATCGTTAACGCTTTCTTTGCTGTCTTCCTCATCCGCAAGAATATTATAGGCGATCTTTGTAAGATATCTGCCGTATTTTTCCTCGGTCTGTGTTATCGCACGCTCGTTTCTTTCCCAATAAAGGTCAATAATCTTTTCATCACGCATACAGTTTTCCTCCCTTCACATATATATACCGTCAAAATTTGGATTTGGTTTCAAAAAAAACAAATATTTTTTTAAATTATAACACAAAAGACCGGTTTCGTAAAGAAATCGGTCTTTTAAAACGTATTATTTATTCAAAATCTACGGGCATACCCGTTTCGTCGGACTTGTTGCAAGCCTCCATCAGCTTCATAACGCGCATAAGCTGGGGATGGGTGATAAGCTGGCTTTCAATTCCGTCAACCGCCTTTGCAACGTTACGGTAGAAATCGTGAACGTCGGAAGCGATCTGGGGAATTTCGTGAGTCTTTATGGTGTCATCCTTACGGGGAGCCATAGTCTTGGTAAGACCTGCGGCGGTGCGTACGGGGATAACGTCCTTTTCGTCCCAGTTTTCCACGCATACGATCTTTCCTTCGCAGGAGAAATCGTTAATAACCGCGGTGCCGTTTTCGCCCTGCATATACCAGCGGGGAAGATTAATAAAGTTGCTCGTGCCCACTTCAAGATAAGCGCGCACGCCGTTTTCGAAATTAAGAGTAAGTCTGAATCCGTCGTCAACCTCGTAGTTGGTAACGTGATCGTACTGACAGTAAACCTTCTTTACCTTTGAGGGAACCATAAGAAGCATCTGGTCGATAATATGTACGCCCCAGTCAAGCATCATACCGCCGCCGTGCTTTTTCATTCCGCGCCAGTCGCCGGGGATACCTCTCGAGCCATGTACACGGGATTCTATATTGAACACTTCACCTAAAATTCCGCTTTCATACACCTGCTTCATAGCCAGAAAATCGCAGTCCCATCTGCGGTTCTGGTGAACGGTAAACAATTTTCCCGTGCGGTTGCTTGCGTCGATCATATCCTGAAGATCCTCGCTGCACATTGTAACGGGCTTTTCGCTTATAGCGTTTTTACCGCTTTCAAGAACCTTGATAATAAGTTCTTTGTGTACGTCGTTGGGAGTTGCAACGGTAACGATATCCAATCTTTCGTCACCCAGTAATTCCTCAAGGGAAGAGTAGGTATTTATGCCTTCGTTGTGCGCTATTACAAGCCTATCGGGGTTAATATCCCATACGCCAAGCAAATTGCACGCGTCGCTCTTTTTAAGGTAATCGCCGTGCCACCAACCCATTCCGCCGTATCCGATAATAGCAATGTTTTTTTTCATTTTGTATACCTCTTGATTTCAAAGCATTAAGCTTTGTTTTGTTGAGTGTAGTATAAACCAAAACGAATAAAAGTCAATAGATTTTACAGATTTTCCTCCACAATTTTTACCCCTGTTTTGGGTATCACAAGGCTTATTTCGATGGTATCCACGTTTTCCTTTCTCGTACTTCCCACGTTGATTCCCGCCTTGCGTATAAGGCTTACGGCATTGTCTATGGAATTAACGAAAAACCTCACGTCTACTGTACCGATTACCCGACGGGAGCCGGTTTTTTCGTTTTCCTCACGGTGTTTTATAAACTCGTTTATCGCCTTTTCGGTGTCAGATGCGTTTAGATCTCTGTCCGCAATACGTTTTATCATAAACATCCGGTCGCCCTTGCTGTCCAAACGAAGCAACGACCGTGCGTGCCTTTCGGAAAGACCGTTTTTAAGTATCTCATCCCGTTCATCGGCAGAAAATTTTAAAAGCCGCACCTTGTTTGCCACTGCGCTCTGGCTTATTCCAAGTGTCTGCGCCAATTCGCTTTGGGTAGATTCTGTCATAAACATAAGTCTTTGCATTGCAAAGGCTTCCTCAAAGCAGTTAAGATCCTTTCTTTGCAGGTTTTCCGTCAGCGCCATTACTGCGCTTCCGTTATCGTCGGCTTTTGATAATATACACGGCACTTTTTTAAGTCCCGCTTTTTTTGCCGCCCGCAGTCTGCGTTCTCCTGCAATAAGTTCGTATTGCTCGGGAGTAAGCAATTCTCCCGCAATACTGAACGTGGCTTTGTTGTCCCGTTTTCGTATTATAAGCGGGGATATTATTCCAACCTGCTTTATACTTTCCGCAAGTCTTTCTATTTCCGTCTTGTCAAAATATTTTCTCGGCTGTGCGGAATTGGGCTTTATACTGTTTATGGGCACTTGTATAATTCGTTTTGAACGCAATTTAGAATCAAATTCCATATTTTCCACTTCCTTTAAACAATTAAATAAAACAAAAACTGCGGCACATATACAGTACCACAGTTATCTTGTCTTATTTTGTTAAATTTGGTAAGGGAAAAAGATTTTTTTGCTTTTTAAGTATTTTACGTTGTCTGTTTCGATAATTTCGCCGATAGCGTAAAATCCGTTTTTGCCGAAAACCTTGTATTCTGTGCCGATCTCCCCGTCGAATCCCAGCTTTTTAAGCATAATAGCCTGCCCGTTGGCAAACAGTCTGTCAAAAAACTCGGTAAGCCTTAATTCGGGGAAGGGGAATACGTTTTCCACGGGTGTGATAGCGTAATTACCGCACTTCAGGTCCTCTTCGGTAAAGGAGTCCTCCTTGCGGAAGTTACCTACTACGGCGCGTTCAAGAAAGCTCATGGTGGCACCGCATCCCAACGCCGCGCCTATATCCTCGCATAACGTACGGATATACGTTCCGCGGGAACAGGAAACCGTCATAAAAAATTCTCCGTTCCCCTCGAATGGCGTCAGGGAATATACGGTTATCTTTCTCGCTTCACGCTCCACGGTTATGCCTTGTCTTGCAAGGTCAACGAGTTTTTTTCCATCCCGCTTCAATGCGGAATACATAGGCGGGACCTGCATTTGCTCACCGATAAAACGCTTTGCCGTATCTGCAAACTCTTCAAAAGATGGAAGCGGACCATTGTGCGCGGAAATAACGTTTCCCGTAATATCACCGCTGTCTGTTACCGTACCGAGCTTTATTCCGGCTATGTAGGTCTTGTCGTGATCGGTAAGATATTCGCTGGCTTTAACGGCGTTGCCCAGCATTATAGGCAGTACACCCTGTGCCAACGGGTCCAAAGTTCCGCAATGACCTGCTTTTTTTGCGCCCGTAAGCCGTTTTACAATATTAACCGCCGTTTGCGATGTCATTCCCGTGGGTTTATAAAAATTTATAATTCCCTCTGTCATATTCTGTCTTCCAAAGCCTTTATCAGCATATCCCGCGCCTGCTCGGGTGTTCCTTTCGTGCGGAACGCCGCCGCGCGCATATGTCCGCCGCCGCCCATTTCACGGCAAAACGCCGCTACGTCAAAATACTCGTTGGACCGCAGAGAAACCTGCGCCATATCTCCCTTGGGACGGATCATAGCCGCAACCTCCACGCCGTCAATACGTCTGGGTATGCTTTTTATCTCGTCAAGGTCGGTGTCGGACGCACCGCTGTCCTCGTATTCTTTTTTGGAAATGGTAACGATAGCAAGCTTACCGCCGTAATAAAGCTCCACAGAGCCGTATGCCGCCTTCATAAGGGAAAGCACGGGCGGTGTTATTTTATCAAAAAGCTGTCTGTTGATACCCGAAAAATCAATTCCCGTTTCTATAAGCCGTGCGGCGAGGCGCATCGTTTCGGGGCGGGTGTTGGAATATCTGAATCCGCCGCTGTCGGAGCTTATGCCCGCATAAAGACAAACTGCGGCTTCCTTGTCTATTCCCACGGAAAGCTGATCATACAGATCTGAAATTATCTCCGCATTGGAAATAAAGTAATCCTTTTGAAGCAGTCTTTCGCAGGGGATAGTATTCACCTTGTGGTGGTCGATGGAAAGGTCGAAAACTTCAAAGCTTTCCTGCATACTGCCCAGCATTGCGGGAGATGCCACGTCAACACTTACTTTCACGGCGTTTTCGGGGATATTGTCTGTAAAAATTCCTTTTCCCGCAAAGGGGATAAGCTTTTCGGGAATTTCATCCGGGCAGTATGCCCACGCAGTTTTGCCCTTTTTGCGCAGGAGCATTACCAAAGCGGCTGCACTGCCTACGGTATCTCCATCGGGGCAAGCGTGGCATACTACCAGATAATTATCGTTTTCAAGAAGAAACCGTGCCGCTTCTTCATAACCGATCTTCAACATTATTCGTAATCCTCGCTGTACTTGATGTTTTTAAGCATCTCGGATATGTGCAAGGCGTTTTCTGCGGAATGATCGGGAATAAACACCAGCTTGGGTGTTATTCTTAAATTCAGGCGGGAGGCAAGCTCCTTGCGAATATAACCTGCGGCGGATGCCAGACCTTTGTTAACACCCTCGTCTTTGCCCAACACGCTGTAATATACCTTGGCGTAGGACAGATCCTTGGTAACCTCACAGCCTGTGATACTCACAAATGCCTGAGTTATTCTGGGGTCTTTTACCGTGCGCAGTATTTCGGTTATTTCTCTTGATGTTTCCTCGTTTATTTTATCCTGTCTGAAAGAACCCATCAGCGTTCGATTTCCTCCATAGTGTAGGCTTCGAGAATGTCGCCCACCTTAATATCGTTGAACTTTTCAAGTCCTATACCGCATTCGAAGGACTGGAGCACTTCTCTTGCATCGTCCTTAAAGCGCTTGAGAGAGGATATCTTATCCTCGTAAATGATCTCACCGGAACGGAGTACACGGATACTTGCGTTTCTGGTAACCTTACCGTCGGTAACGTAAGAACCTGCAATAGTACCTACGTTGGGCACGCGGATGGTCTGTCTTACTTCGGCTCTGCCAAGTATTACTTCGCGGAACTTGGGAGCGAGCATACCCTTCATAGCGGCGGTAACTTCATCTATACAATCGTAAATTACACGATAGGTACGAACGTCAACCTTATCACGGGTTGCCATATCCAGAGCAACTCTGTCGGGACGGATGTTAAATCCGATAATGATTGCGTTGGAAGCGGAAGCCAGCATAACGTCGGATTCGTTTATGGCACCGGTAGCCGCGTGGATAACGCTTACCTTAACTTCTTCGTTGGAAAGTCTTGCAAGGGATGCCTTTACAGCCTCTGCAGTACCCTGAACGTCTGCTTTTACAATAAGGTTGAGAGTCTTAACACCGGAACCGATCTGGTTAAACAGATCCTCAAGGTTAGCCTTTGCCTCTGCCTTGAATTGCTCTTCCTTTTCTTTCGCTTTACGCTGCTCAACAAGCTCTTTTGCAAGACGCTCATCGGAAACTGCGCGGAAGGAATCACCTGCGGCGGGAACTTCGGAAAGACCCATTATCTCAACGGGAGTGGAAGGTCCTGCTTCTTTTACCTTTTCGCCCTTGTCGTTGGTCATAGAACGGATACGTCCTACGGTAGAGCCTGCGATGATATAATCGCCTACGCGGAGAGTACCGTTCTGTACCAGCACGGTGGCGACGGGACCTCTGCCCTTATCAAGCTTTGCTTCGATAACTGCGCCCTGCGCCGCACGGGAGGGGTTGGCTTTGAGCTCCATCATATCTGCGGAAAGGGTGATCATTTCCAACAGCTCGTCAATACCCTGGCGTTTAAGCGCGGAAACGGGTACAACTATGGTATCTCCGCCCCATTCTTCGCAAAGAAGATCGTAGTTGGTAAGTTCCTGCTTTACTCTGTCGGGATCAGCGGCAGGACGGTCCATCTTGTTGATAGCAACTATGATGCTTACGCCTGCAGCCTTTGCGTGGTTGATAGCCTCAATGGTCTGAGGCATAATTCCGTCGTCCGCGGCAACGACCAACACTGCGATGTCGGTAAGGTTTGCACCTCTTGCACGCATGGAAGTAAACGCTTCGTGACCGGGAGTATCGAGGAAGGTTATAGGCTTATCGTTTATCTTAACGCTGTAAGCACCGATATGCTGGGTAATACCGCCTGCTTCGCCTGCGGTAACGTGGGTATCACGGATAGCATCCAGCAGAGAGGTCTTACCGTGGTCAACGTGACCCATAACAACGATAACGGGCGCACGGGGTACGAGATCCTCTTCCTTGTCCTCTGACTCGGTAAACAGCTTTTCTTCGATAGTAACCACTACTTCCTTGGTTACCTTTATACCGAATTCATCGGCAATAAGATAAGCGGTGTCGTAATCTATGGTTTCGTTTACGGAAGCCATTACGCCCATAAGCATAAGCTTTTTAATAACCTCACCTGCGGCGGTCTTCATTCTGGAAGCCAGCTCGCCGACTGTAATTTCATCGGGTACGGTTATAGAAAGCTGTACGGGCTTGGGCTTTGCCTGCTGTTTCTGCTGAGGCTTGTTTTTATCACCGGGGCGGCGGGATTGCTCCTGCTGCTGGTTGCGGTTGTTCTTTTTCTTTAACTTTTGCTTTCCGCCTGCCGCAGAAGCCGCGCTTCCGGCAAGATTATCGTACTTTTCATCGTACTTGGAAAGGTCAACGTTCGCAGTACCTCTGGTATCTACAACACGAACTTCGCCGCGTACCTTTTGCTTCTGAGGCTGTTGCTGGGGAATAGGCTTGCCCTGCTTGATAGCCTGCTCCTGAAGCTTCTTTTGCTTTTCGGCTTTAGCGGCGGCTTTTTCCTCTGCCTTGCGTTTTTCTTCCGCATCACGCTTTGCCTGTTCTTCTGCCTTCTTTGCGTCGATTTTATCCTGATAAGATTTAAAGAATGCGGTTATATCAATCTGGTTTTGCTGAGTATAGTATTCAAATATAATGCTGAGCTCTGCACTTTCAAGCGCAGTCATATGGCTTTTGTTTCCCATACCGTGAGCCGCAAGCAGATCTATAATTTCCTTGCTTTTTACGTTAAGATCTTTTGCCAGCGCGTTAACTCTGTATTTGTTATCTCCTGTCGTCGCCATATCAGTTACCTCCCAATAATTTTTTTACGGCGGAAGCAAATCCCTTGTCGTTGACCGAAACGCAGGCGGTGGCTGTTTTGCCGAACGCCTTGCCGAATGCTGCGGTATCTACGGGGATAAAGACCGCTTCCGTTTTATAAAACGCCGTTTTATCGCTTATTATCTTTTTTGTTCCGTCGGATGCGCTTTCGGACGCCACTACCAAAAATGACTTTCCTTTGCGTACCGCTTCAATAGTATTTTCTGTGCCCACTGCGAGCCGTCCTGCCTTTTTTGCAAGACCTAACAGATTTAAAAGCTTTGTCATTTGTCCTCCGTAGAGAGGGGAATGGTTTCGTAAAAGCCTTCGGGTAGAGAAACCTCCAACGCCCGTTCTATTCTGCGTCCCTTCTTTGCGTTTTTCACACAAGCGGGGTCTTTACACAGATAACAGCCTCTTCCGTTCATTTTCCCCGTGGGGTCAATAATTGCGGTGTTTTCCGTCCGCACGATCCTTGTAAGCTCTGTCTTTAACTTTTTTTCTCCGCAGGAAACACATTTCCTTACGGGATAAACCTTTTCGATCAAGCGTTATCAACCTCTGCTTCGGTGTTTTCGTTTACGCTTCTTACGCTTTTTATATCGATCTTACAACCGGTAAGCTTTGCGGCAAGACGTGCGTTCTGACCTTCCTTGCCGATAGCGAGAGAAAGCTGATCATCGTTTACTATAACGCGGAACGCCTTTTCGTTTTCGTCAATTCTGTTTACAGACAAAACTGCGGCGGGAGCAAGGGCAGCGGCAACAAATGCGGCGTAATCCTCGCTGTAGGGGATAATATCGATCTTCTCGTTGGAAAGCTCTTTGGTAATGCTGTTCTTTCTTGCGCCTCTCGAGCCGATACAAGCACCGATAGGATCAACGTTAGGATCGTTGGAAGCGACTGCGATCTTGGTTCTGCTTCCCGCTTCTCTTGCAACGCCCTTTATCTCAACGGTTCCGTCAGCAATTTCGGGAACCTCAAGCTCAAACAGTCTGCGTACCAGACCGGGGTGGGTTCTGGAAATGACTACGGAAGGTCCTCTGCCCTCGCGCTTGATCTCGGTAACGTAAACCTTAACTCTGTCGCCAACGTTCAGGGTTTCGCCGTTGATCTGCTCGTGGCGGAAAAGCGCCATTTCGTTACTGCCAAGTTCAAGAGTAGCGTGTCCGGTGGTGGGGTCAACTCTTACTACCACGCCGGTGATGATCTTATCCTGCTTGTCTTCGTATTCTTTTACCATCATTCCGTGCTCTGCTTCGCGGATAGACTGAACTATTACCTGCTTTGCGGTCTGCGCGGCGATACGGCAGAATTCTTTTGTTTTAATTTCTATCTGGTATTCATCGCCCAATTTGTACTTTTTGTTCTTTTCACGGGCTTGCTCCAGAGAGATTTCGGTACGGGGGTCTTCAACTGTTTCTACAACCGTAAGAAGCTTATACAGGCGAAGGTCGTGCTTAGCTTCGTCAAGCTTTACTCTTGCGTTTGTAAGTCCGCCGGAATCCTTTTTGAAAGCCGCGAGGAGCGCAGCCTCGGTGCGTTCGATCATATAGTCCTTGGGGATACCCTTTTCTCTTTCAAGGGCAGCGAGGGATTCAAAAAATTCCTTGTTCATTTTTTAGTTTTTACCTCCGTTTATTCGAGTATCGAAGTCATCTTCGAAATCATTTTTCTTTCTATTTTAGTTTCGCCTACGGTAACCGTGTCTTTGTCAAAAACGGTTATGATACCGCTGAGCTCTTTACTGCCGTTAACAGCGGCAAACAACTTAAGCTCGGTGTTCCAGCCTTCGCTTATCGCACGGCTGATATGCTCATCCGTACGAAGGACGCGGGTAAGTCCCGCACCGGAAACTATGAGCGAATAAGCCTGCTCGATAGGATCGGCTTCGTCCAGCAGGGGATTTATGGTGTTGGATGCCTTCTGGCAATCTTCGAGTGAAAAACCGTTTTCACCTTCAAGCTCCACTTCAAGGATCTGCTCCTGACCTTCCTTGTAAAAGGTTACGTCCCAGACTCTGTAGTTCATTTCAGCCATTACGGGCTCAACCAACGCGCGTACCGTAGCTGCGATATTTTGCTTCATATTTCTGCCTGCCTCCGTATTTTTTGTATTATTGTTAAAAAAGATGTCTCGGAAATATTGCAAAAATCAAGAGTGGGCTTTGACCCACTCTTGGTTGCTTACATTTATCTGTACACAGTATATCACAGTATTTTGCTTTTTGCAATAGTTTTATGCAAATTATTGTGCCAAAAATCCGCTTTTTTCAACTTTTTCCCAATCCGTGAACAGTCCGGTAACCTTTTTTGTTTTCTTTTTATCCGAATAGCTTATTACCGAGCGGGTGGATATATATCCTTTTTCGATCAGATTGCCAAGTGCTTCGGTTACCTTCGCATTGGTTGCGGTCTTGCTCAGGGCACAAACTGCATTTACTGTTTTTTCCTTTGTCGGTATATCTTTTGAATTATTCTCGGATGCTTTTTTGAGGACTTCGAAAATTAAGCGATAATATGAGCCGTGCACGTCCTCCTCGGTGGGAAGGGTTATGCACCAGCTTGCCGTCTGCTGAAGCTGACGAGAAAATGAATCCTCAATACCGTATATGCCGACTTCTTTTTTACAAAAATTCTTTAAAAATGAAACTACCGAGCTGAAATGCCCGTCTCCCGAAAAGATGATGAATGTTTCTATATCCTCGGATGACAGCGCCTTCTGGTAAATATTATCCAGAATAATAAAATCGGTAAAATCTTTTTTTACACCGGTGGTGTTCCGTGTATCGATAATGCGGTTGGAATAGGGGCGGATACGGGATATCTGATCTGCCAGAGATTTGTGTGAAAAGTCTGCGAAAAACGTAACCTCCACCAAATTCACCTTGGTGTTAAGCTCCTCAAACCACCCTTTTATGTTTGGTTGTATGCCGAAATTCTTTTTTAATGAAATATACCAATGCTCGTAATCCACAAATGCCACGGCTTTCGGTAATCCGTTATTAAGGCTTATGGTACGGCTTTGCTCTTCTTTCGGCTTTCTTGTAAACAGCGAAATGCTCTTCTTTCCTCCTTTCTTTTTTCATTCACCGCTTTTAATTATACTCCTTGTGTAAAAAAATGTCAAGCGTTCATACTCCCAGCGTTTCTTTAAGGGTAGAAATAATCCGCTTTTCCAGTCTGGAAATATAGGATTGGGATATTCCCAGTTCGTCTGCCACTTCTTTTTGCGTTTTTTCTCTGCCGCCCGTTCCCTCACCTATGCCGAAACGCATTTCTATTATCCTTCTGTCCCGAGGGGGAAGCTTGCTTATCGCCTGTCTTACCGTGCGCTTTTCCTCGCTTTCTTCCAGTATGCGGTATACGAAATCTCCGTCCGTGCCCAAAAGATCGGAAAGCAGCAGCTCGTTTCCGTCCCAATCTACGTTCAAAGGCTCATCCAATGACATTTCGCATCCACGTGCTGAATTTTTGCGTATATACATAAGTATCTCGTTTTCAATACATCTGGAAGCGTAGGTGGCAAGCTTTATCTGTTTGTCCTGCTTAAAGGTGTTTACCGCCTTCATCAGCCCGATAGTGCCTATGGAAATAAGGTCCTCGATACCGATATTTGTGCTTTCAAATTTTTTCGCAATATACACCACCAACCGCAGGTTGTGTTCTATCAGCTTCTTCTTTGCATTTTCGTCATCGGGGAGTCTTTCCGTCAGCATAGACTCTTCTTCCCGTGAAAGGGGCGGGGGTAAGGTCTGGGGTCCGTTTATATAAAATACTTCCTTGCTTTCGCCTAAAAATTGGCGTATCCACTCCAAAGCCAAAGTTACTTTTTTAAAATACATTTTATCACCTCTATATAGGGGGCATAAGCCCGTCGTAGGTCTTTGCAAATCTGTTGCCGTCGGTTAAAGCAATTATCACTCTTACTTCCCGCTTGTTGCTTTTTCCGAATTCCCGCACCAAGCATTTTTCGGGGCGGAACCCATACATAATATCGCTGCCCGTAGCTGTTTTTACGGGAATAGCTCTTATGGGAAGGGGCGGGGAAACGGCAAGGTCCGAAAACTCTTCCCCAAAAATCTTTTTTGATATTATTATCACGGGATCGAGGGAAATGGGATCTGTAAGAAGATTTCCCGTATCCTTCATTAAAAAAGCTTTGTAGCTTTTCCCCAGCACCGTTATATATGCGTGAACGGCACCTCCTGCGCTGTTCTTCTTGCAAACGTATAAATATCCCGCCGTAAGCGCAAGTGCGGAAAATACGCATATCATCACGCTTCCCGCACCAAGCGAGCCTATATACTCTTCGTTTTTGCCCAGCATATAGAATACCCCGTAGACAACTCCTCCCGAAAGGGCGGAGGACAACAGAAAAACCGCGGTATTGAAAAAAGGACGTTTTTTTCCGTACGCCGTAAAACACACCAAAAACGCGGTTAAAATATGCAACGCAAACCCGCTTACAACACACAGACAGAAAAAAGCGTATGCACTTCCCAGAATTGCGGCAGTGAATATACGCCATATCTTAAAGGGCGTGTTGGTAATTCTCGCTGTTATATACAGAAGCATCAGATCAAATATGAAATTTATTAAAAAGTAAACGTCAGCATATACGGTTACCGCCATTTGTTCATCATCTCTTTCCCACAAAAGTATACAGCGGAAAGACTGTAAATGTTGTCATTTTATGGAGGGAACACGCATATTTTTTACGGGTGATGATTTATGAAAAAAACTTTCTTTGCCGTGCGGGGAAAATTTATATGTTGTTTAATTCCCGCCGTATTGCTTATTTCGGCATTGTATATTTTTTTGACTGCTTCCGCACCGGCATCGTCAGGGGGAGATGTGCCTTCGTACAGCGTTTTTGAGTTAATATCAAAGCTATTGGAGGGATGAAATATCTTTTTTCTTTTTCCCCGCATGAAACTTCGAATACACATTCTCACGTTGCCCTGCCTTGCGGTATTGGCATATATAGAGGGGGCTTATCCTTTTATGCTGCTTATTTCCGCCGCTTTGCTTCACGAATTGGGACATTTTCTTGCAATAAAGCTGACCGGAGGCAAAGTCGGCAGAGTTGACATAATGCCTCTCGGAGCACGAATAGTAACTTCCGGAATAACGTCCCACCGCCGTGATACCGCAGTGTACTTGTGCGGTCCTTTGGCAAATTTACTGTTTTTCGGTTTATCCTTGCCGGTGTCCTTGGCGTTGGCTTCCCCTTATCTTTTGTATTTTTCTATATGCAATCTGTTTTTCGCTTTTGTAAATCTGCTTCCCGTTTCGGGAAATGACGGATATTGCGCATTATGCTCGTTGATAAGCGCAAAAAGCGAAAGCGGCGACGTGTACGCTCTGGTAAGCAGGGCAGGGAAAATATCCGAATTTGTCTTTGTGCTTATATCGGCGGTGTCCGTTTTTGCGTCGGGCTTCAATCCCGGAGTGATCGGGCTTACCGCCGCAGCCAATATTTACAAAAAAGATTGAAAAATCAAATATTTTATGTTAGAATGTAAAAAGAATAACCGAAAGGACAAAAATCGATGAAAGTTAAAGTATTATCAGTGTTGTTGGCGGCTGTTTTGCTGTTGACCGCTTGCGGCGGCAATAACGAAACCGTGAGCAACGATTTATCCGACGTTCCTTCTGTGGAAGACTCTTCCTCTGCACCTGAGAATAATTCTTCCGAGCCCGAGGAAGTATCCGAGGAAATTTTCGATACCGTGTCCAAAGAACCGGAAAACTCCTTCCCCGAATACGATGCGTCTTCTCCCGACGTACCCGACGTACCCGATGAATCTTTGGTTGTCGATGATGTCCCCAAGGACGAATGCCGCGTTACCGTGAAATACGCCAGCTTTTCCGAAAAGCCCTATGCGGTGGTTATCGGTCAATGTGATATCGGTGCTACCATAACCCTGAAATGCGGAAACAAGACATATAGATCCGAGAGCTGGTACGGCTGGTATTCCGTCCGCTTTTTATGCACTGCAAATTCTGCGGATATCGTCGTTACCCAGACTGTTGACGGAAAGCAGGTCGGTGCGGCGCTGGAAACCAACGTAACTCCCATAAAGGCGGGAACGGCTGAAGGCGTTGTCGCAGGAAGCAATTTCCAGTTCTTTTATCAGAAATGTCTGCGTGATTTCCAGCATACCAACCTTTACAGCCAAGGTGTTCTGGATAACCTTAAAAAGCGTGTTTCGGACAGAATTGCAAACCTTGAAAAGACAGGAACAGAAACAGAAATTATATATATGATCGTTCCTTCCGCTATGACTATGTATCCCGAGCTTGTGCCCGATGAATACGAGCAGGGCAAGGGCGACAGTCGTCTTGACCAGGTTATAAACACCTTGTCGGAATCCGGCGCAACCGTTATCGATCTCCGTACTGCCTTTGAGGAACATAAAAACGATGAATATCCCCTCTATTTCAAGTGCGATAGCCATTGGACCGATTACGGCGCTTTTATAGCGTATCAAGAGCTGTTCAACCATATAGCAGAGAAATTTCCCGATGCCGCTCCCCGTTCTTTTGAAGAATTTACCTGGCACAGCGGATATTACAAAACCGGCGATATGCCCGTATATCTCAATATGATTTCCGGTTCTATATATGAAAACGGATATATCGGAGATCAGGATGTGCTTGAATACGGCTGGTACAGAACCTTTGCGGACGGCACTCCCGTTTCCGAGAAAATAACCGAAGTTCCCCGCTACCGCGCAGATACTCAGATGGTATACAGCACCAATGTTACCTGGGGCAAGACGATACGCACCAAGCGGGATAACCTTCCCTCATGTATGGTACTCAGAGATTCCTTCGGAACCCAGATGTTCGATATACTTGCAGAGCGTATGGATAAGACCATATATAAAGGTATGTGGGATTACACCTACTACGGTGCCGAATTGGTATCTCAAAAACCCGATTATCTCATATATATTCTTGCAGAGTGGAACCTTGATTCTGTGGTTTATAATTGATATACCGAAAAAGGAGATCGTATGAAAAAACGCATTTTGTCTTTAATTCTTATGTCATTTGTTTTGTGCGGTACTATGTTTACCGCTTGTACTCCCTCGAACGATATATCTGAGGGAGAATCTGCTCCCGAAAGCATCTCTGAAGGGGAGGTTTCGGAAAACGTTAAAACCGAAAAAGACTATCCCGTTTTGTGTGGCAGTTTTATGCAGCCGGGCGCATTTAAAAACCACTCTCTTTCCCGTATGAAAGACCACCTCGGCTATATGCTGGACGTGGGTATAGATACTCTTATCCTTCAATGGTCCTTCGTTACGGAAGGGGATAAGGTTTCCTCTGTGTTTTACGAATCCTCCTTCGGCGCAGATAAAAAGACCGCTTCTTATGACGAAAGCGGAAAAATGCTTTTGGATACCATCCTTGCCGCCGCAGAGGAACTGGGCGTAAAGGTGTTTATCGGTCTTAACGAAAACCCCGAATGGTGGAATAAGTACGTTACCGACAAGGCTTGGCTCACAGACCAAGCGGAATTGGGCATAGAAGGCGCAAAGCAGATATACGATACTTACAAAAGCAAATATCCCAACGCCGTTCACGGCTGGTATTTCGTGTTTGAATTCAGTAATATAAATGCCACCGATGCAATGCTGGATAACGCTTCCTATCTGCTTCGCACTTACAGAAACGGCTTGTACGATATCGACCCCGAAATGCCTATTATGCTTTCTCCCTTTGTAACCGCATCAGGTCCTTCTCCCGAAAAAACGGGTGAAATGTGGGAAAAGGTATTTGCCAAAGCAGACTTCCGCCCCGGTGATATCTTCTGCTGTCAGGATTCCGTCGGCGCGGGACATATCACAATGGATATGCTGGACGATTTCTACCGCGAGATAAAGGAAGCGGTAGATACCGTTGAGGGCTTCAGATTCTGGGCAAATAATGAGGATTTTACTCAAACCGATTGGACTACCGCACCTCTTAACAGATTTGTGGAGCAAATGAATATCTCCGCAAAATATGTGGAAGCACACGTTACCTTTGCATATTCCCATTATCAGAACCCCGATATGGGCAAAGAGGGACAGCATCTTGCGTATAAAACCTATTACGAAACAGGCAAGATTCCCGCAAGTACTATGGTCGCGCCCGAGGTTGAGGTAGAGTCCTTGGCGAACGGCGCAACGGTGTATATTAAAGGAAGTATTGCAAATGAGGACAACACCGTAGCGGGAATACGCATTACCAAGGACGGAAATCTTATTCATTCCTTTGATTTTTCTTCCGACTACGGCAAGAAAGAGTTTAAGTTTGAATTTGAAGATGCAAACCTTTCCGGAAGCGGTGTTGCTGAATATGCGGTCTATGGCGTGGATTATTACGGAAACGAAAGTCCCAAGGTAACAGCAGAGGTGGAATTTACCGGCAAAGAAGGCGTAAACGTAGCACTGAATAAGGAATACGCATTAGCAAATCCCCCTGCGGACAATTATCCCGATGAAACGGGTGCCGCTCTTACAGACGGAGTCTTGGGTAAGCCTACCTACGGCGATGCCGCTTGGCTTGGCTTTCTGGCAAAGGCAGAGGTTGTTATCGACCTTGGCGAAATCACCGAACAGCTTTATGCGGTGGAGGTAAACTCTCTCGGCGGAGGCGGTGCGGGAATATATGCCGCGGCAGCCGTTACGGTTTACGTTTCGGAAGACGGCGTTAACTTCACCAGGGCTGCTTACAAGAACTATGCGGCGGACAACGGCGTGGACGAATTGTATACCTTCACTCGTGCGGTATTCCTGCCGGAAAACACCAAAGCCAGATACGTTAAGGTGGAGATCACACCCTTAAAGAGCTGGATGTTTATCGATGAGATAAGCGTATACGCGGCTAAATAAAACAGTAAATTACCGTCGGCAAAAATGTGATGCCGACGGTATTTTTGTTGTGGCGATTATTGATAGCGATTTGTTTGGGCGATTTTTGCTTATTGACATTTTACTCTATAAAATGTTATAATAGGTCAAAATTTGTTCGGAGAATATGTTATTATGTTAGATAGATTTGAACGGTTTTCAAACGAGATAATGGAGGCGTTTCGGTATTGGCACAAGATCAGCTCGGACGAAATGGAAAAGATCGGGCTTAAGGGTGCGTACTGTACCTATTTTTCGGTAATGTCCCGTTTTGAGGATGGCGTAACTGCCACACAGCTTTGCGAGCTGTGTTATAAAGACAAAGCGGACGTTTCCCGTGCCGTTTCCGATCTTGAGAAAAAGGGATATGTTACCAAAGAATCAAACGGAACAAACTTTTACCGTGCCCGTATAATGCTTACGGAGAAGGGAAGACAGGTGGCGGATTTCGTTCAGCAACGTGTCAATCTTGCCGTGGTCCTTGCGGGAAACGGAATATCGAATGAGGACAGAAGCGTTTTCTATTCCACCCTCCGTTCCATTGTAAATAATCTCGAGCAGATCAGCATAAATGGGTTGCCCGAGGAAGAGTGATATTTATGAAAAAACTCATTTTTGCTTTAAACGTTTTGTTCTTGCTTTTTACAGCGGTTATGTGCGGAATATACAAAAGTAATTATTCTATGTTGCTTAAGGCTCTCACCGCATCGGGATTCGTTGCTATAGGACTTGTGAACCTCATATACACGCTTGTTTTAAAGAAAAAATCGGCTTTCCCCGCACTCACCTTTGCAGGACTTGTGTTGTGTATGGCTGGGGATATCATTCTGTTTAATAATTTTATACTCGGAGCCGCTGTTTTCGTTTTGGGACATATTGTGTATATAGCGGCATATTGTTTTTTCAAAAAGCCTTGCTTTAAAGATATTATTCCCTGCGCCGTAATTGCGGTTGCATCCGTTGCTTTTCTGATGCTGTATCCCGCATTTAACTTCGGCTCTGCGGTTATGACAGCCGTTGCGTTGGTATACGCTTTGGTAATTTCTTTTATGCTGGGCAAGGCGGTTTCCAACGTTTTCGGTAAAAGGGATACAGTTTCCGCCGTTCTTGTGTTGGGAAGTCTTTTGTTTTTCGTTTCGGATATAGCGCTGGCATTCAATATTTTCGGCGGTTCTCCCGCTTGGTCAAACACGCTTTGTATGTTTACCTATTTTCCCGGCCAGTGTATTATAGCGTTTTCTCTGTATCTGTATAATATAAATGAAGCCAAATAAGGAGTAAGCATCTATGCACGAACTCGGTGTACTGCGCCACGCGTTAAAGACCGTGTGTGATATAGCGGAAAAACATAATATAAAGTGCATAGAGTTTATTACTCTGGAGGTAGGAGAAGCGTCATCTGTCGTGCCTGCATTTTTGGAAAAGCTGTTCCCCGTCGCCATAGAAAGCATCCCGTTGTTCCGTAATGCGCGACTGCGCATCGTCAGAGCGCCGGGCAACGGACTTATAATAAAAGAAATAGGATACTGATATACTAATTAAAAATCATCCAAAGAAGTCTTGCGGCATCTTTGAAACCTCGGCAACAAAAAAGCTCCCGTTTTTCGGGAGCTTTTAATATTATACGGTTTAGTCTGCAACTGCGTTGGAAGCTTCTTCTTCGGCAGCGTTGATCTTTCTCCAATTCTTCAGCTTGAGAGAAGAAAAATCTCTGTAACCGAAGTAATAGGTATCACCGATACCGGAAAGCTTGGAGGACTTAACGTAGCAGTTGGTGTACTGGAAGAGTGCGGTAGCAGGGCATTCGTCAACGAGGATTTCTTCTGCTGCGTGGAGCTTTTCTGCTCTTACTTCACGGTCGCTTTCGTAGCAAACAGCGTCGATAAGTGCATCGTACTCATCGTTTTCCCAGTTGGTCTGGTGAGCGGTGTAAACGTCTTCGCCGGTGAGGGAAGGCTCAACCGCACAGCCGCTGTAACGGGTTGCGAAGGAAGAAAGCCAAGCGTATGCATCGGTAGAGTTAACAACGTTGGTAACGCCGATAACGTCATATTCGCGGGTGGAAAGAGCAACTCTGTATTCCTCTTCGTGAAGACCTACAAGTTCTACCTTGAAGCCCAGTTCTTTCCAAGCCTTTGCGGCATATTCTGCGATATCCTCATAAACGTTGGTGTAAGTAACCTTACGCATGTTGTTGGTCATAAGGTCTTTGGATTCGGGAATAAGGTATGCAACGGAGATAGTACCGGTCTTTTCGCCCTTCATCAGTTCCTTTGCTTTGGAAAGGTTTGCATTTGCGGAGTAGAGATCGCCGCCTTCTTCGCGGAAATCATCCTTTCTGCTTGTGTTGAATACGCCGGAGGGAACGAATCCGGTAACAGCCTTTTCACCGGTGCCGGTTACGGAAGAAACGATCTCGTTTCTGTCCAGCGCCAAAGAAAGAGCCTGACGAACTTCCTTGGAAGCGAGAAGCTCGTTATCGGTATTGAAATAGTAAACGTAGGTAGAGAGAAGGTCAACTTCGTCCTTAGCCTTGCCTGCATATTCTGCATAAGAAGCTTTGTCGAAATTGCTCATAAGGAATATATTATCGTTTGCGAAGCGATTTGCCTGGAATACGGTGTCGGTTACACGCTTATCCTCGTCAACGCTCTTTTCGATAGTGCTTTCCTGATATGTAATGGTGATTCTGTAAGGCTTAACTGCTTTATCGAGTGCCTGTTCTGCTTCTCTGTTGTAGGAAGCGTTTCTCTCGAGAACAAGGCGGATACCTTCTTCAAGGTTCTTTACGCCGTAAGGTCCGTTACAAACGATAGAAGCTGCACTTGCGTCCCAGATCGCACCGTCTTTTTCAGCATCGGTTATAATATCTTCACGAAGGGGAACCAAGCCAACGCAAGCAATCTGCTCTGCGAACAGATCAACGTCATAATCATTTTCAAAGGTGATGCAAAGCAAGGTGTCATCAACAGCGGCGATACCGAGGTCATCGCTGGTCATAGCGCCGGTCTTAACAGCCTTTGCGTTCTTTATGGGGAAGAGTATGGATGCGTAAGGGCTTTCGAATGCGGGGTCGAGAATTCTCTTCCAAGCATAAATAACGTCGTCAGCGGAAACCTTACGTCCGTCATTCCAGTAGCTATCTCTGAGTACGAAGAACATCTGATATTCGTCGTAAACGGTGTCATAGTAGCTGTACCAATCCTCAGCCAGAGCGCCTACGACCTTACCGTTTTCGGTAACGGCGGTAAGTCCCTCGTAGATAAGACCGAATATCTGGATCACGTCAGCATCAAGCTGAACTACAGCAGGGTCAAGACAATAGGGGAAAGAGGTCATATAAACGGAAATGTTTGCGCCTTTCTCCTCATCTTTGAGTGATGAACAGCCTGCCAGAGCAACGAGTGCCATAATTGTAACAAGCGTCAGTGCGATAAATTTTTTCATTATCTGTTCCTCCCGGATATTTTGCGAAGGTGCTTCACAACAATTCATTATATTATAGCATTGATGTTAAAAATAATCAATAGGTAAAAACCGAAAATCTTATTTTTATTACTTTTGACGAATGTTATGTTTACTTGTTCTTGACAAAACGCCGTTCATATGGTATATTTACACAGAAGCACAGCTTCATTTACACTAAAAACCAAACCGGAAGGGGCGATGTATCGTGAAAAACTTATATTTGCCGGACGTAACGTACACTCGCTTTGCGGTTTTATAATCAGCTCGCGGTATGCAAACATCCGGTTTCGGGTGTTTTTTGTTTATTTTGCTTGTTCGCACCCGAAGGGGTGCTTTTTTAATGCCGAAAAAGAAAACTCCGAATATAAGTATAAGGCAAATATTATTTTGAGGAGGTTATATTTTGTCTTATTCATTTTTAATTTTTCGGAGGAATAATATTTGAAACGGTTAAAAGCATTTTTACTTTCAATGGATAACAACACAACTACCTATAAAGAAATGTACGAGGGGCAGATCATAGTGCCCCCGGGTTCTTACGGAAATCCATCTCCCACTCCCATAGTGGAATCCGACCCCACCTATTGGTACGGCGATATTTCGGTGCTTATAGAAACCACCCACAAAAACGCCAAGGATACGCCTACCTTAACCTTTATGATACCTGCTCACAGACTGGGAATAACAGAGTCTTCCGCCGCGGCGGCAGATCATTGCCTGCGTGCTCTTGCGCCGTATATAGATTCTCTTAACGATGGTATTTACAACCGTTCACGTCCGGATAAAGAAAACGGAAAATATTATCTTTACCGTCCGGGCGGAGAGGTAGTGGTGCGCAACACCGCGTATTTTTCGGTATGCCCCCAAAAGGATTACGAAAACGGCGGCGGAGCTACCATATACTTATTGCACGATGATATTGACCGCCCGCCTGTTTTGTGTCTGTGCGTCAAGATGCAGGTACAGCTTCCCGCAAGAAAAATACGCAAAACCATACAAATGCTTTGCCGCGATCTGCCGGATGCAATTGAACGGTTTGCGTTGGAGGTTGATGCCGCCAAGCTTCAAGCCGCAGTATCTCTGGCTGAAAAACAGCGGGAAATACGGGATTTTCTTAAAAACAGCCCGTATTGCGCCTTTATTGCGGACGGAAGTATTCTTCCGCGCCATAAGGGCACCGCTCTCCCTATGCAGGGCGCTGTTCCCTTTGTTTCCCCGCCCGATGACCGTATAGAGATCTGCGGAATAAAGGGAATGGGTATAAAAAGGGGAGTTACTGTTATTACGGGCGGAGGCTATTCGGGAAAATCCACTCTGCTGGATGCGGTTTCCGCAGGCATTTACGATCACGTTTACGGTGATGGCAGGGAACTGTGTATAACCGACGATACCGCCGTTACCGTTTCCGCAGAGGACGGCAGATGTATTCAGCACGTTAATATCTCGCCTTTTATAAAGTGGATACCGGGAGGAGATACTTCGGATTTTTCCACCCAGCGCGCCTCGGGCTCAACCTCTCAGGCGGCAAATATTATGGAAGCTGTGGATTTCGGTTCCCGCCTTATACTCATTGACGAAGACAGAAGCGCCACCAACTTTATGATACGGGATTCTATGATGAAGGAGCTTATCTCCAAAGAGCCTATCACGCCTTTTACCGACCGCGTGTGTCAGCTTTACGAGGAAAAGGGTGTTTCTACCATACTGGTTATCGGCGGAAGCGGAGAATATCTTTCCGTAGCGCACAAGGTGTATATGCTTGAGGATTACCTTGTGCGTGACGTTACGGAAAGGTCAAAGGCTATCAGCGCTTCCGTTCCGCCCGTGCAAAGGACTGCCGCAGATTGGTCCCAGTCCCGCGTACTTCTTTCATACGGATTTTCTTCGTATCCTGCGGGATGCGGCACGGAGGTTTTGTCCGTGTCCGATATGGGGATAATCTTTATGGGAGACGAGAAGATAGATATCAGAGGATTACACAATATCATCAGCGTTGCCCAGATGGACGCATTGGGATTTATGCTCAGACGTATTGCGGTAACGGGTAATTCTCCGTATATAGATTTGGAAAAGGTGGTAAACGAGCTTTATTATACGGTAGGCGCGGAAGGGCTGGATAGCATATATACAGCCTTTTTTACCACCTGCCGCCGCTTTCTCGATCTCCCTCGCAAGCAGGAGCTTATTGCGGCAATAAACCGTATGCGCCATAGCAGGTTTTCAAAAAAAGAATAATATATTCAAAGAGCACGGCAAAAACCGTGCTCTTATTCTTTTTCGTGTAAAAAATATCGAAAAACGATAAATTACTATTGACAAACGAGATGCAATGTGATATTCTGCGGTTGGAAGAAAAATACATTTCCGAGGTGAGATAATGAAAAAAGCGATTGTATACGCAATTATAATTTCCGTTTTGCTTTTGCTCGGCTGTAACGCTATGGCTGACGTTAATACGGAAAACGAGGGAAACGGAGCTCCGTCACACGATGAAAGCAATGAGCAATCTGTGGCAAATGAGGTTTCAGAACCCGTTGTTTTGGACGTGAGCGAGGAATCAGAAACACTCCTGGAGGAAAGCGGTACTGCTGATATCGCGCCGACGGATTTTGACTGCCTGTATCTTATTTCCGAAAATACGTCCACGAAAGTAGACGTTACTCGTTGCACTGTAAACATAGCCGGCTACGGCGAGTATTCGGTGCCGAGTCCCGGTACAATACCGTATTGCGAGCCGCAAAACGGCGACGGTGAGTATCTGATAAGCCTTAATTTAGAGGCGGATTCCGTAACCGTCCTTTGCTGGGATGCGGATATGTGGGCTGCCGGCATAGTGGGCGACGGTATTCCCGTTGAACTTAACGATGGCACCGCCTTTTTCGGCGGACGAAATATTTACTGCATCACTGTTGAGTGGTACGAGGATAACCCCTTGTGCAGCGGAAAAGCGGAGTATTGGTTTACCGTCTGTGAATTCATTGATTAAAAAGGAGAAAGAAAATGCCAAAAATACCTTCCAAGGCCTCGGTCATAATTTCAATAATACTTTCCGTAATGTTCAGCATCATCGTTGTGGGATTGGGTGTGTTTTTACCCTTTGAAATGTCCCGCCCCGGTCCCACAGAGGATTTTGTACGTGTGCTGTTGGCAGATAAGCTGGGAGATACTTACGTGCTTTGGTTTATGCTGTGGTGTTATGCAATATTAATTACCGCTCTCGTGTGCTGTATCGCCGTAACTTTACTTTTGCTCCGCGTGCGCAAGGGACTCGTTTTCACCCCGAAAAGCGTTTCGTATATCCGTTTTATTTCCTGGATGTGCGTTCTTCTTGCGGTTATAATTCTTATCGCCCAGTATTTTCATTCGGCGGCGTTCATCGTTACTCTTGCTATGTCATTCCTCGGACTTTGCCTGCGTGTTGTTAAAAACGTTATTGAAGCGGCAACCGAGATCAAGAACGAAAACGACCTTACTGTTTAACGGGAGGGGAGTAATATGATAATTATTAATTTGGACGTTATGATGGCAAAAAGAAAAATGTCCCTTAACGAGCTTTCCGAAAAAGTGGGCATCACCCTTGCCAATCTGTCCATTCTTAAAAACAACAAAGCGAAAGCTATTCGCTTTTCCACCCTCGATTCCATCTGCCGTGCGCTGGATTGCTCGGTAGAAGATATTATCGAGTATAGGCCCGACGGTATAACGGAGGAATAATAATGGATAACTGTACCGAAAACACTGCGTTTAATACTGATAAAGCTTCTTTTTCGGGATTTGAGAGTATTTTTGCCTGGCTTTGCCTGCTTTTGGGATATTTGTTCTGCCGCGCGTTCCCTTTGCCCGATAACCCTCTGGGAATGTTTATAGTAATTCTCGCCTCCCTTTGCGTAACCGCCGCGGTATTGTTTAAAAAAGGCGTAAAAATCTGCGCTTCTGCCGTAACCTCCGCCGCCCTTTGCGTGGTGTTCGGCGCGGCTATGTTTATATCTGCAGATGCTTTTGCACAGTTTTTTGCATTCCTCGGCTCGGTGCTGGGCTATAGCTATTTCGTTTATACCGCAACGGGAAACAAAATAGAAAAAGGATTTTCCGATCTTTTGCCTGCGGATTTTGTAAAAGCTCTGTTTATATTGCCCTTCAGACGCTTTGGTAGGCTGTGGGTTGCAATGTTCTCGGGAAAGAAAAGCGGTAAGCTTATATGGAAGATACTGTTGGGCGCGGCGGTTGCCGTTGTTCCCACCTTTTCCGTAGTCACCCTGCTTTCTTATGACGAGGGCTTTACAAAACTGTTGGAAAAAGCTTTTTATTTCCTTAAGGATTTCAGCTTGATCTCCCATCTGTTTTCGCTGTCCGTTGGCGGAATAATTGCGATGTACGTGTTCGGAATGTACTTTGCCTGCACGGAAAGGGATTGTGAAAGCATCATCACCGCCGAGAAATGGAAGCTCCTTGAAAAAATACGTTTTCTTCCCGCGCTTACAACGGCGGTTGCGCTTATACCTCTTATCGTTGTGTACGTATTCTTTTTCGTTTCCCAATGGCAGTATTACGTTTCGGGATTTTCGGGAGCTCTGCCCGAAGGCTTAAGCTATGCAACCTATGCCCGTAACGGATTTTTTGAACTTTGTACCGTTTCCGCCATAAACTTTTTCATACTTTTTGCAGTATCGCTGGTAATGAAACGGCAAAGTAAAGGGGAAAGCATACTTCTCAAAACTGCGAATATAGTTATATCTCTTATGACACTCGTGCTCATTGCCACGGCGATGTCTAAAATGGCTTTATATATCCAAAGCTACGGACTTACGGAAAGACGTGTGGTTTCATCGTGGTTTATGGTGTTGCTTGCAATTATATTTATTATAATAATCGCAAAGCAGTTTATAAAAAAGATAAAGGTATTGCCCGCATCGGGAATTGCGGTTGCATTGATGCTTGCGCTCCTCACTCTTTCAAATTATAACGGCATTATCGCCGATTACAACGTGGACAGATATATAGGCGGCGACCTTGATTCTGTTGATCTGGACGAACTGTATGACCTCGGCACTCCTGCGCTTCCCGCACTTCTCCGCTATGTCGAATACTATGAGCAGGAGAATAACGTGGATATAAAGAAATATATAACCGACGATTCCGCCGACCGTTCGGAGATAAAGGACGACGGTGTGGCATATTTCAGCTCTTTATACGTCCGCATTTTCAAATCCGAGCTTGAAAGCAAAAAGCCATTCACCGCCTTTTCTGTGCCGGATCTGAAGGCGAAAAAAGCACTTGAAGCATATTTAAATGAATAAAATCAACTAAAGAAAAAAACAAAGGAGAGCAAAATTGCTCTCCTTATTTTCATAGCTTGAAGTCAGTATATTACTTATACTTGCGCTTTCTTGCAGCCTCAGACTTCTTCTTGCGCTTTACGCTGGGCTTCTCGTAATGCTCTCTCTTACGGAGTTCTGCCTGAACACCGCTTCTGAGGTAGCTTCTCTTGAATCTGCGAAGGGCGCTGTCTATGCTCTCGTTTTCTTTAACTTTGATTTCAGCCATTTTTTGTCCCTCCCTCCGTACCTGACGGGATTTTTGTCATAATATGGTTATTATACCAAAAACTTTCAGTTATGTCAATACTTTACAGAGCAGCCTTTGCGGTTTCAACAAGCTTTGCGAAAGCAGCCTTGTCGGAAACTGCGAGCTCTGCAAGCATCTTACGGTTGAGGGTGATACCGCTCTTCTTAAGACCGTTCATGAAGCGAGAATAGTTGATACCTTCAACCTTGCACTGTGCGGAAATTCTGGTGATCCACAGAGCACGGAAATCTCTCTTCTTCTGCTTTCTGCCGATGTAAGCGTAGTTGCCGCTCTTGAGAACGGCCTGCTTAGCCATCTTAAAATGCTTACTTTTTGCGCCCCAATAGCCCTTAGCGAGCTTTAAGGTTTTATTTCTTCTCTTTCTGGTAGAAAGAGCGCCTTTTACTCTTGCCATTTCGATTTATCCTCCGTTAATGATATTTCCTTATTTGGAATAAGGGATGAGCCTGTTGAGATCGTTCATTCTGGTAGTGCTTACATAAGAAGCCTTACGGAGCGCTCTCTTGCGTTTTGCAGTCTTAAGACCGGTCTTATGACGGTGGCCGGGATGACCCATCTTTACTTTGCCGCCGGCAGTCCAAGTAAGTCTTTTAGCTGTAGCCTTGTGTGTCTTGATTTTGCCCATTGTTATCTTCCTTTCGATTGATTTGCCGTTCTTTTCGGTGCGAGTATCATTATCATATTGCGTCCGTCAAGCTTGGCGGGTTTTTCAACCACACCGCATTCCTCGCATGCATCCGCAAACTTCTGCAGAAGCGTGAGTCCGTTTTCGGTGTGAGCCATTTCTCTGCCGAAGAACTTGACCAGAACCTTAACGCGGTTTCCTTTTGTAAGGAATTCCAGCGCCTTGTTAAGCTTGGTGTTGAAATCGTGAGTGTCGATACGGCATCTTAACTGAAGCTCTTTAAGCTCCACAGTCTGCTGTTTCTTCTTCATTTCCTTTTCCCGCTTTTCTTTTTCGAAGCGGTACTTGCCGAAATCCATTACCTTACAAACGGGGGGCTTTGCATCGGGAGCGATCTCGACCAGGTCGAGTCCGGATTCCTCTGCCAAGCGTCTTGCCTGGGCGATGGTAACGATACCGATCTGGTTACCCTCCGCATCTATCAGGCGGACTTCACTTGCTTTGATTTCATCGTTGATGAACGATTTAGTGCTGATAACTGATACACCTCCGTGTTAAATACGCTTTTTTACAATAAAAAAAGCTGTGCACAACAAAAAAGCACAGCAACGCAAACCGATTTATCAAACCGGGATACGAAAACTATTTACCACGCCTGACACCTTGTCGGCGGGTGAGGAGCAAGCTCCAACTTCTTTGTCCAAAGCATATTACCACTTAAAACCCGTTTTGTCAATAGGTTTTATCAACTTTTTTAAAGTTTTTTATAAAATCTCCTTCCTTTGCCGCATATACATATATTAAGACACAAGGAGGATTTTTATATGCCCAGATTATTTTTAAGCCCTTCCACGCAGGAATATAATTTGTATTACGACGGTGAGGGCAACGAAGAGTATTATATGAATATGATCGCCGACCTTATGGAACCCTATCTTTCGGCAAGCGGAATTACCTTTACGAGAAACGATCCCGAAGGCTCGGTGGGCGCATCCGTGCGCAAATCAAACGCGGGGAATTACGGTCTGCACCTTGCTTTACATTCCAACGCTTCGGGCAGCGCCAACCCCGGCGGACAGCGTGGCAGCGATTTTTATTATTTTCCCGGAAGCGCAGACGGCTTGCGTGCGGCGGAGATATTCGTTTCACTTTTTAAAAACATATATCCGCTTCCGGAACGTGTCCGCGCCATTCCCACAACCACCCTTTACGAGGTGCGCAACGCGGTTGCACCTACCGTGCTGGCGGAGATAGCCTATCACGATAACCCCGAGGATGCGGAATGGATACGCAGTAATCTTAACGTAATAGCCCGCACTCTTTCCCAAGGTGTGGCACAGTATTTCGGCGTGCCCTTCGTTCAGCCGGGAATTACCCAAACCGCCACAGTGCGCACTGCGGGCGGAAGGCTTAACCTGCGTTCTTCGCCCTCCTTAAGCGGACAGATCATAGGTGCAATTCCAAACGGTTCCGCCGTTTCCGTAACGGGCAGTAACGGTAATTGGTATGCGGTAATTTATAACGGACAAAACGGCTACGTTTCCGGCGATTATTTGGTTTTAAACGGATAAAATTTATATTCTTTGCGCAAACTGACTCCGAGGAGGAGTCAGTTTTGCTTTCGTATTTTAAAAGGTATTTTGCTTTGTTTCTTGCAGGCGGGGGAATATACGTGCTTATCGAGCTTCTTTACCGCGGCAAAAGCCATTTTTCAATGTTTCTCGCAGGCGGGCTTTCGGTGGTGCTTATCCGTCTTATCTGCGGCAGAATAAAGGGCTTTTTACTGCGCTGTCTTGCGGGCGGTATTATCATCACTTCGGTGGAGCTTGTATTCGGAATAGTATTTAATCTATGGCTGGGTATGGACGTGTGGGATTATTCCCATCTGCCGTATAATATTCTCGGTCAGGTCTGCCCGTACTTCACGCTCGCCTGGGCGGCTTTGTCCGTTCCCGCATTGTGGCTGGGAAACTTTATCTGCGGCAGACATAAAAGCGAGCCGTTGTCAAAATGACAACGGCTTGGTCAAGTATTTAAATGAATTATTCCCAATCAATTCCAATCCATTTTTGGCACAGCAAAAGACAGGCAAAAGTGTTTAAAGCGAATGCGGAGTAAAGAATAAGCTCGTACTCATTGTATGCGTTGCCTAAAAGATTATTAATACTATCCTCTAAAAACACAAACGGCAGGGTAAGGAGCACTCCGCACACTTGCGCCAAGAATTGTTTCCAACGCCAACCGGCATCATAATATTTCGAGTTTTTAAAAAATGCGTATAATATGTAACAGTTAACAAATGGTATAAACAACATGCAAAGTTGTTTCTTAATGGTAATCATAGAGTGATATGTCCTCGTTTATTGCTATAAATATTTGCATCGTTGTAAATGTGTGAAAACAAAATCCACCCTGCGTTCAAAGCAGGGTGGAAAACACTCGGAATATATGGTACACCTGCTTTTTTGTCGGGGTCCCCGAGAAGTCGCAAGGCTTCTTGGGGTGATTTAATCAGATGTTATTCACTGTGCATACATTTTACCATAAAAGGTGCATTTTGTCAATATTTATCTTTGTTTAAGGCTTGCAGATGCCGCAGGGGGAATATCCGTCGTCTATCAACTCTTCCCGCGTGCCCTCAAAGACCTGCTTGTTATTTTCGCTTATCTTGCTTACCGAAGAGCAATCGGGATGATGAAACTTCTTCGAATTGGTGTTGAGAACGTAAGTGCTTGTCTGCTCCGTATCCGATTCTTCGCCTCCCGCTTCGCTAAGATAGCTTTCGCCGGTAGCGTAATCGATTTCTATACTCGGCTGTGCGTTGTATACGAACACGTTAAAGCAGATTCCCTCGCCCTCGTCCTCCACGGAATACCCTTCCATAAGAACACCGCGGCAAAGTAGGTCATCGCCCTCGAAAATGGGAGTAACACGGTACATAACGTGGTTGCCCGTTTCCTTTATATAGTCCGCAACCATATTTTCAAAGGGGAGCATTCCCGTTACGTTCATATATCTGGTGCCCGTAACAAGATTGTTTACGTTTGCGTTTTCACCCGTAAGCTGGTATCCGATCAGATGACAGCGGTTGTAAAGATACTTTCCGTCAACGCAATCGTATTTAACGGTGTGCCAGCCCGTGGGCTTTACCTGACCGATACTGCCTCTGTCCTCGGTGGGCATAAGCTCCTTGCCGATACAGGCTGCGGTAACACCGCATCTGCCCAGTTCGTCAAGATCGCTGTAAAACTCGTAAGAATCCGCCACTATTTCGTCTGCGGTAAAATAAGGGGTGTTGCCGTTAACGGCGATATAAGGCTTATCGGAAAAAGCGGGGATATCTTCAAGAGAAAATCCGTCTTTGCCTATATCGGATACGGAAACTTCGGGCTTGACCGTATCGGAAACCTCCTGCGCGGGAACGGAATTATCCATAGGATGCGTTGTTCCCACGCAAGCGGAAAGGATCAGCGTTAACGAAAGCAGTAAAGCGGTAAACGCTGTTTTAAAATATTTCATTTTTCAAAAACCTCTTTTGTAATCTTTTCGTGAGAGCTTCCCTCAAATTCACATACGGAAACCGATTTAAAGCCTTCCTCGGCAAAATCAATATCCAGAGTAAGGTCTGCGGGATAATCTCTGTTCCAAAAGTAAACGGTTATTTTGTTCGTGCTGTCCAAAAACTCCTTTATCCCTCTGTCCTCAACGAACAAAACGGTGTTTTCGCTTACGGTGTCGGACATTATCTCATAAGGAATCTCCGCACCCGATATAAGCTTTTCGGAGAAGGGGAAGATAGTAAGATTACCTTTAAGGTTGTTCTTTATATCCTCCAGCACCTTGCTGTCGCGGCTCTGGCGGCGGTTATTAAACAGCATACCTTTGTTGTTATCAAGACAGAGCACCAACTCCATACCGCTATCCCTCGTTTCTTTCAGTCTTACGGAAATTTCGCCCGTTCGCAGCACTTCGGTCTTGGTTCCGAAGTCCACTATCAGACCGCACTCTCCGTCAATATCCTTGGCAAAGCCCGAAACCTTTTCGCTTCCGCGGATAATGTATATCTCTTTGCCGATAACAACGCTTTTTTCTCTGTATTCGTTTACAAAGCTTTCGGGGCGGGGGTACAGGCTCAATATTCGGTTTGCGATCTCCACAGCGAGATCAATCTTTTCGTCCGCCGTAAGGCATACGCCCAGATGGGTGGCAATATCCTTTATCTCTTCGGGAAATCCTCCCTCGGGGGCAGCAAGGTTTATACCTATTCCCAATATAACGGCTGCGGGCTTTTCTCCTCCGTCAAAAACGGATTCCGCCAGTATTCCGCAAACCTTTTTGCCGTCTTTTATAATATCGTTTACCCACTTTATTCCGCAGGGCATACCGAACTTTTCCTCAATCACCTGCGTTACAGCAACTGCCGCGGCAGAGGTTATAAGGGAAAAACTGTCTTTTTCCGGCTTCAAAAGCAGGCTCATATACAATCCGCCGCTTTTGGAAACAAAGCTTCTGCCCATTCGCCCTTTGCCCGCCGTCTGCTCGCCTGCAACGACGGTAAGCCCTTCGGGAGCGTTTTTTACGTATTCCCGCAGTGCTTTGTTGGTGGAATCCACCGTGGGGTAATATAAAATATCAGATCTGTTCATAGTAATCTTCCGTAAGCATACAGCCCTTTTTCTCTTTACGGGTATATTTGGAAATAAGCAGATATACGCCCAGAATGAGGGCACCGCCAAGGGTAACCAACGCGCCCGTGGAGAAGCCGGGGGTGTGGTAAGTGAATTCGATTTGGTTTTCGCCCGCTTCACATTCCACTGCCATAAATCCGTAGGTTACGGTGTTAATGTCCGCAGCCTTGCCGTTTACGGTTGCCGTCCAGCCTCTGTCCGCAGGGACGGAGAAGAATACCACGTTGGGTTTATCGAGAGTAATGCTTGCTTTAAAGCCCTTGGAATCGTACTCAAACTCATCACATGTGGTTTCCTGTCTTTCAAGCACGCTGTCCTTGTAGGTGGATTCACCGGATTTCGCGCCGTCAACAAACTTTACTTCGTTCATAAACTTCGAGTAGTAATCCGCCATATCGTCGGGCACTACAAGATAGGTGCAAAGCAGGGAGTGGCGCACGGATTTTGTGTACTTTTCAAATTCGCTTTCCACCATAAATTCATCGTAGGTGAAGCCCATATTAAGGTAATATTCGTTTTCGTAAATGGCAAAACCGTTCTGGGTGTCCTTGTATACGAATCCCACGGTGTTGTGTTTGTCCTTTTTGCCTTCAACGATAAAGGAATACTTAACGGAAAGGAACGCCTTGAGTCCGTATTTACTTGCCTCCGCTCTGCTTCCCACGGAACGGGATACGCCCACCATAGGATAGAACTTCATTATAGAACCGGGAACTATGGTGTTAAAGCATTCCACACCGGGATAACCCCAGTAAAGACTCAGGTTATCAAGGGTGGATATACTGCTTGAACGGTAAAAATCGGTACGGTAAAATTCTTCCTCGGGGTCCTCCAGCTCAACCTCGCCGTTAATGGCTTGACCGATAAGGAAATCCGAAGAGTATGAATGGCATTTGCCGTAAATAATGTGGTTTATGCCGTATACGCAGATAATTATTCCCGCCATTATCAAAGCGATCTTGCCTTCCTTAGCGGTTCCCCGTACGTATTTTATAAAATACCATACCATCCCCAAAGAGATGACGGTTATAAGAATGGTTACCCAATATCTGTCAAAGAACTGGGTGGAGGACATAGTGGTTTTTCCGTCCTCGGTGGTCCAGCAAAATCCTACGGGAATAGCGATAGCGGCGCACAGCAGTGAGTGGAGCCATATGCTTCCGTTCCAGTTGGTCTTCAGGTCATCCAATGCAACCACGGTTGCAACAACAAACATCAGCACAAGCATATATACCCAACGGGCGTAATAAGAGGTGTTGAAAAGGAAGAACGCAGAGTTGAGCACTGGAACAAGACAGCACACCGTAAGGAATGCGCACAAAACCTTAAGCCATGTGCCCTGCTTTTTCCGCTTGAAGAAAGCGAATACGCCCGTAAGACCGAACATAGGTATCCAAGCCGCGTTGGAAGCCCAGCGGGTTTCGTGTCCGTAATAAAAATTGGTACGGGACGCAATATCCGGCGGGAAGAAAAGACTCTGGAGAATATGTCCGTATCTCTTGGTGTAAAGAGTAATTTCCTTTCCGAAAAAGCCGAATGTAATGCCTCCGTCGGACTTTTGCCAGAAGAGCGCATCAGCCAGATTATCGTATCCTACTCTGTCAAGACGGGGGTTGTCCATTACTCCCACCGCCGCAGGCAGGAACAGTATGGCGGAAAGAAGCACGCCCACTACCGATTCAAACGCCATAAGCAGGAACTTTTTAAAGGTTATCTTAAAGTTTTTATCAAAAATTCTTATAAGGAAATAAATAATGCAGAATACAACTTGTCCCGCAAACATAAAGTAATTGCACATTGCGTTTACGGCAACAGCCAAAGCAAATATGCCCCGTCTGTCATTCTGGACAAGCTCCTCCATACCGATCAGCAGGAGAGGGAAGAGTACCACTACCTCGTGGAACTGGTTAAAGAAGGTGTTGTATATCTGGAATCCGCAGAATGCGTACAGTAATCCGCCGAGGACTGCGTAGTCCTGCTTTTTAACGAATCTTTTTAAATAGGTGTATGCAACCAGAGAAGCACAGCCGTATTTAAGAATATATATGGGCGCCATAAGATAAGGAGCCCAGCTTGAAGGGAACAGGCACATCAGCCAGAAGAAAGGCGAACCCAAAAGGTAATAGGAATAAGTGCCCGTAAAGTTCGCGCCCAGATCGGTAAGCCAGTCCCAACGCAGAGAGCCGCTCCGCACCATTTCAACGCAGTGCTGGTAAAAAGGTATCTGTTGTGCGTTATAATCTCCGAAATAGAGGAATATAGGATGTCCCGTTCCTACCCATTCATATATAACAAAAGGAAGCATAATAATACTTCCCAGCAGAATTGCGTAAAAGAAAGCTTTTTTATAATATGTGTATTTACCGCCCTTTTTGGGGGAGGGAATATCAATTGTGTTGTTAATTTTTGTTGCGCTGTCCATAATCATTTACCTCCGCTGTGTCCATTTTACAACACGGTGTAAAAATTGTCAATAAAAAATAAAAAAACCTCTTGACAAGAACAGACAAGGTGTGTTATAATTACGCCCGTCGCAAACAGTTGCATTTGCTGGTGTGGCTCAACGGTAGAGCAGCTGATTTGTAATCAGCAGGTTGGGGGTTCGATTCCCTTCACCAGCTCCAAATTTTATATGGGGGAATTCCCGAGCGGCCAAAGGGGGCAGACTGTAAATCTGTTGTCAGTGACTTCGGTGGTCCGAATCCACCTTCCCCCACCAAAAAACGACTTGCAAAGCAAGTCGTTTTTTTATCCAAGCCGCAGGCTTGGTATATCATCACGCGTCAGCGTGTATATCATCGGCCGAAGGCTGTATCTTCTGCGGCTTGATGATATACAATGATTCGCATTGATGATATACCGCAACAAGTTGCGGATGATATACACGGCTTTGCCGTGATTAACACGCTACCCCTACAAATATCCCAAAAAAGCAAGAGGATCTCTTGCTTTTTTGCGTTTATATGCTATAATGTTACAGGTACGTTATCTCCCTTTTCTTTATCAAAGTCGCAAAGGAGAATTTGTGTTGAAAAGAATTATCGGCTTTATACTTGTGTGTATTATAATCTTTTCCGTCCTCGGCGTTACCGCTCTTGCGGCAGATGAAAACGGGCTTATGGGCTTTTCCACCTCATTGCTCCGCGCAGGCGGAGGAGGTGGCGGAGGCGGGGCCGGAAGCACCCACCACTCGACTTCAAGCCGTCCGAAAACCGTTGGAGAAACCGTTTTGGGATACGTATTACTGCCCTTTGCCGTGTTTTCTTCTTCCATTATCTTCTATTTGCAAATTACAAGATGGTCGCGGAGATCAAAAAAGCTGATGAAGCAAATGATGAAGCGGGACACAGCGTGGAAATACGAAAACATACTCGTCGCCGTAAGCGAAAGCTACTATGCTATCCAAAACGCCTGGACGAATATGGATATGACGCCCGCCGCACAGTATTTGACTCCCGAATTGTTCGATGAATTTCAGACTCAGCTTGGCTGGATGGAATACAGAAACGAGCGGAACGTTCTGGAAAATATTGAGCTTTTAAAGGCGCTTCCCGTTGCGGTGTATGACGATACGGATAATTCCCGCGATTACGTGTGGATATACATAAAGGGCAGAATGGTGGATTATACCGTAAATACCCAAACACAGCAGAGAATAAGCGGCAAGCCTTTTTCCGAATCCTTTGTGGAATTCTGGCAGTTTACCCGTAATGATGACGGAAAATGGATTTTAAACAAGATACTGCAAAAGAACGAAATAGGCGGTATTCCGTTTAATTATTAATACTTGAAAAAGATCCGGGCTTTATACCCGAATCTTTATTTTTGTCCCCTGTAATATTGAACTTTGCGCGAGGGTGTGCTATAATTTGTTATCACTTTTTTAATTTTTCAAAGGCGGGCTTTGATATGCAAAAAGATATTTTCGGAAACGACCGTTACAAGGTCGGACTTCACATACACACAAATTTATCCGACGGAAGATATCCTCCCGTGGAGGTTGCAAGAATATATAAAACCGCAGGGTTTGATGCCGTCGCTTTCACCGATCATTGGGTGTACGGTGAGGGCGGGGAGATAGACGGGCTTACCATCCTTTCCGGCTGTGAATATAATCTGGGGCATTACGATACCGCAGAGGGCGTTATACATATCGTGGGAGTGGGAACAGACAAGAAGCCCGAGATATTCCGTGAAACCGCTTCACGTCAGGACGTGGTGGACGCCATAAAGCAAAACGGCGGTATAGCTATTTGGGCGCACCCCGCCTGGTCCCTCAATTCCTATAACGATACCAAGACCGTGTGCGGGTTTGACGGGGTGGAGATATACAATTCCGTTTCCGATGCGGGACAGAGCTGCAGACCTTATTCCGGTTATTTTGTGGATGTTCTGGCTAATAACGGTGTTATTTATCCCATTATAGCCACGGACGATACCCATTTTTATAACGGCGAGGACGAAACCCGTTCGTATATAATGGTGAACGCAAAGTCAAACAGCGCAAACGATATAAAAGAAGCCATATTGAAACAGGATTTTTACGCCACCCAAGGTCCCGAGCTTCATTTCAAACGGGACGGGGACGTTATCAAACTGGATTGCTCCGAGTGTGTTAAGATAAATATAGTTTCAAACATCACCTGGGTGCCCGACAGAGTGTTCAAGGGCGAAGCCCTCACCCACGCGGAATATCGCATAAAGCCGGGTGAAATATGGGTAAGAGCAGAGGTTATGGATAAAAACGGCAACTACGCCTGGAGCAACGTTATTGATTTAAAGACGGTGGATCGCCAATGAAAAAAGCGCGTTTAACGTATGCCGCATTGTTTTCGGTCATATTGCTTTTTGAGGTTTTGATAGCTCTGTTCGTAAGAGATGATTTTGTCCGTCCTTACGTGGGGGATATGCTTGTCACCCTGCTTATCTGTTGCTTTGTGCGTATCTTTTTCCCAACCGGCGTAAAGCTGTTACCGATATACGTATTTATCTTTGCATCTGCTGTGGAAGCGGGACAGTATTTCGATATGGTAAAGCTTTTGGGGCTTGAAAACAATACGTTTCTTTCCGTTTTGCTGGGCAGAACCTTTTCCCTCGCGGATATCTTTTGCTATGCCGCAGGATGCCTTGCGTTTTTCGGAATAGAAATGTGCTTACGGCGTTTTTGCAAAAATGAGTAAGCGCTAAATTTCGGATTTTTAAGAACAACTGTAGCGAAATGAAAAAGTAACAGTCGTAAAAACGCAAGTAACAATCATTTTTGCCGTATTTGTGCTATGATCATATCATCAAAACCCGCGGAGGTATGTATATGGAATTTAAAGAAAAACTCAAAAAAGCACGAAACGAGCAAAAAATATCACAGCAGGCGCTTGCCGATGCAATATTTGTAAGTCGAAGCGCAGTTGCTAAATGGGAATCGGGGCTTGGCGTACCGTGTGATGAATCGATGGACGCCCTTGAAAAATACTTCGGAGTGGAGAAGAATTATTTTCTGACGGATATGCCCGACGAAGTTATCGTAACAAAAAATATCAAGATGCGTAAAGCAAAGGTAGTATTCGGCACTTTGGCTGGTGTGTCTGTGGCGATCGCTTCGGTTTTTCTCGTCGTCTTTATTTATCTTGTCAGCCCGATAATCGAAGCAACGTCGCTTTTGTATACCGAATCTGTTACCGTGAACGGTTTTGAAATAGGTGTTAACAGAGTTGCAAATACCTGCTATGCAGCCGCTTACGAATGTACTGTATATACCGAAAGACTCGGAATAACCATTCCCGATGAATATGACGGCATCCCGATAAAACGTATCGGAGGCTGTTACGGCAGAGGATTACCGCAGCCCTTTAGCATTTCTTTTGCGGATCTGTATATGAATGCACCGGAAGGTTCTGTATATGCATCCGTATTTACGGGGGACATTTCTCAATATACAATCGCGGACAAATATTCCGTTGTGGTTATTCCTGTCGTTTTGAATATCGGCGAAAATATCGAAACTATCGATTACGTTGATATGGACGTATACTATCCCCATGTTAACGATGACGGAAGCATAACGTTTTACCGCCCTGCTGTATACATAAATTGTTCCGAGAACAATAAGTTCTTTTATTCCAAAAACGGTAAGCTGTACGAAAAGAATACAAACAAACTCGTACATGATTTCGTTTACAGCGATTGAGCTATATCGAAAATCTTCTTATATAACAAAAAATCCAAGTCTGCAGACTTGGATCAGACCGCTGACTTTATCTTTGTCAGCGGTCTGAACCGCCCGCTATGCGGGCGGATGATTATTCGTTGGATATATTGGGATTACCAGCGCTTCATATTCTTTTCGAATTTTTTCGTATACGATTGCTTCAGTTCATCGGCGGTAATTCCGTAGCAAAGCATTACGTCATTATAATACATAAGGACATCAGCCATTTCTTCAACAAGATCCTTCCGCAGTTCCTCATCGCTTGCGGCTTTTTCTCCGCCGTGTTTCTTGACGATATCGATAACCTCGCCAATCTCACCGACCATCCAAAGCAGTTTATTCTGTCCGATCTCGGCGCAGATAGGTTCCCATTTGTGCTTGTACTTGTCTTGCAACTGCTTTTGCATTTCCTGCATTTCATTTATGCTGAAATCATTCATTTTTCGTTCCTCGCCGTTATCTTTTTTATCTTTTTGAGCCGTAGCCGCATTTTTTGCACAGTTCTTCGCATATTTTTCTGGTTTGAAAGGATTTTTTCAGTTCCGTTGCCCGCTTGGAAGTAAGTATTTCTTCAAGCGTGCTTTGGAATATGTTTCCCAGGGGAATAGCGCCGTCCGCATCAAGACAGCATGGGACGACGGTTCCGTCGCACAGCACGCCCACTTGATCGCGGAGTCCGTAGCAGGAATGGTTTTCACTTACATATTCTCCGTCAATATCCGGCCAATCGAACTTTTCACCCCATTCAAGGAATAGGTTCCCCTTTATTTTATATCCCGAATATATCTCTTTCCATTCGCTGCCGAAGAGCGATCTCATCTTGTTTAAAATATACTCGTTCAAGTCTTCCTTACCGCCTATATTCCAGAGGCGCATTACGGATATAATTCCGTTTTGGGAAGCCTTTTCGCAAAAAGAAAAACAGTTTTCCAGATATTCGTCAAGCGGTATACCGATATTATTCGCCTCGTAGCAATGGAGAGAAATACTAACCTTGTGCAAGGCGGGTGAAGAGAGTAAAACGTCTTCTTTTTGTTTTAAAAGCGTGCCGTTTGTGGTAATAATAACCTTGTAGCCAATTTTATGCGCGATTTCGAAAAAGTTTTTTAGTTTTGGATGTAAAAGGGGCTCTCCCATAAGATGAAAATACAAATATTCCGAAAATGAGCGAAGCTTCAAGGCGGCGGTGCGGAAATCCGCTTCCGATATAAAGGATTTTTCCCGTTTCGTGCCGTGGCAAAAATCACATTTAAGATTGCACACGTTGGTTATTTCCAAAAAAGCCTTTTTGGGCACTGCATTCACCTCTTTCCCACATATATAATAACTTGAGCGCCGTCTGTTGTCAATAGTCCCCGATTATTGACTTTTCCAAAGATTGTGATATAATCAAATATATGGAGGGAAAGTAAAATGAAATTTTTGAAAATATTTTTAATAATCACTGTTGTAACTGCGTTTTCGCTTTCGCTTTCTGCCTGCGGGTTGGTAAGCCGCCTGTTTGGATATCTGAACTACGGAGAGGCTGATGTAAGTATCGAAATCGAAACCGAATTCGTTCCCGGGGACGAAAGCGGTGTTGAATCCGAACCCGTTCAGGATAATCCTGTTGAAGCACCTGCTATAGATGAAAAAGAGATTATAGGTGATTGGGTAGCCGTATACAGAGAGGGCAATACCATTTATACTCATACTTATACTTTTTACGAAGACGGCACTTATAATTCCGGCGGCGGTGAATATTTACACACCTCTCATTATCCCGATCTGTTTGCGGAATCCGAAGAAGGCTGGCAGCCTGCGCCTATGGGCTTTCCTTATGATCGGGGAACATATACTTATTCCGACGGAGTTATAGAACTTTCCTGCTTGGGTTCCGATTATGAAGAATATGATGAGCCTTTTATAAGCTGGGTAGAAATATCGGAGTATAACGGAGATACTGCTGTGTTTGTATCAAGATCCGAACATCACGAAGGTCAGCCCCGCGTGTTTTTAAAGAACGCCCCTTACGATTTCTTTAATGCTGAGGAATTGTTCGAAGCAGCAGGCGTGGATACTGCACCGTAAAAACTATATACCATATATAGGTAATTTGTTGACAAAAACAACGATGTATGGTATAATACTCTCGTAAGGAAAAGTTAATACTTGAAAGGAGCATCTGACAATGAAAATCAAGATCAATGCAAAGAAGTTTACTGTTGATGACAGAACCCGCGAGTATATTGACAAAAAGCTCGCCAAGCTCGACAAGTTCTTTCCTACGGACACGGAGGCGACCGTCTCACTCTTCGGCAGGCGCGGTGAGGAGCGCGTAGAACTCACCATACAGAAAAACGGCACGATCTTCCGCGCAGAGGTTGCCGATAACGAATACGAAACCGCTTTGATAAAAGCTGTTGAAATAATCGAGCGTCAGATCCGCAAAAACCGCACCCGTCTTGAGAAAAAGATACACCTTCCCAAGGAAACCTTTGTGGAGGCTGAACTTGCCGAAACTGAAGATGAGATAAAGGTTACCAAAACCAAAAAGTTCGAGATCGTTCCTATGACGGTTGAAGAAGCAATTCTTCAGATGAACCTTTTGTCCCACGAATTCTATCTGTTCAGAAATGCCGAAAGCGGTATGCTTAACGTGGTTTACAAGCGCAAAGAGAACGATTACGGCGTTATTGAGCCTATCGAATAATTTAAAATTTAATCAGACTTGGCTCCTGTGCTTTTGCGCAGGAGCCTTGGTATGTAAAGAATACGGAGTGTTATATATGCTTTTAACCGCTACCTGCCTTTTCGGGCTTGAGAAATTAGTGGGTGAGGAGATCGATTCCCTTGGCTACAAACGTATAGAAACCATTGACGGCCGCGTTACCTTTGAAGCCCCGCCTGAAGCTGTTGCCGTGTGCAACATAAATTTCCGCTTTGCGGAGCGTTTGTATATCAATATGGGTTCTTTTTCCGCAAACACCTTTGAACAGCTTTTTCAAGGCGTAAAAGCTATCCCTTGGGAAGAATATATCGGAGAATATGATTGTTTCCCCGTAAAGGGACACAGCATAAAAAGCAAGCTGTTTTCCATTCCCGATTGCCAGAAGATAATTAAAAAAGCGGTAGTTACAAGGCTTGAAGGCGTGTACGGCAGAAAGCAGTTCCCCGAAACGGGTATTACCTATAAAATAGAGTTTTTCATACTTAACGATAAAGCGACCCTTATGATCGACACCTCGGGAGAGGGACTCCACAAGAGAGGCTACCGTACCGAAGCAAACCTGGCTCCCATAAGAGAAACTCTCGCCGCCGCTATGGTGGCGCTGTCCCGCCCTCGTGATGAGGTCATTCTCGTTGATCCTTGCTGCGGTTCGGGTACTATCCCCATTGAAGCGGCGCTTATGGATATGAACATAGCCCCCGGTATAAACCGCGCATTTGCCGCCGAAGCGTTTCCCGCGTTTCCAAAAGAAATGTGGCTTTCTGCCCGCGAGCAGGCACGTTCACGTCAGCGCGCACCCGTAAGAAAAATATTCGGCTTTGATATAGACACCGAAGCCCTGCAGATCGCCCGCAACAATGCACGCCGCGCAGGGACGGAGCATATAGTGTTTGAGGAAAGAGATGCACGTAATTTCGTTTCCCCTATAGAGGATGCAAGAGGAACTATCGTGTGCAACCCGCCTTACGGCGAAAGACTTATGGATAAAGAGTCGGCATACCGCTTGTATTCGGATATGGGAAAGGCATTTTCCGAAAACGTACCCAACTGGCAGCTTTATATTATCAGCTCCGATGAGGACTTCCAAAAGCATTTCGGACGCCGTGCGGACAAAGCTCGAAAAATGTATAATGGTATGATAAAATGTGAACTTTTCCAGTTTTTCCGCAAAACGCTTGACAAATCAAGAGGTAAGTGCTAATATACCACTTGGTAAAAATTTACTTAAAGTTTAAGGAGGACATATAATGAAGCTTAAGCCTTTATCCGACAGAGTAGTTATCAAGATGTGTGAAGCCGAAGAGACCACCAAAAGCGGTATCATTCTCACCGGCGCAGCTAAAGAAAAGCCTTCTATCGCGGAGGTTATAGAGGTTGGCCCCGGCGCTCGTGATGATAACGGCGCACTCATTCCTATGGAGGTTTCCGTTGGCGATAAGGTTATCACCAGCAAGTATTCCGGCACCGAGATCAAGTTTGAGGGTGAGGAATATATAGTAGTAAGACAGGGCGATATTCTCGCCGTTGTCGAGTAAGGAGGAAATAAGTTATGGCAAAAGAACTTCTTCACGGTATTGAAGCGCGCGAGGCACTGCTCCGCGGTATAGATATTCTTGCGGATACCGTTAAAATAACCCTTGGTCCCAAGGGCAGAAACGTTGTGCTTGATAAAAAGTACGGCTCTCCCCTCATCACCAACGATGGCGTTACTATCGCAAAAGAGATCGAATTAGAAAATTCCTTTGAGAATATGGGCGCATCCCTTGTAAGAGAGGTTGCTACCAAGACCAACGACGCGGCAGGCGACGGTACTACCACCGCAACTCTTCTCGCTCAGGCATTCGTTCGTGAGGGTATGAAGAATATCGCCGCAGGCGCAAATCCTATGGTTGTAAGAAAAGGTATCGCAAAGGCTGTTGATGCCGCTGTTGCTTCTCTTGAGGCTTCCGCTAAGGCTGTTAACGGTACCGACGATATCGCCCGCGTAGGCACTATCTCCGCAGGTGACGAGCATATCGGCAGACTTATCGCAGACGCTATGGAAAAGGTTACCGCAGACGGCGTTATCACCGTTGAGGAGTCCAAGACCGCAGAAACCTACTGCGAAGTTGTTGAAGGTATGCAGTTCGACCGCGGCTATATCACTCCCTATATGGTTACCGATACCGATAAGATGGAAGCTGTTATTGACGATGCTCTCATTCTTATTACCGATAAAAAGATTTCCAACGTTCAGGAGATCCTTCCCTTGCTTGAGCAGATCGTTCAGGCAGGCAAAAAGCTGGTTATCGTTGCAGAGGACGTAGAGGGCGAAGCTCTTTCCACTCTTATCGTTAACAAGCTCCGCGGCACCTTTACCTGCGTTGCAGTAAAGGCTCCCGGTTTTGGCGACAGACGTAAGGATATGCTCAAAGATATCGCTATCCTCACCGGCGGCGAAGTTATCTCTTCCGAGCTCGGCTACGAGCTTAAGGAAGCAGGCGTTCATATGCTGGGCAGAGCAAGACAGGTTAAGATCAGCAAGGAAAACACCATTATCGTCGGCGGCGCAGGCGATGTAAATGCTATCAAGGCGCGCATCGGTCAGATCAAGTCCGCTATCGAGGTTTCCACCAGCGAGTTTGATAAAGAAAAGCTTCACGAGCGTCTTGCAAAGCTTTCCGGCGGCGTAGCTGTTATCAAGGTCGGCGCGGCTACCGAAACCGAAATGAAGGAAATGAAGCTCCGTATCGAGGACGCTCTCAACGCTACCAAGGCAGCTGTTGAAGAGGGTATCGTTCCCGGCGGCGGAGTCGCACTTATAGATTGTATCCCCGCAGTACAGAAGCTGGTTGACGAAACCGAGGGCGACGAAAAGACCGGCGCACGCATTGTTCTCCGCGCTCTTGAAGAGCCCGTTCGCCAGATCGCCGCTAACGCAGGCTTCGAAGGAAGCGTTGTCGTTGAGCGCGTAAAGAGCGAAGCTCCCGGTGTCGGCTTTGATGCATATAACGAAGTATACTGCGATATGGTTGCAAACGGTATCGTAGATCCTACCAAGGTTACCAGAAGCGCACTCCAGAACGCGGCTTCCGTAGCTTCTATGGTTCTCACCACCGAAGCACTTGTAACCGATAAGAAGGACCCCGCTGCAGAAGCAGCCGCTAACGCCGCAATGGCAGGCGGTATGGGCGGCGGAATGTATTAATAAATACGTTACGTTCATAAAAAATAAAAGATGCACGTTTTTTGTTGTGCATCTTTTTTTGCTTATTGGGGTGTTTTTTGCGGGGTCCCCCAAAATGCGTAAGCATTTTAGGGGTGAATTTTTTTTAAAATGTGAAGTAAAATCCCAATTCGTAAAAAATGTCTGCAAGGGTTACTCCCAGGAACAGACAGAACACTACGCCGATCAAAGTGAGTATCAGTGCGGCGGCAATAGCCACTATGTTCCATAACATTACCGAACGGGCATAGTGCTTCGTATTAAGATTTTTAGATGCAAAGTTAAAGATTATGCTGCATATAAACCCGATTACGGGGATTGCGAACAACAGAGAAAGCCAAAAGAAAGAAGAGGTGCTGGCGACAGCGTATTTGCCGGTAGGCTCTGCTTGAACAGACGCTTTCGGGGGCTGAACGGGCGTCTGAACAGAGGCAATTTCTTCAGCTTTGGGCTGATCGTTGTTCTCTGCAGTCAAAACTTTTTCTCCGCATGCGGTGCAGATCTCTGCATTTTCTTCCAATGCGGCACTGCAGTAAGTACAGTATTTTGCCATATTCATAACTCCTTTTCATTAGGTTTGCCATATTATAGTATACGTTTATTAAAAAACAAAGAACATTATCAAAAATTTCCATAAAGAAATATTTAACAATTTTCCCGCATATAATTCCAAAGCGAAGGGAGAATATATATGGGAAGAGTTTTTTATATACGTTATAAAAAAAGAGAAAACGGTGTGTTTGCGGTTTTCGTTTGTCTGCTCGTTGTCGCCACTTTCGTGTGTGTGATATATGACGGTACTGCTCCGGAAAACGTTTTTTCACAGCAAACACCCGCCATAAAAGGAATTACTACAGATGAAGAGGTATACGCGGTAACCGTTATAGTCGATTCCCAGAGCTGGGACGATATACGCCTTGTGCTGGAAGCCTGCGACGGGTACGGAATAACCGCCGTCTGCTTTATGGACGTGGCGTGGATAACGGCAAACAAATCTCACGCAACGGAAATATGCGAAAATCACATTCCCGGACTTCTTGTGGGGGCGGATTTTTCCGATACCCCCCGTGCAGATGTTATGACTTATATGGCAGTGATGAACGATAAATTTATGTCCCTCACCGGAAGTTTTCCTAAATACGTGCGGTATGACGGAGAGGAAGAAGGCTGTATTTCGTCGGTGCTTGCGGCTTACGGGCAGTTTTACATATCGGCGGAGAACGTTTTATCCGAAACGGCGGTTCAGGTTCGAGCAGGAGGAATTACCGAAATTTATCCCGGAGGCAAGGAAACCGTATATGCTTTTGCAAAAACCGTCGCCACAGCCGTGTCCAACTCCTTGGAGGCTGTTCCGCTGGATAAAATGCTGTACCCGCAGGGAAGTGAAGTGAACGCAAATGGATATCAGCAGGAATGATTGCCTTGCTTTGGGATTTTCAAATGAATTCTACGGTATCGTTACGGCAGACAAAGTGCCCGCAAAAGAAAAATATCTACTATTATTATTAAATGAAGAAGCCGCTTGCGAAATCCCCGTTTCATTTGCGTCAACTGTAGTGTGTCCGGATAAGTTAAGCGTAACGGGTGTTTTGCGTTGTGAAAATATAATCACCTGCGGAATGAGTGCCCGAAGCACGCTGTCCTTTTCCTCGGTGGGCGAGGATACCGCCGTGCTGTCAATATCCCGTACGGTGGGGAATATATCTCCTTGCGAAATAAAAGTACCTCTTTTTAAAAATTTGTCGCTTTATGAAAATTTGGTTATTAACGCTGTCAGGGTGTTGAATATATAGGTAAAAAATACCTCGTGTATTTGTCGCGTCGGTGTGCAAAATATATTACGAGGAAACACCTCGCAAAAATTAACGAATTTAAAGAAGAGAATTTAAAAGGAGAAAATATTATGTCCAACAAGAATCTTGTTCCCGAAGCAAAAGAAGGTCTTAACCGTTTCAAGATGGAAGCAGCAAACGAAGTAGGCGTTAACCTTAAGCAGGGTTACAACGGCGACCTTACTGCAAAGCAGGCAGGCAGCGTAGGCGGTCAGATGGTTAAAAAGATGATCGAGAGCTACGAAAACGGCATGAAGTCCGGTAACTAATTAGGCAAAATATCAATAAAAAGCCATAAAACAGAGTGTCACCGTTGCGTTTTGCACAACGGTGATATTTTTTTAAAAAAACTTAAAAAAAATCAAAAAAGGTGTTGACAAAAGTAAAAGAGTGTGGTA
>CAZAJX010000008.1:0-56629 GCA_964485815.1 uncultured Oscillospiraceae bacterium
GGGCGATAAATACACTATGTACCACACCGCAGAGGAAATGGCGGAATACCTTTCCACATCCGAGGGAAGCTACGTGGGTATCGGCGTGCAGGTGTCTTACGATACCGCTACTCAGGGAATATATATCATAACCGTATTCCCCGATTCCCCCGCTATGGACGCAGGACTTCTGGTAGGTGATATTATCGTTCAGGTAGAGGACGTGGTATGCTCCGAGGAAACCTATTTCAAGGCTGTAAACGCAGTAAAAGGCGAAGCGGGAACAGACGTTACTCTTAAAGTAAAAAGAGGCGAAGAATCCCTCGATGTTACTATGACACGCAAAAAGGTAGAGAATACCAGCGTTTTCTATAGAATTATCGGCGACACCGCAGTGATCGAGGTGCTTCAGTTCACCCAGACCACCGCAGACGATTTCAGGGCAGCGCTTACACAAGCAAAGAATGATAACGTAAAATATTACGTTTTCGATATGAGAAACAACGGCGGCGGCGACCTTAACGCTATTGTTAAAGTTTTGGATATGCTTCTCCCCGAGGGAACCATACTCACCGCATCCGATAAAAACGGAACGGTTATACAAACCTATTCATCCACCGCAAAGGAATCTCTTGATGCACCCATGGCGGTGCTTATAAACGGCAATACCGCTTCTGCGGCAGAGCTGTTCACAGCGGCACTCCGCGATTACGATATGGCTGTAACCGTGGGCACCACCACCTACGGTAAAGGCGAAATGCAAAGCCTTATAACCCTTGATGACGGCAGCGGTGTGAGAATTTCCACCTATTTCTACAATCCTCCCTGCGGAATTAACTACGAGGGTATCGGTATTACCCCCGATATAGAGATAGACCTGCCCGAGGAGCTTGCGGAAAAATATTACCAGCTTACCGACGAAGAGGACATTCAACTTCAAAAGGCGTTGGAAGCGGTTAAAAACGAAGATTAAAATATTCATATATAAAAAGAGGTAACAAAATGGCAAAGCAGATTTTTGTATCCAAGGAAGGATACCAGAAGCTTGAAAACGAGCTTGAGCACCTTAAAACAGTAAAGCGTAAAGAGGTTGCAATGGCTATACAGAAAGCACGCTCCTTCGGCGACCTTTCTGAAAACAGCGAATACGACGAGGCTAAAAACGAGCAGGCTGAAATCGAAAGCCGTATCGCAATGCTGGAGGTAACTCTGGAAAACGCCATCATCCTTGATGACAAGGATATCAAAACTGATAAGGTAAGCGTAGGTAACACAGTTAAAATATACAACATCGCTACCGAGCAGGATGAGGAATACCGCATTGTCGGCTCCACCGAATCCGATCCTATCGAAGGAAAAATATCCGATGACTGCCCTCTCGGCAAGGCTCTGTTGGGACAGCGCGTAGGTGATTCCATCAACGTAGAAACCCCCGGCGGTATAGTTAAATACACCGTAATCTCTATTTCCAAGTAGGTGAAACTATGGAAAACGAAAACATAAAGGCACAGGGCGGAGAAAACACGGTAAACGTAAACGAGCTTATCCGTGTACGCCGTGAGAAGCTTGCCGAACTGCAGGAAAGCGGCAACGATCCTTTTGAAATAACCAAATATAACCAGACACATCACAGCGCAGATATCAAGGCTGACTTTGAAAATATGGAGGGCAAGACCGTTTCTATCGCCGGAAGACTTATGTCCAAGCGTGTTATGGGTAAAGCCTCCTTCTGTAACGTTCAGGACCTTAAGGGAAGCATTCAGTCCTACGTAGCAAGGGACAGTATCGGCGAAGAAGAGTACAAGGCGTTTAAAAAGCTGGATATCGGCGATCTCGTGGGTATCGAAGGCGAAGTATTCCTTACCAAGACCGGTGAAATATCCATTCACGCTTCCAAGGTTACCCTGCTTTCCAAGAGCTTGCAGATACTCCCCGAAAAGTACCACGGTCTTACCAATACCGATATGCGTTACCGTCAGCGTTACGTTGACCTTATAATGAACAACGAGGTAAAGCAGACCTTTATCAACCGCTCCAAGATCATAAGCTCCATCCGTAAATATCTTGACAGTCAGGGATTTATGGAGGTTGAAACTCCTATGCTGGTTTCCAACGCGGGCGGCGCGGCTGCAAGACCTTTCCAGACCCACTTTAACGCGCTTGACCTTGATATTAAGTTGAGAATATCTCTTGAGCTTTACTTAAAGCGCCTTATTGTCGGCGGTTTGGAGAAGGTTTACGAGATCGGCAGAGTTTTCCGTAACGAGGGTCTTGATACCAGACACAACCCCGAATTCACTCTTATGGAGCTTTATCAGGCATATACCGATTACAACGGTATGATGGATCTTACGGAAAATATGTTCCGCCACGTAGCGCAGGAGGTTCTCGGCACTACCACCATTACATACAACGGTGTGGAAATGGATCTGGGCAAGCCCTTTGAGCGCATCACTATGGTTGACGCTGTAAAGAAGTACTCCGGCGTTGATTTTAACGAAATAACCACCCTTGAGCAGGCGCGCGCAGTTGCCAAGGAGCATCACGTTGAATACGAGGAACGCCACATGAAGGGCGATATACTCAACCTCTTCTTTGAAGAATTTGTTGAAGAGCATCTTATTCAGCCTACCTTCGTTATGGATCATCCCATTGAAATATCCCCTCTTACCAAGAAAAAGCCCGGTAATCCCGAATACGTTGAACGTTTTGAAATGTTTATGAACGGTTGGGAAATGTGCAACGCATATTCCGAGCTTAACGATCCCATCGACCAGCGTGAACGTTTTAAGGCGCAGGAAGCCTTGCTGGCGCAGGGTGATGAAGAAGCCAACACCACGGACGAGGATTTCCTTTATGCCCTTGAGCTGGGTATGCCTCCCACAGGCGGTATCGGCTACGGAATAGACCGTTTGGTAATGCTGCTTACAGACAGCCCCGCTATACGCGACGTTCTCTTCTTCCCCACTATGAAGCCCGAAAGTAAATAACTATGGAAGAAAAAAGAAAAAGTGAAGCCCGTTTGTGGCTGGAGCACCTTTGGTGGTCCCACAAATGGATGATAATATCTATTGCTCTTATTATCGCTTTGGTGATCTTTGCAGTAGTATCCTGCTCGAGAAATGACGAGCCCGACGTTAATATTCTGTATGTCGGTCCCTTAAAGCTTTCCATATCCGTTCAGGATCTGTTGCAAGGCTCGTTGCAGGATATGATACCCGACGCCAACGGGGACGGAGAAAGAATAGTATCCGTACAAAGCATTGCCGCAGAAACAAGGTATGAGAATTATCCCATATTGGGAGAAGGCGATTACGTTTCCGATGGGGAGATAATACTCGCCGATCCTTCTGCAGACGTGGAATATTCAAGAGTGGTTGTAAATGCCGACCTTGATTCCGATACGAAAGAGCAGTTTAATATGGCAGTTACCATAGGAGATTCGGTAATTTATCTTATGGAGGAGTATTATTACGATCTGGCATTGTCCATGAAGGTAATAGCACCTTTGGACACCGTGCTGGAGGAAGATAATATGCCCGAAAATCCCAGAGATGAATATTCCGTATACCTTAAGGATCTGGACATATATTCCCTTCCCGGCTTTAATACGATGCCGGAAGATATTATAGTATGCATACGCCGTTTCCCCAACAGCGAAGCAGGTGAATTGCTGTTCGGCAGAACCGAAGAGGAATACAAGGCAAACGTAGAACTGTTTAACGAGCTGTTTGCGTACAAAGATTAGGTTATAATTTTTACTTTTATAAAAAATCCCAAAAGGAGCCCAAATTAAAATGAGCAATTTTCTTAAGAAAAACGAAAAGAAACTTACATCAATCATCGCAGTTTCTCTGGCGGTGATCCTCGTAGCGATGATCGCTTGGATCGCAATTGACAAAATTCTTTCCATCTCCCCTTATTTCGAAGACGATACCTTTGCTGCAGCACTTGCAGACGGAATCGGCACTCCCGCACTTTTCATTGATGAAAAGGACCTTGAGGAATTCGAGGTTATGGTAGTATCCTGCTACGTTACCGCAGACTCCAGCAACAGCTACCAGACAATAACCGTGCCCTACGTCACTCTCGGCAAGGCTGATTATGCTGATTATATCATCGAAAACACCCGTACAATGAACGAAGAAACCGAGGACGAGGAAGAAGCGGAAGAATCTGCAGAAACCTCCGACGTTTCCGAAGAAGAAACTCCTACCTTCGATACCGTTCAGGTATACGCTACGCCTTCCACCGTTGAAGATATCGTTAAGTTTACAAACCTCCGCGTACTCTCCGTTATCGACAGCAGCACCGCTTATAACATAAGCTACGACGCTTACATCGCAAGTATGTATGCGCAGATCTACGGAAGCTCCTCCACCGTTTCCGCTTCCACCGTATACAGCTCTATCGTTCCCTCCGACCTTGACAGTCTTACCGACCTTTCCGCTCTTACCAAGCTTGAGTATCTCGGCGTTGCTTACTCCGCTATTACCAATCTTGAGGGTATCGAAAGCTTCCCCAACCTTATGGTACTTGACGCTTCCTCTGCGGCGCTTACTTCCGTAGAAGGCGTTGAGAACGCAAAAGAGCTTCTCGGTCTGTACCTCGGCAGCAACGCTCTCACCTCCGTTGACGGCGTTGAAAAGCTTGAAAAGCTTGAAACTCTCGAGCTTTCCTCCAACAAGATTGAGACCCTTCCCGCGTTCTCCGCAGATTCCGCGCTTATCAATCTTTCCCTTTCTTCCAACGCGCTCACCAAGCTCGACATAGAGCTTAACAATCTTAAGGCAGTCTACGCAGACGGCAACGAAATTGCAGAGGTATCTATTATCGCACCCGTTATCGAAACCGTGGATCTTTCCGATAACGCTATCGTTTCACTTGAAGGACTCAAGACTCTTACCTCCCTTGAAGGCCTCGACCTTTCCGGCAACAGCGGTATTACCAACGTTGAGCCTCTCGCAGGTCTTAAGAACCTTACCGCTCTCAGTCTTGTCTTTGATGAGGACAACGCCGCAACCGATCTTACCGATATCAGCGCGCTTAAGGATCTGACCAAGCTGGAAAGCCTGTCTATAAGCTACACCGGCATACAGGATATATCCGCTATAGCAGGTATGACCGAGCTTACCACGCTCACCATCAACAACAGTGACGTGAAAAACACCGCCGCTCTTGCAAACCTTTCCAAGCTCACCACCGTTGACCTTTCCGCAAACGCCATTAAGGACGTAAGCGGTCTTAAGGATAAGAAGGAGCTTACCTCTCTTAACCTTTCCGATAACGCGATCAAGGATATTTCTGATCTCAAAGGCGCGTTTGATGCAGAGACGATCACCACCCTTAACTTCAAGGACAATATGATCGCCGATTGGACACCGTTTGACGCTTACACCAAGGCTACCGTAACCAAGGACAACAACACAGCCGAGGACGAGGACGGAGACGAAACCTCCGATACCGAGGAAAGCGAAGAAGTCAGCGAAGAAATCAGCGACACTTCCAACTAAAACCAATACAAACAAGGGGGACGGAGGTAATTTCCGTCCCCATAAACATTACATAAAACAAAAGGAGTATTCTGTTATGCCCGATATGCTGGTAAAGCTTTATAAGCTGCCCGAAACAAACGGTCTTTATAAAAAATTAGAAGATAACGGTATTGCGATAATACGCCCCATGACACCCAACAAAACGAAGGTGGTTGAATGGGTAAGAGAGCATTTCGGTGACGGATGGGCAGATGAAATTTCTGCCGCATTCACTAAGTTCCCCGTAAGCTGCTTTATTGCATACGATGTTAACGAGAAAAAAATATTGGGATTTGCAGGCTACGATTGTACCTACCGCGATTTCTTCGGCCCTACGGGTGTTGATGAAACTCAGCGCGGCAAGGGTATCGGCGGCGCGCTGTTTCTCCGCTGTATGGAGGCTATGCGTGACGAGGGCTACGGCTACGCCATAATCGGTTCTGCCGGTCCCGTTGATTTTTACAACAAAATGTCAGGCGCGACGGTCATAGAGGACAGCGTGCCGGGCATATACAAAGATCTTATTTAGCAAAGGAAATTGTGTTATTATGAAAAAAAGAGCCGGTATCGTAGGCGCAACCGGTATGGTCGGTCAGCGCTTTATTACCTTACTTGAAAACCACCCTTATTTTGACGTTACCTGTCTTGCCGCATCTGCAAGAAGCGCAGGAAAGACCTATACCGAAGCTGTTGGCAACAGATGGCGCGTTCCCCTTCCCATGCCCGAATACGTTAAGAATATGGAAATAGTAGATTCCGAGGATATAGAAACCATAAAGGAAAAGTGCGATTTCGTGTTCTGCGCTATCGATATGGATAAGGCATACACGAAAAATCTTGAAGAAACCTATGCAAAGGCAGAGATTATCGTAGTTTCCAACAACTCCGCAAACCGCGGTGTTGCCGATGTTCCTATGTTTATTCCCGAGCTCAACCCTCATCATACCGAGGTAATTGAAGCACAGAAAAAGCGTTTGGGCACAAAGCGCGGATTTATCGCAGTTAAGCCCAACTGCTCTATACAGACCTACGTTCCCGCCCTTACTCCCCTTATGGATCGCGGTATCGAATATATCAACGTAAGCACTTACCAGGCAGTTTCCGGCGCAGGCAAAACTCTGGAAAGCTTTGAGGGTATATTGGATAACATTATTCCTTATATCGGCGGCGAGGAAGAAAAGAGCGAAAAAGAGCCTCTCAAGATATGGGGCAAGGTGGAAAACGGCGTTATCGTTAACGCAGAGAAGCCCGTTATCTCAGCTCAGTGCGTTCGCGTGCCCGTTTCCGACGGACACCTTGCAACCGTTTCCGTAAAGTTTACAAATCCTCCCACAGAGCAGGAAATGCTCGATGCTTGGAAGAATTTTGAAGGCGAGCCCCAAAAACTGGATCTTCCCTCCGCACCCAAGCAGTTTATAACCTATTTTGAAGAGGATAACCGTCCCCAGACCGGCGTTGACCGTGATACCGAGGGCGGTATGGGCATTTGCGTAGGCAGACTCCGCAAGGACAGCATATTCGATTACAAGTTCGTATGCCTTTCCCACAACACCCTCCGCGGTGCCGCAGGCGGCGGATTGCTTACCGCAGAATTCCTTTATGCAAAGGGACTTCTTGATTAAACTATGAAGTACAGAGCGTTTATTATTGCGCTTATCGTGATTTTCCTTGTGCTGCCATCCTGTATCGCAGACGATGGCAGAAGCAAGATCCTCCGTGATGACGAAGCGATGAATGCTTACGTGCAAGAAATGGGAGTATCCGATGAGCAAAAGCTGGTAGTCAAAAAACCGTATGACCGAGCGCTGGATTGCGACGTGTATCTGGTTTACGTTACCGAAGACGGTGTGATAAAAGAATACACCTACGAATTCTACGGTAATTTAAGTGAGCATGACTACGCTATGAATTATTATAACGCTGATTCCGTAAAGGAATTGTACAGCCTTGTGGATAACGACGAGAGCGCGTGTATGGTCTGCGTGCTTAACCTTACCGTTGAGTTCGAAAGCATACAGAGTCTGTACGAGCAGTTTTCGGATAAACACTATGTAAAGCAGGGCTATGAAATAATAGAATAAAAACACAAAAGTGCTGTCAAAACGGGCTATTTCTAAATCTGTGGAGTTTTTTTAAAAAAGGCTTTAGTTTTAGATAATTTCGCTTTCAAATTTTGTGGAGTCTTAGCAGGCACATTTTAAATTTTATCACCACAACACGCAAAAAAGAGTGGACTTGTATTGGTCCACTCTTTTACTGTTTTAATATTTAATCCAAATTCAGCAAATCATCAACATGAATATCTGCTGTTGTAATCGTTGCTCCGATCGTATTATCTTTTGTGAAATTCACTGCGTGTTGGCTATGCAATTCGTCAGATACGTTTCTTGCGTAGCGACCGTTGAGAAAGGAGCGCCGTGTTTTTTGCAAATGTTTATTTTTTGCTCAAACAGCTCAAGCAAAATAGGCATAGCGGCATCACTGAGATCGTGACCTCGTTTTTGCAGATTAAGTTTTAGAATTTCAACAAGCTCTTGCGCTGTATAGTCTGGGAAGAAAATAGTTAAAGGCACGCGAGAACGAAGTCCGGGATTCATATCAAAAAAATAATTCATAGGAGCCTCATAACCGCCAAATACGACCACGGTATTACTTTCTTTTGATTCCAAATGCGTCAGCAATTGGTTGACGGCTTCTAATCCATAACCGCTTCCGTTGATATGTCTTGCGGCGGTTGCAAGTGAATAAGCTTCGTCAATAAAAATTAGGCCGTTTTTTCCCTGATCAAACAAGGCGTCGATGGTCGGAGCAGTTTGTCCGGTATATTGACCCATCAAGTCGTTACCATTAACAGAAATATATTTAGGACTTGTAATAATTCCTGCATCATAAAGTATTGCCGCCATAATTTTAGCAACCGTTGTTTTGCCCGTGCCTGGGTTTCCAATGAATTTCATATGATACGTAGAATGGCTTTGATTTCCGTGCCTCGCCTCGTAGTTGATAGTTGCCCTGAATTTTTCTAACTGAATTTTAACCGAAGCAAGTCCGATCATTGAATCCAATTCGTCAATATCTTTCGTGTTTACTTTTGTAATATTGAATTCTTTTATGTATCGTTTTTTCTCCGTGGGCTCGTCATCGACATTTTGTTTTTCTTGTTGAATTGGAGTTTCCGTTTCCAGGTTTACCGGATCAATCTTAATCTTGTCTTTAAGCAAACTACTTGCATATAACGCGTTCGTACCATACACATTCGCTTCATAAAGATCGATTAAATCTGATAAATAGTGTATTCGCTTCTTTTCCGCGACATCTATCATCCAACTAATAGCATATGTATACAAATATTTCGGCGGGATATCGGAATCTTTAAGCTGTAAAACGATCTCGTTGACGCGATTATTTGATTCTTCTAATTGCTTGTTATAATTATCAAAAGCTTCTGCTTCTTTTTTTGAATACGGACGTTTGTTTTCGTGTCTGCGCAAAATCAAAAATGATAATATATAAACGGGAATGGTTAATAAGCACGCAACATATAGCAAACAGGTGAATAACAAATATCATCATAGAAGAAATCCAAAGTGCGAATCACAGCATTTGTAGTATTGTCGATATGTGTTTCACGAAGTATCTTGCTTCCGTCGAGAACATATTTAACGGTATAATCTTGAGATGCCGATGTGTCCACAACAGTTTTGGATGTGCGAATACCGTCACTGTTGTATTTGAAAGACATACTGAAAGTGTTTCCGTTTAACGTCGAAAGCTCTCTTCCGTCCCACGTGAGGTTATACGCTATCCAATTAGTAGGATTACCTATTTCGTCATAGGTAATTGTTGCACCACACCACTTGGTGAGCAGATCGCCCCAAGCGGAAGTGTTGTCCCCAATCCGTTGCCAAAAAGACAACGGCTTGGGGGAACATGTTGATTATTAGAACTACAAATACTTCATTTTATACACATATTCATAATGACAAACAATAACGATGTTTGATTCGCGAAAAATGAATGCGTTGTATTCAGAATTCGAAAACTCGTGAAGGTAAAAATGGTAATTAAAGTCACTGCGTTTTATAGTGAAAGCGCTCGGCTTCCAAATGTTATTGAAAGCGGGTATGAAATGAGGAATATAGTCTTTCACTGCTAAAATGTTTTTATCGGAAAAACAAAACGTTTCATCAAAAATATCTTCCGAAAGCATTCCGCCCAAATGACCGCACAATTCAGTAACTTCACGTTTTTCGCTTCTTATGCAGTATTCCTCTACCTCAACATCTTGAAATATGGAATCTATAAGTTGCGCTGTGGCATTATAATCTTGTTTTACATAGGGCTCGCTGCTTGGTCTGAACATTTGGCACGCAGGACTAAATGGCAATATACCGATGTGCATCATGCTGTCCGTTTGATTGCAATAATTTTTTTGGTATAGATTGTTATCAAAATTCTTTGCCGTTATGCGAAATAAGCAATCTGCACATTTAATTTCTAAAGGGAACGCTTTCTTGATTTCTTCTTCTGAAAGCAAAAAAGGTTGACCGCACATTTTATATCTCGCTTCGGTTTTGCCTGCTTCTATCGAATAGCATAGAAATGTATAGTGTTTGTTTTCAGGATACTCGCATAGCGCTTCGATTGGTACGAAAATATTATCTGCTAATAAATATGGCATATTCAATTCAATCATAATTGTACCTCCTATCAGAAAAAGAATTATTATCACAATTACAACCACTAATTTAAATAGAATGCATGAATATCATATTCCTTGCCGCCAACAGTTAAAATGTGTGGAGTTGTGTGATAATGCGGCATTGGACTATGGTTTGCCCAATTTGCGTCCTCAGTCGGAACGCTTCCGATGCCAACAATGAATCGAAAAGCATCAGATTTGAGCGGCGTAACAATAGCAATATTTCTATACTCTGACGGAAAAAGTGATAAACATCCAGCTAGCATGTCAGAAGCAGTTATCACTATAGCCGCTTCGATAGAAACAACTCCGCCATATATGAAAGGAATTTTATCGTTTCCCCATGCGATAATAAGACACTGTCCATCTTCAAGTTTTTTAGCTTCCTCTATTACTTTTTCTATAGCTTTACTTCTCTGCTTTTCTTCTGCTGCGGTCTTCCTTTTTTGTGTGATTTTTTCTTGAATAGTGCCAATGGCGTCTGAAATTCCATCAACTACAGATTCTATAAATTCTGCGCCTGCTATCAAAAGCGCTGCTAGTCCTATGCCCACACCTACAGAAACCCCAAGACCGCTATTGCTTCCTGAACATAGGTCATCACTTTTATATGCAAAAGAACAAGCGTTACCGCTATAATCAGTGAAAACTATGGGATTATTACTACAATACGCAAACATATTGTAGCCAAGAATACCACCATTAGCGCCAACAAATCCATCCGCAGAAATAAACCTACCGACCTCAGCATCATAGTAACGGCTGTTGAGGTAGTACAAATCAGTTTCAGAATCGTAGTAATAACCACGATAACGGAAGGGATTGTACTGTCCCAAAGTGGATGCCATAGAACCGGTTACGGAAAGAATATTGCCCCAAGCATCATAAGTATATTCAACAACTACAGTACCGCTGGCATTGCATATACGAAGCACGTCGCCCTGTATGCTCTTTTGGAAATAATAAGGTGTTCCGTTATAGTGCAAACCGGTTATGCTTCCATTGGCATCATAGATATAGTACAGAGTATAGCTGTTATAATACGCATTATCCGTAACGGTTTCAGACAGTATTTTACTGCCGTCAAGCACGTAATCGTGAGTGATGTAAGCACTTGCAACATCGTCAAATACACGCTTCTGTGTGCGTATACCGTCAGAATTGTACTTGTACGTAATGAAATTATCATTAGAAAGCTCTTGAGATATGAGCGTTCTTCCGTCCCAAGTAAGAGAGGAAGAGTTACGCCAGTTGGTGGGGTTACCTATACTGTCATAGGATATACTTGTGCCATCATAACTGGTAAGTAAATCGCCCCAAGCAGAAGGGTTGTCCCCAAGCCGTCGTCAAGAAGACAACGGCTCGAGGGAGTGTACAATGATTATGCAAAAGCATCGAATCGAAAGTGTGTTTTACAGTAAGTTGCTTGCAGTCGTACGAAACGAGGTGCGGTTGTTCTTTCGTTAATACAATGCTCAATTATTCAAAAAGCTTTGCCGTAGAACAACACATGTTTTTTAAATATTCGATTCGTTTTTCATCCGATGCGGAAAGTAACTTGTACAGTTCTTTTATCTCAGAAACTTGAGCTTGTGTGTAAGTGTTCGCTTTATCATATGAAGACGATGAAAGCACGCTGTTTTCGTATTCCGAGATTGCTTGCTTGGCTTTTCTTTTTTCTCCAACATAAAGTGCCGTGTAGCTTTTTAAACGAAATAAATTTGGTCCACCATATGGCATAAGCTTATTTCGTCTGTACTCCGGAACTTCACAATATTGAAGCAATTTTTGAGGTGTGGAAATCGATTCAAAAAAGCTGAATACATCATATTCTAATACGCTTGTCATTTCTTTAAACCACATCTCTATCTGGGCATCTGATACATCTTCAAACTTGGAAAGTGTGTTTTGTAGGTAACGATAGCCTTGTTCTATTCTATTGCCATACGTAAGATGTCGGAATTCTGTCGGCATAAATAACGGCAATATATGCCCCCATACTCTCACATAACTTGGAAACTCAAACGTAATACAATATGCCACATTATTCTCAATTCTAAAGAAACAATTACCTTTTTTCTTGAAGCCGCGCTCTTTAAAATATGGAGTGAAGTGCTTATAAAGTCTTTGTGGAATCCCCATTTCTCACCTCAATAAATTGGATAAATATCCCCTGTATAGCCAGAAGCGTTCTGCATGCGTTTTATTCTTGACGGGGAAAGTCGCGCTGAACCTGTTTTAAAGTCCCATGCATATAGAATTTCACCGTTGGCGTCTACCATAATGACATCAAATCTTACGCTACCTTTTGCACCATATGAACACAAATTGCCATTCAAAAATGAAACCTCAGTCTTAACATTTGTGTATCCATATGCATCTATTAGTTTAGTAAACAAAGAATGTTTTAATGTGCCGGCTCTGTGCCCCTTACCACTAATACTGCTATTCGCAATTTTGGCAGCTTCACTAAGAATATTCTCCAAACAATCTTTAGAAACTATATTTGAATCGCTATAATTGTATGAACTGTTGATATAGGCTTCATCATAGGCAGCTGTGTTTTGTCCAGCATAAAACGAGGATTTTATTCCAGAGCTCGTATAACCAAAGGACCCGCCGCCTTTAAATATACCACCGTTACACACGCTGCTATAAGTTGCGTTTCCGAAACTGAAATAATACCCCGAACCGCCCCCATCAGGACCTAAAAGCTCGCCTCGTTCTGTTTTATCACTCAGCGGATCAAGGTCATATGCAACCGTATATCCACTTGGGTCCACGTACATTACAGGACTATTATTACAATATGCGAACATATTGTAACCCTGTAATCCGCCGTTTGCACCAACGATACCGTCTGCGTTTATAAATCTACCAACCTCAGCATCATAGTAACGGCTGTTAAGGTAGTACAAATCTGTTTCAGAGTCATAATAATATCCTCTGTATCTAAACGGATTTATCTGACCCACTGTAGAAGCAAGACTACCAGTTACAGAAAGGATATTGCCCCAGGCGTCGTAGGCATATTCAACTACGACAGCGCCGGAACCGTCCATAATTCCGATTACATCGCCTTGCATGTTCTTTACGTAATAATACAAAGTACCATTATATCTGAACGAATTTACTCCGGATTCATCGTAATAATACTCAAGAACCGTGGTAGAATCACCGTTGAATGCAGAAGAATACCGTATAGTTTCTTTTACTATGGTACTTCCGTCAAGCACGTAGCTGTGGTCATACAAATACTGCTCGTTACCGTTGAACTCATACTTTCTTGTACGGATACCATCGGAATTGTAGGTATAGTCTATGTAGTGTTCGGATTGGAGAACAGCTCTGTCTAATGTTCTTCCACTCCAAGACAGTGAGGATATGCCAATCCAATTAGTAGGATTACCAATGCTGTCGTAAGAGATTGCAGTACCATTGTAGTTGGTGAGCAAATCTCCCCAAGCGCTGTCGCTATACGTATACGTTTCGGTTATCTCACCTAATGCGGGATATACGTCCATCCAATGTGATGCGCTTGCACCGGTTTCGTCAAACGTATACGTTTTCTGTATGTTTCCGGCGTTATCATATTCATACACGTATGCTTTAGAATTAACAACATCATCCTCGCGGATAAGCTGTCCCAACGCATCGTATTCGTACTCTGACATCAATACTCCGTCTTTTCTGACAGCAACAATATTACCAAGAGCATCATAAGTATATGAGTATACATCAGAGGTTCCGTGGCAATTTGTGCCGATGGTAAGTGAAGATACTAACGATGTTCCATTTTTGTAGGAATATGTGTATCCGTAAAGGGGATTGATTTTAGAGGTAAGTCTATCGAAGTTATCGTAAGAATAGCCAAAGCTGTTGCCGGGCAAGTTGTAGAAAGATACAAGATTAGTGTTTTCCTTGTAGGATATACCGTAGTTGTATTCCGTACCGTCTATAACATAGGTTGAACCTTTCGCTCTACCGTATTCATCATAAGAATTCTCAACAGCGAAGATAGTGTTGCCGTTTGCATCCTTTTGGTATGCACGGATAAGACGGTCGAGGGAATCGTACTCGTAAAGGTAGGTTATACCTGCCTTGCCGTCCACGGCTTTTGCAAGTCTACCGTTGGAATCATACAGCACGGTGAAAGCGTTTTCACTGTTACCATTATACGTTACCTTAACCAATCTGTCAAGATTATCGTAGGTATATTCCTCGTATTCTCCGTTTCCGTAGGTCATACGGGTAAGCTTTCCGTTTCCTGCGGTATAGGTGTAAGTTGCAAGAACGTTACCGCCTGCGGAAACGGATACCATATTACCAAAGGTATCGTACGAAATGGTATACGCCGTTGTAGCGGTGTTTATGCCGGAAAGTCTGCCGGATGCATAGAGGTAAGCCACGCTGCTCTCGGTGGTATCGGCGGTGTCATCTTTGTCTGCATCCAAGTAAACGGTGGTGACTCTGTCACGGTTATCATAGGAGTGGTTCTTGTGTTGAAAAACCACTATGGAAAACTATAAATTCAAGCCGTTGTCAAAAAGACAACGGCTTGTAATTTATTACCATTCGCGGTTCAGGGCTTCCATGATATCGTCGTAGGTGAAGGTAACATCAATAGGTCTTTTTGGATGTTCCTGTTTGAACGTAACGCTGTAATCTTTTGGAAGCGTATCGTATTCTACTGCGATATAATATGTGTCGATAGGACCCGTAATTAATACGACATCATTTTCGGAGCTTATCTTTAGTTGACCGTCGATAATATAAGAATATTCGGGACTATTGTAAGAATGTTCATATTTCGATATCTTTAATGCTGATGAATTTAACGTGTCATCGATAGTAACCGGATGTGTTGAACTATACGGCTTGAACGCTAATAGTATATACGGCCCTATACGAACGACGTGATGAAACTGTAATGACAACGGTCCACTACCAGGTTCGGATATTATTTTTAAGTCGTAGTTTTCTGCCGGGAAATCGTGCCATACTCCATCTGAAAAATAACCGTAATAGAACTGATACACTTCCTCATCGTCGTGCGATAGATTGTCTTGGTACCATTCATTTAACGGCAGGTCACGCTTTACTAAAGAAACACGCAGTTCTGTTATGGTTCCTGCAAAATCGGGTTTCATATACGCTTCTTTAGGGCGAGTTACCGCAAGTGCTACATCAATGGGGTCATCATATCTTAAGAATGCTTCATCATATTTTATGACTGATTCCGGTATAATTTCGAAATTTCCCTCAGACAGCTTAACAGGTTGAGGCTCTTTGGCGCAGGAAAAAAGCATCAAGCATATACCGATAAGCAATATATACGCTGCTGCGCGGTTGATTTTTTTCATAAGTTACCTCCTAAAAATTATTTAAGAATCTCTTCTAAATCAATAGTGGAATAATTATCTATTTTATAGCGAACAAAACCGGGACCTCCGCCGCCTCCGCCGACACTTTCAAGATTGTTGGCACTTGGCGAACCGAAAAGCAAACTTCCAATATCTTGCGAATAAGTTCCTCGTGTGCGCGAACCGGCTGAACTAAAAAACAAATATATAACTTTTCTTTCTGCTTCAACAGTGTAAATTATAGTATGAATATTATACCGACTATCGTACTTTATGGTAATGTTGTCGGGGGCATTTGTTGATATTACACCGCGTGCACATATTTTGAAGTAAAGCACCTCTCCATATAGATTTAGTATCAATGTTTTATTATTTCGGGAGAATTTAACATTAATATCAGCTTTAGTGATGCCATAGAGAGTAAGGTCACCTATCCCGTGATTAATAGTCACCGAGTTGCTTTTGCTAAGCCCTCCACCGCTACCGAAAATCGGCTCTCCATGAAAAGGATTGTCTCCATAAGCGTTGTCGGATAATTTGTACGCAACATAGCCACTTGGGTCGGAAAAAGCAACCGGATTATTGTTACAATACGCAAACATATTGTAACCCTGTAATCCGCCGTTTGCTCCGACAACACCGTCTGCATTTATAAACCTGCCAACCTCAGCATCATAGTATCTTGACTGCAGATAGTACAAATCAGTTTCGCCATCGTAGTAATAACCACGGTAACGGAAGGGATTGTACTGTCCTAAAGTAGTTGCCATTGAGCCTGTTACAGAAAGGATATTACCCCATGCATCGTAGGCGTATTCAACAACTACAGCACCGCCGGCATTGCATATACGAAGCACGTCGCCTTGAATACTCTTTTGGAAATAGTAAGGCGCACCGTTGTAGTGCAAGCCTGTAATACTTCCATTGGCGTCATAGACGTAGTACAGCGCATAGCTGTTACCGTATGCAGCATCTGTAACCGTTTCGGACAATATCTTCGTTCCATCAAGCACGTAATCGTGAGTGATGTAAGCGCTTGCAACATCATCAAATACACGCTTCTGTGTACGTATACCGTCAGAATTGTACTTGTACGTAATGGAATTATCATTAGTAAGCTCTTGAGATATGAGCATTCTTCCGTCCCAAGTCAGAGAGGAAGAATTACGCCAATTAGTGGGATTACCGATACTATCGTAAGTAATCGCAGTACCATCGTAATTGGTGAGAAGATCTCCCCAAGCAGAGGTGCTGTAAGTGTAGTTAATAGTATCGGTAAGATTTCCGATATCACCGGTATATACATGCTTTTGGGTTATATTACCGGCTTTATCGTAGGAATAGATATATATTTGGTTATTAACCGTTTCGCCCACAAGCTGTCCTAAAGCATCATAGCTGTAAGTGGCAATCGTTGTACCGTTCTTCTTTATATTGGTAATATATCCAAGTGCGTTATACGTGTAAAAAGCAAAAACCACCCTGCGAAAAAAACAGGGTGGAAAAACACTCGGGATATGCGTAACACCTTGCTTTTTCGCAGATGTTATTCACTGTATACGCATTTTACCACTAAATACAGGTTTTGTCAAGATGGGCTCACGAATTATACAAAAATGCCCTCCTTTGTGTAGGAGGGCATAATTTGTTTTAAGGATGGTTGCGCTTATGGGTTATTTCCGATTCAGGGCTTCCATAATATCATCATAGGTGTAGATGGGAGGAGTTTCACTGTCGCCAAGCGAATATGACACAACATAATCCTCAGGAATATCATCATATTCCAATATTATATAATACCATTTATCAAATCCGCTGGTTATCTCATATTCATAATTAAATATATTCCCTTCCAATGTATTCTCTATGATTTGCCCGTATTTAGCGGAATCAGAGGAGACATCAGTGCCGGACGTATAATATTCGGTCATTGCTACTACTTCAGAATTTAGTGAATCGGTTATGGCGAGATCCTTGTGCGAGGTAAACGCTATCAAAACGTATTGACCGATTTTTACTATATGATTACTGGAAACAGCATCATATCCACAATCACTGCTCTTTAATCTGCGAAGATCATAGTTTTCTGCAGGATAATCATGCCAATCACCGTCGAACTGGTATCCATAGTAAATTTGCAAAAAAGTTCTACCCTGAAAATACTCGACAAATGACATCCCGGGCATATTCGAAATATCACGAGCGACCGTCGTTATTCTGATATCTGTAACTGTACCGCTGATATTCGGCACGGAAGTGCTTTCACCGGTACGGCTTAGCAACAGTATAAATCGACTGAGTATTCCTTGCGACAAGCAGAAGTATAAAGCAATCAAAATTATAATTAATGTTGTTAACACAATTAAACTTATTTTAATTATTTTTTTGTTTCTTGTCATCTAATACCTCCTAAAAATACACTAAAATGCCGCATGTTTTACTCGCTAAGATGTTCTTGGAATAAAGACTGCCGCCACCGTATGCTCCACCGCTTCCTCCGGCTGGGACGCATAACGAAACATCATCTATTTTACTGCTTATAAATTTTATTACATTGAATTTATACTTGACTTTTACAGTAATATCGATGTCATCACTCTTAAAAGTAGCTTTTGAGCCAAACGGCCACACATAGGAAATTTTAACATCTTCACTGTTCCAAATACTTGATGATATATCATCGATTTTGTAATCTTCGTATGAAAAGCTCACTTCATGCTCACCAGGCAGTTCGATGATAATAGAAGAGCCGTCCATTACAACGATGCAATCGTTAATAATCGTAGCCATGTCTTCAATTTTTTTGAATTCTATTTCAACTGACAAGATGATTTTCCCATACATCGTAGGGTAATCAATTTCGCATGAAATTGTATTTCCGTCAAACTCAAAGCCATCCAAACAAACTTTTTTCTTTGCAAAAGCGCCTGAATCATCTAAATACACAACAGGATTGTTCAAACAATATGCAAACATATTGAATCCAAGTATGCCTTGACCAGTAGAAACATAACTGTCCGCGTTTATAAATCTACCGACCTCAGCATCATAGTAACGGCTGTTGAGATAGTACAAATCGGTTTCGCTATCATAGTAATAACCACGATAACGGAAGGAATTGTACTGACCAAGTGTACTTGCCATAGAACCTGTTACAGAAAGAATATTACCCCAAGCGTCGTAGGTGTATTCAACCACAACCGCACCGGAAGCATTGCATATACGCAGTACGTCACCCTGAATGCTCTTTTGGAAATAGTAAGGCGCACCGTTGTAATGCAAACCGGTTATACTTCCGGAAGCATCATAGATATAGTACAGAGTATAGCTGTTGTAATACGCATTATCCGTAACGGTTTCAGACAGTATTTTACTGCCGTCAAGCACGTAATCGTGAGTGATGTATGCACTTGCAACATCATCAAACACACGTTTCTGTGTACGTATACCGTCAGAATTGTACTTGTAAGTAATGGAATTTCCGTTTGTGAGTGTTTGCGAGGTGAGCGTTCTTCCGTTCCAAGTAAGAGAGGAAGCGTTGCGCCAGTTGGTGGGATTACCAATACTATCGTAAGTAATCGCAGTACCATCATAGTTGGTGAGCAGATCGCCCCAAGCGGAAGGGTTGTCCCCAAGCCGTTGTCAAAAGACAACGGCTTGGAAAAATGATTTCGTTTGTTGAAAAACAAACGACTAAAATTGAGACAAAAAAGCTTCTACCTCTACTTCATAGACAGCGCAGACATATACATCAACGTTGCCATCACCTACAAGGTCTTGCTCTAACAAAGCTTTATACTCCGTTTTGAAATCGTTGGCATCGCGTTCATTAGAAAACAATCCGTTTTCATTGAGAAGTGTACGGAATTTCTCAAATCTTTTGTTACAATATAAGTCAGATAGCGTCATCTCACTAAATGGTATTTCAGAAACCTCATAACCCAAAAAATTTGTAGTTGCAGGTCCGTTTGAGCACAGTTCTTCAGAATACTCACTCTCAACATACAAACACCTTACAGATATATTGTTTTTATGGCATGCTTCAATGTATTGTTTTAAAAAAGATTCGTCGGATATAAATTCTAAAAGCTTGTATCTGTTGTTATCTAATTTAACCCAAGCTTGTTTTTCGTTTAGTGCTTTGCACAACGGGTCAGATTGAAATCTCACTAACGGAAAAAGATGAAATTGATGTATGCCCTTATATCTGGTATTAGAACAACAATTTTCTACAACAGAATTATGAGCACCTGAATCATATATTAAATAACCATTATTAAATAATTGCATTTTACTCTCCTCGTTAATGCAAGAATGTGTTCACATACATTGTCTAACGAATGTTAACATGAATTCCTACAATCTGAATGTGTTTTACTTTGCCATTTTGGTAACTATCATATTTAGGCCCATGACCTGTTAAGTTGTATTCCTCAGCCCAACTCCATAGAATTTCAGCATTACTGAGAGATGTGCCGTGTCTATATTCTTTTGCAAGCGAAATAACCGCTTGTTGGTTTGCATCATAGCATGTATTATGCACCAACCAACCATCTTCGCCGACAAAGTATGTATGAAAATCTTCGACTTCAAAGTTATATACTTTAACAGGAGTATCAAGATATGTGACTGTTACAGATTCTACAGTTACGGTTTCTCCGGAGAGCAAGCACAAAGCGTCTCCAACGCGGAGGTCTCTTGCTTTTACCCAACCTGCACCAAATCCAATGTCAGCAGTACGGCTATCGTTACATCCGACAACATAAAACGGGTGCTCCGGCGTTGCCTTTATAATTTCGTTACCGATTACAACCTCAATGAGTGTATCGGTTTCGTTAACAAAGGTCTGCACAACACGTTTTAATGCAGTTTCTCCGGTTTCGGGGTTATGCGCCCAAACGTAATCGCCAACTTCAATATCCTCAATAGCAACATCGCCGTTTTCTGCTTTTATTAATGTACCTGCTACAAAACAGTTTGTTTTTGCGCTCGTAGGCTTGCTTGCTATTTGGGACTGCTGTTGCTCTGTTTCAATGGCGCATTTAACTTTTTCACTAATTTCTTTTCCCGATAACTCAGGGTATAAGTCTGCGATATTAGACCATAAATATGGGCGCATAAAAAAGTATGTATCTACAATTTTGCCACATTCTTTACACATATCGCCCACTTCTAAATCGTGGCCGGCAAATTGAAATTGATAATATCCATCTCCACGCCAACATTCGCCTGTTGGGTCATAACCCATAACCGAATTGTTAAGGCAATAAGCAAACATGTTGTTTTTAAGAATGCCATGTCCTGTAGAAACATATTTATCCGCATTAACGAATCGTCCTACTTCAGGGTCATAATACCTTGATTGCAGATAGTAAAGTCCGGTTTCGGAATCGTAGTAATAACCACGGTAACGGAAGGGATTGTACTGACCCAAAGTGGATGCCATAGAACCTGTTACAGAAAGAATGTTACCCCAAGCATCGTAGGCATATTCTACAACAATGTTACCAGAAGCATTGCATATACGAATAATATCTCCTTGTATATTCTTCTGGAAATAGTAAGGCGCATTGTTGTAATGCAAACCGGTTATATAACCGTTGGAATCGTACAGATAATAGAGAGAATAACTACTGTTATCGTATTCATCTGTTACCGTTTCTGCAACTATTCTTGTGCTATCAAGAACATAGTTGTGCACTACGTAAGCATTTACGGCACTGTCAAACACTCGTTTTTGAGTACGTATACCTTCGGAATCATACGTATAATCTACAGTGTTATATCCGTCAATATTCACACTATCAAGCTGACGTCCATTCCAAGTAAGTGAAGATATACCAACCCAATTAGTGGGGTTACCTATATGGTCGTAGGATATTGCCGTGCCATCGTAGTTGGTAAGAAGGTCTTTCCAAGAAGAGGTGCTGTAGGTGTAGTTAATAGTATCAGTAAGATTTCCGATATCGCCGGTATATACTTCTTTTTTTGTTATATTACCGGCTTTATCATAAGTGTATACGTAAATTTCACCGGAATCAGCGTTAATTTCACGTACCAATTGACCTAATGCATCATAGCTGTAATACGCAATAACAATACCGTTCCTGCTTACAGACGTAATATATCCAAGTGCGTTATACGTGTATTCGTAAACCTCTGCGGGTTCCACATCGGTACTGCCGCGCTTGTTTTCAAAAGTAAGCTTGGATATTAATGGTGTTGTATATACCGTTCCGTCTGCATCGGTATAAGTATAGTACTCGTACTTTTCATATATATCTGCAAGAGTGGATAGAGATGAATTCTTTATGGTGAGTCTATCAAAGTTATCGTAAGTATAATTGATAGCAGACATAACACTGGTTTCAGGCATATATACATGGCTTACAAGATTAGTGTTTGTCTTGTAGGTGAGTACATATTCCATACTCTTGTTGCCGATAACAACATTTGAGCTTTTCGCTCTTCCGTATTCATCATAGGAATTTTCAACAGCAAATACGGTGTTGCCGGAAGAATCCTTTTGGTATGCGCGGATAAGACGGTCAAGAGAATCATACTCGTAAAGGTAGGTTATGCCAACCTTGCCGTCCGCGGCTTTTGCAAGTCTGCCGTTGGAATCGTAAACGATAATGTAATCGTTTTCACTGTTACCATTATACGTTACCTTAACCAATCTGTCAAGATTATCATAGGTATAATCTTCATATTCGCCATTTCCGTAGGTCATACGGGTAAGCTTTCCGTTTCCTGCGGTATAGGTGTAAGCCGCGAGAAGGTGATATCCTGCGTAAACGGATACCATATTACCAAAGGTATCGTACGAAATGGTATACGCTGTTGTGGCGGTGTTTATGCCGGAAAGTCTGCCGGATGCATAGAGATATGCCACGCTGCTCTCGGTGGTATCGGCGGTGTCATCTTTGTCTGCATCCAAGTAAACGGTGGTAACTCTGTCGCGGTTATCATAAATATACGCGGTTTTGTTGCCGTTTGCATCCTGGATATACTTTAGGAGCTTAGTTACACTGTCATAACCGTACTCGGTAGTAGAGCCGAGAGAATCGGTGGAGGAGGCCAGGAAGTTGCCGTTATCGGTATAGGTTGCAGAAGAGGAAATTATCTCGCTCGTTACGCTGTTGGAAAGAACGCTTTGCTCTACGTTGCCGTATTCGTCATACTCATATGTAAGCGTCTGTGTAACACCGTTAAGAGAACGGTCTATCTTCTTTACATCGTGGGTGTTGACGCTGCCGACATAATGATAGTCATAGGTGTATGTGCCGTTGTTAATGGGTGAATAGGTCTGAACGTCAATTCCGTTGGGGTAATACGTGAGGGATTCGTTCTGACCGTAAATATCCTTAGCCGTTTTGAGCTTGCCGGTGTTTTCGTCATAAGCATAAGTCTGCGCAGGCTCGATGGTGAAGGAAATATCATCAAAGTATGCCGTGTTGCAGTTGTAATCATAGACAAAAGCGACCTTTGCGGAGGTTACGGTCAAATCCTTTTCGGGTACAACGGCGGCAGCAAGATATTGCCAGCCGGTGTTCTCGGGGTTGAAGTTGGCGTAATGTTCTTCGGTGGTGTTATCGCTGTATGTCAGCGTTACGGACAGACCGAAACGGCGGGTATCTGTAAGGCGTACGGAGTTTGCTCTTGCCCAGCCGGAAACCATAAAGGTGGTGCTGGCAGGTACGTTAAGAGGGACGGTCTGGTATACGCTCTTTGCGCTAGCCGCAGAACCGGAAACTGTGCCAACGTGTCCGCGGTATGCTTCGGTTTCAAGCGCAGAGAATGAGCCGGTCCAGTAATCCGAACTGCGAATCGAGCTGTTTTCGATAAAGTTGTAGTCGGATTCTACTTCTGCTTTTTCAAGCTGAACGTTATCAAAGTAAACAGTACCGGTAGCATAAGCTAAACGGAGATATATGTTGCAGGTTCCTGCGCCTAAATACTGAGTTACGCTGATACGTTTCCAACCGTTGTTTATACTTGTATCGGTAGTTCCGGTTATATATTCACCAACAGTTGCTCCAAGCTGTATGATTGCACCACCGGAGGTTGCGGTTACACCGGATGTTTTAACGTATGCGGAAAGGGTGTACGTGCCCGATGCGGGAACAGTAACAGTCTGGTATTTTTGCACGTAACCCGAATCATTCGTCTGCGAAAGCTTTAATGAGTAGTTACCAAAAAGCTTTTCGGTACTTGAGATAGTGGCTGTATATCCGGAACCGGAATATCCCGTAGTCCATTCATCGACGGATTCACAATCGCCGTCGAGAACGAAGTTTTCTGCGGTTATACCTTTAACAGAAGATACAGTAAGCTTGTTGTTTGTCTTCTTGCCGATATCGTTTTGGGTGTACTTTGCATAGGATGCGCCGTATACGTTGCCATAATAGTCCTTGGTGTATGAACATATCGCTCTGCCGAAGTTATCGAACAAGGTTACGGTGTATAGGTCATTGGTGTTACCGTATACATCGTCATTGCCGCTTGAACGTACGGAAAAATATTTGTCCGCGTACTCAAAGCCTATTCTCTGACCTTGGGTGGTGCCGACAGATTCAGCAACAGAGGCTACACGGAAGCCGTTATACGTGTACGTAACGGTGTATCCCGTGTCGCTATCGTAGGTGGATTTTAGCTTGCCGTCAGAGTAATATTCGTATGTGCAGTATTCGCCGGACGAGTATTGTATTTTGCGGAGATAGCCGGTGTTTGTTGTGGAAATGCTTCCATCGTACGTGGTGGAATAGTAGAAGTCCACGTAATCGGTAGAATCGTAACCGTCAACTATTCGATATAAAACACCGGAGGAATACATAAATCTGATTTGAACTGTAGCGGAAGTTTCGTTTGCCGGAGTGTATGAAATAGCCATGAGCTTTCTGCCTGTATATTCAAACTCCTTCTTGTTTCCGTAAACGTCTTGTATTTTTGTAATCTGACCGTTTGAGTTAAAGATCTTAATATTACCGTAATCATCGGCAAGAGTAGCGCCGGAGCTTGTTTCGGTAACAGTCAGACCATAGCCGTCTTCGCTCATATATACATTGTCGTCCATGGTATCGTCATCATGGTAGAAATACAAATCTGTGCCATCTGCATCGTTGTATTTATACCACGTGTCATTATCAATAGTTTCTTTGGTTAATGTTTCCTGAACGCTTAATTTCCAACCATATCCTGCAGGTATTGAAGACTCGAAATTACTACCTGCCATATAGCTGTTGTATACGTGGCTTACTGTTATGGGGAGTATGGAGCCCTTGGTGGATATATCGTCGTGAACGAATACCAGGTTTCCGTTAAATCCGTTCACATATCCCGCACCGGCACTTCCTGCGCCGTGGGAAGAATAGGTCCAAATACTTTCAAGTCCTTTGGTGTCGCGGTATTCAATTTTAAACATAGGAACGGTATTATCGTATATATTGGGGTTTTCTGCAGAATAGAATCCCACATATGCATATGTTCCCGAGCCGGTATACTCGGTCACAGGGTAAATAGAAATACCGTAATTGTTACCGTCGTTATACCAATTTTGAACAGCTTTGGTGATATCCCAACTGAACATCTCATATGCAGTGGAAGTCGAATGAGTGTTATAGTCCAGAATTGTTGAATCAACAGTGGGCTGTGTATTCCATGTTAAAGAAGCTTCTGTCCAAGAAGATGTAATTTCACGGGCAGCAAGATTAATGGATGATGCGGTGCCCGAATACTCTATCCACCCATTTCCGGTAGCCATCTGGCGCAGATTCAAACTTGCATCTACAATGACTGCGGATTCCGGTATTTCGGGAAGTGAATTCAGTTTAAAAAACGCACGAATACGTTGGCTTCCTGCCGAAATTCCATATCCACTTAGCAAGAATTGATATGTGCCTGTATTTAGCGTAGGGTCACCAATTTGGACATATCCGTCATCCACCTCATTGGTCATATACGCACCTTTGCTAAACGAAGGGTCAATCTTTACGGGAAATACTCTGTCATCGGAGTTAATCCATTCTGCATCTGCGGTAACGGTAAGGGTATATTTCTTACCGTTCTTGTGCGCTATGGAGTAAGTAACACCATCAGACACAGCATAGTTCGCATCGCTCATTATTCCCTTGGGGATAACAAGCTGTGTTTCGCCGGTGTTCTCATCGTTAAGAGCAATACTGCCGTCATCATTAAGTACGGGGACAAGACCGTTAAGCTTAAGCTCGAAGGTGTATACGTAGCTATCCTGTTTTTCCTTAACGATAATGTTTTCTTTTACGTTACTGCCGGAGATGACATATTCAAGGTCGGTACCGTCAAGTATATCCTTGTATATGGCGCCGGAGGAGAATTTAGCTAACGTGGATGCGGAATCAAGAGAATCATCATCCGCAACAGTCGTTTGGGGATAAAGCTCAAGGGCTTTGGATTTATTTGCATCGGGTAAAGACAAGCTTATCTTGTACCCGTTCATCTTGATCTTAAGTAAATTTCCGGAATTGGAGTTGTTGGAAAGCTTGATGGATATATCGGATTCGGACGTGCCGTATCCGGCTATATCTTCGCTGTCAACAGCGTCGGAATAGGATAACGTATTATCATAATCCTGCCAATCTCCGTTTTCGTCGGAGTAATGGATGGGTTTGCCGTAGTCTGCCGCAACAAAGCTGCCGTCAGACATACGGAAGGTTTTACTGCTCTCGGTACGAGAGTCGATAACTTCACCGAGAACGTACACGTCCCCGTCGGAGACAGGTACTGTTTCGGACTCGTTGGTCAATAATTCGTTCAGTGTTTCACTTGCTTCAGCTAAAACTGACTGCGGGATAGAACAGAAAATCATGGCAAGACAGAGAAGCACTGACAAAAGTCTGGTTGTCGTGGTTTTCATTCTTTTGTTCTCCTTTTTAATTTTTGTTTTTATCTATGTTAAACGGCAAAGCCGTATTGTTGTTTTCCTCCTGAAAATAACAAAATCCACCCTACAAAAAAGCAGGGTGGATCTAACACTCGATCTTTGATTTTTGCCTTGCTCCATCTGCTTTTCAAGTAGATGTTTAGTAAATTGTAATTATTTCTCTGTTTGGAAAAATATGGATGGGGTTCAGCACTTGCATTGTAGCATATGAATATGGATTTTGTCAAGAGAATACGGATGATTTTTTACACCATCTTTCTACACTGACAAACTATGTTCTACAAATAATGACAGCTATGAATTTTTAAAAGGATTTGTGCGATTTGATTTTCAAGGAACTCGACGAAATCGACTTTGATAATTTGTTAAAAATATTCGCAGTCAACGGGTTCACTAGCGATGAACCAAACAACCGTTTAACTTTCCATGAGGCATTTAACGATTTGTTTTCGGGATCATCACCTAATAGCGACAACTGCTTTACAAAAGAAATTAAGCAAAACTGCGTTTTGTCGGCAGTGACACGTGCAATGCAGGCCTATATCTTTAACAACGCAAATGATATCGTTGCTCGCAATAAGAGCGAGGGTAGTATTAGCGAATTATTTAGAGAATGTTATGCCGACATGGTTATGTTGCTGGTGTCGAGTTACGAACGAAAGCGTGAACTTTGCGAAATATATTTTAATAAGATGTTGGGCGAATATAACGCTGCATTTTCTAATGCTTCTGGGAGTGATAAATTAAGGTTTTTTCAACGTCAATTCTCTTTAGTTCATCCAATCTTACTTTAGTTTTCTCTGCTAACTCATAATCATTGTTTGCTACTGCTTTTTTGTATAGCCAACTAATAGCTCTTCCGTTAGCTTCTTCCATCGGAGTTTCGCCGCTGATTATTTTAAGCTGCTTCTCAGTATACTCGAGGTGGTCCATATTCACATCTCCTTAAGTGCATTTTGAATTGGATACCATATTATACATCCGCAACAACGGCTTGTCACCTCCAACATTTTCCAAAACAAAAGTGGAGTCATCTGCACTCAGATAACTCCACAATTTTTGGTTTTGTTAGGTTCTACGTTTAAGAGCTTAACTCCACAGATTTTGAAATAGCCTTCAAACGACAGCACTTTTTTATTGTTAGGATATTTTACGCTTATATTCTTTCAATAACTATATCTTCCGTATTAAGATTAATGGGAGGACGGGGCTTGATTTTGAGCAAGTCCAATTTATATTTGCGGCACTTGGCTGAAAATGATACCTCACCCTTATACAGACAATAGCATTTATCAAAATCTCCGTTGGAGTGAACACAATTCAAGCATTGTTTTTCGACAGAAGCAGACATTTTTTTCACCTCGCAGATTATTATACGACCTTAAAGATGTTTTGTCAAGCGAGCAAAGCGAAAACGGTCATAAGTGAAGCAATAACCAAGCGGGATATTATAAATGGCTTCACGGAAAAAACGTCCTTTATTACAGACACAGTCTGAAATATTGCGGAAAGTGAGCCGAACCCCAGAAACAAGCTGCACAGCACCTCGCGGGTGGGAAGGGAAAAGGGTGCGCTTTCGGCTATTCCGGATGAAAACTCAAACAATCCTTTAACCAACACGGCCTGCATACTTTCCGCAGGGAAAAGATCGGAAACGATAGCGCCCAACACAAAAAAACACACGATAAATCCGCAGATCCGCACCATAAGCAAAGCAGATTCGGATATCGCCAAGGGAAAATCCACATTTCGTACATATGTGTTTTTTGCGCGGGGCGTTATTTTATCATCACTTTTTAACATAAACGGGTAAAAGACAACCGCTGTGACCAGTGTGGCGGCGAACTGGAACCCCAAAAGCTTTAAGCCGTATTTTACACTTCCCATAACCGATGCACCTGCAAAAGCAAGAACGAATGCAACAGACGCGCCCGAGCAAAGACAGCACAGATACTCCCCTCTTTTTCGTGAAACAACGCCGCTTTCGTACAGACACACGCAATTCCTCGCCCCCGCAGGATATCCGCAGAGAAAGCCTATAAGTACCGTAAAAATGCTTCCCCATAAAGGGTGGGCGCAAAGCTTTGTTACTGCGGTTATGGCGGTTATACGACGGGAGAACACGAGATAAATGAAAAGGGAGGGAATTATATTTTTAAGGCAAAAGGTTACGGCACGGGCTGTAGCGGCGCTGACAGAGCTTGGGTATACCAAAAGAAAAGCGAACACGCCTACGAACATAAGATTTACCGCTTTTATCCAAACTCTGCGTGCGGCTTTATTCATAAACCATCAACTCCCATAATAATATATACGGAAAGGCGGGAAAAATATGAAAAAATTGCCCGATACCTTGTTCGGTGAGTTTTTGGAAATAAGAGGCAATACTTATCTTGCAGCAGACGGATACGGAAAAATGCTGGAATACGGAAATGAAAAAATAGTTCTGGCAGGAAAAAGCCTTAAAATAACCGTAACGGGAAAACGGCTTAAAATGAATTACTTATCCGGAGAGAAAATAGGAATTGACGGTTACATACGGAGTGTGGAATATGAACCGAATAATACGTAAATTTTTTGGATCTTATACCATCGCTTTTCCAAAAGACGATGCACCAAAGCTGCTGAACAAATGCAAGGAAAAAGACATATTCTTCTTTTCCCCATTGGCGGACGGAGATACGGTAACGGTAAACGCAAGCCTGTTTTCCTGCAAAGCCTTTGTCGATACCGCCCGTGAACTGGGAATAGACGCTGTAATCGTAAAACAGCAGGGATTGCCGTTTTTAATATCCCGTTACCGAAAAAGATACGGCATATACGCAGGAATCCTGCTTGGTGCCGCTTTTCTTTTGATATCATCTTTATTTATATGGGAAATAAACATTACGGGCAACGTTAACGTTTCTGCAGAGGAAATTACAAAGGTGCTGGCATCCCACGGAGTGAAGGTAGGTGCGTTTATACCCGATATGGATGCCGATCTCACTGCCGAATACATATTGCTTGATTATTCTCCCCTCTCCTCCCTTGCCATAAACGTAAAAGGGACTGTGGCGACCGTGGACGTTATTGAGCGGGTCCCAAAGCCCGAAACGGTTTTCCCCGAAGAGGGATACTGTAATCTGGTCGCGGGCTGGGACGGAATAATAACCAACGTAACAGCGGCCGAAGGACACCCCGAAATAAAAGTGGGCGATGTAGTTACCCAAGGTCAACTTCTAATAAACGGGCTTGTGGAAAACAGATACGGTGCATATAAAATAGTGAATTCCAAGGGATACGTTTACGCCGACGTGGCGGAAACGCAGATGTTTGATATTCCGTTAACGGCTTCGGGCAAGGAATACACGGGAAAAGAAGACGTAAAGAGGGAAATATATATAATCGGCTTTCCTATAAGGTTATATTCAAACCAGGAATCTTCCTTTTCTTCCTGCGATGCGGTGGCAGAGGAAAGAAACCTTAAAATTTTCGGTCTGAAGCTGCCCGTGAAGATCTCTACGATAGTTTACAAGGAATACGTAACCAAGGAATACCAAATTACCGAGGAAGAAGCTAAAAGAAAAGCAAATAAAGCCTTACAGCTTTGGTGGGAAAAGGTTTCGGACGGTGAAATAGTAAGCATCGAAACGGAGGAAAGTATAAAAAACAACGTGTACCGGTTAAAAGCACACGTTGTAATAAACAAAAATATTGCTATGCGGCAGGAAATAAAATTTAACTACCCGAATAAACCTTTTTGAGTCTTAAAATGGACAATACGAATATCTGCGCCGCACGGATGACTTCCTCGCGGGAGATGTATTCATCTCTCTCGTGAGCGCCGCCCTTGCCCTCGCCCAAAAGTCCGCGGTAAGCGGAAATGGTTGCGCCGAAGGCAACGGTGTTTTTCATATATCTGGCGTAAGTGCCGCCGCCCATAGTATAAGGAGAGCAGTCCTCCTCGATAATATCACGGCAGGAATCGGTAAGCGCCCGGATACGGGGATCATCGGAAGACATTATATATCCCTCGGAACAGCCGCCGCTGTATGCGGAAAAGCCGTTATCCTCGGCAGTTTTCTTGATAGTTGCGATAATCTCCTCGTAAGGAACGGAGGGAATATAGCGGACGTTGAAGTTTGCCCAAAGCTTGCCTTCTTTTTCGCCCAGCAGACCACAGATGCAGGTAAGATAACCAAAGTCTTTATCCTCTTTGTCTATGCCGAAGGTTTTTCCCTTATATTCGGAGCAAGCCTTGGCAAGGAAACGGAGTCCGTCGGTATCGGCAATGCCGTTTTCCAAAAGATATTCGCAAAGCAGCTTTACTGCGCTCAAGCTGTTTTCGGGCAGAGAGGCGTGGGCGCCTTTTCCCGTTGCGGTAATACGAATAGAGTCGCCTTCCTTTGTAACGGTGATACCGTCTTTTTCTCCGGGAACGATATCGGTCTTAACAAGGCAATATGCGGAATCCGCCACGGAATTGCTTGCGGTGCCGCCGCCGATCTCAAGTATGTTGGCGGGCTTTTCGCCAAGCAGAATATCAAAGGAGAAAATTCCCTTTTCGCCTATACAAACGGGGAAGCCGCTATCGGGCGTGAAGGAAAAATCGGGCACGTTTCTTACAGAGGCAAAATGACGGAGATCGGTACTGCCTACTTCTTCATCACAGCCGAGTATCATACGAATAGCAAAGGGAAGATCATACCCCTTTTCCATAAGAAAACGGATAGCGTACATAGAAATAAGCATAGGACCTTTATCGTCCTCGGTACCTCTGCCGATATACAGACCGTCCTTCACGGTAAGTGCATAGGGCTCTACGCTCCAACCGCCGCCGCAGGGCACAACGTCAAGATGGGAAACAATACCTATTTCCTTTTCGCCCTCGCCGTATATAAGAGAACCGCAGTAGTATTCGTGGTTTTCGGGCTTAAAGCCGTATTTTTCGCCTATGGCAAGAGTAGTTTCCAGCACGCGGGCGCAGTTTTCACCGAAAACATATTTTCCTTCCCCTTTTTCGGATACGGAGGGAATGGATATAATGGATGCAAGGTCTTGCTCAAACTGCTGTTTTATATCCTCGCGCTCCATAAATTCTCTTACTTGCTTTGCTATATCCTTCATAATAAATAAATTCCTTTCAGCATTTTGCAAATTTCATCATAACCGCCTTGGGCACGAGCTTGCCCAGTACACGGTAAAGCTTATATAAAAATCTGTTGGTATATACCGCTTTTCCCTTTTTAAGAGCGTTAAGGCTCTTTACCGCTATCTCCTTAGGATCGCAATACGGCAGGGTATCAAAGGTTTTTGATGCGCCTTTGCTTATATGAGCGCGGGATAAGAATTCCGTACTCATCGGTCCGGGGCAGACGGCAAGCACGTTTATGTGCTTTTGCTTTAATTCCTCACGTAAAGCTCTGGAAAATGACATAACGTACGCCTTGGTGGAGGAATACACCGTCATTCTGGTGTTGGGCACGAAGGAGGCTATGGAGCACACGTTCAATATTCCGCTCCCTTTTGGCATATAAGGGATAACCGCAGAGGTAACGGCGGTAAGCGCGCCGCAGTTAAGATCGATCATATCCCGCTGCACGTTGGGATCTATCTCCCAAACGTATCCCAGCTTGCCGAATCCTGCGTTGTTTATAAGCAAGCCTACTTCGGGCTTTTCCTCCTCAAGCAAGGAGCAAAGCTGTGAAAAGCAAGCTCTGTCGTTAAGGTCCATATCCAATATTTTTACGGAAAGATCTGCGGGAAGCGTGGCTTTCAGTTCCTCCAGCAGATCAACTCTGCGGGCGATAAGCCAGAATTCCTTTATATCCGTATATTTTTTCGCAACTGCAAGGACGTATTCTTTTCCAAGTCCGGCAGAAGCTCCCGTTATTATTGCGGTACGCAAATCGTTTACCTCCGTAAAAACATATTTATTACATTTTATCACCCTTTTCCCCTATATGCAATCACTTTTTTAAAAAAAGAAGGTATGTTTTTGCTTAACCTTATTAAAAACGCTTTATGGTCTTTTCCCACAATGGTCCTTCTTATGGGCACGGGAATGTACTTTACGTTCAAAAGCAGATTTTTCCCAATAAGATGCCTTGGGAAAATAATAAAGAGCGTAAAAGAAAGCGACGGTAACACGGAAATATCTCCTGTCCGCGGGTTGATGACCGCCTTGGGCGGAACGGTGGGTGTGGGAAGCATTACGGGTGTGGCATACGCTATTACTCAAGGCGGCGCAGGCGCGCTGTTCTGGATGTGGATAAGCTCCTTTTTCTGTATGATGCTGAAATATGCGGAAAATTATATTACGGTAAAGGAATGCAGAAGGCAAGGAGTGCGGGGAAGCGCCGCCACCCTTCTTGCGGCTATGGGAAAACGAAAAACCGCGGTGTTTTTTGCCGTAACGGGAATACTCGCATCCTTCGGAAGCGGCAATCTGGCACAAGCAAACGCATTTTCTTCCGCCGCCGCAGAAGCAGGCGCAAACAAATATACCGTTGGAGTGGTATTCGCATTACTGCTTATTCCCGCAGTGCTCGGCGGACAAAAGCTTATTGCCCGTGTAAACGGAATACTGGTTCCCTTTGCGGCAATTTTGTTTGTTGCCGCCGCTTTGGGAATAACGGTTTACAACGCAAAGGAGATACCGCAGGCATTTTTTAAAATATTTACCTCCGCCTTCGGATTTTCGGAAATGGGGGCGGGGTTTACGGGCACCGCCATATCCGTAGCCCTGCGTACGGGGGTGTCCAAGGGCGTTTTCTCCCACGAAGCGGGTATGGGGTCATCCCCTATCGCCCACGCGGCGGCGGACACTTCGCCCCAAGGTGCCGCTTGCTTTGGAATTATTGAGGTTTTTGTAGATACCTTTGCCGTAAGCACTATCACCGCTTTAGCTTTGCTGACAACCAAAAGCGAGAGCGCAGAGGAAATGTTTTTTGTCTGCTTCGGAAGTGCAGGAGGAGTTATGCTTGCGGCGGCGGTGGGGATATTTGCGTATTCCGCCGTTATAAGCTGGTGCTTTTACAGCGAAAGCCTGATCGGACACATCTGCAAAAGCAAAAGAATTCCCGTTGCCATATACAGATTTTTGGTGATATTATCAGCATTTTTCGGATGCGTTCAGGATGCGGGCAGTATTTGGAGCGCCGCGGATATATTCAACGCGCTTATGCTGTTTCCCAATTTATACGCTTTGATCAAAAAAAGAAAGGAAATACTGTTTTGAAGCCCCATACATTTACCAAAAACCAAGCCGCAAAAGCATATGGCGTTTCCCTTAACCGCGGGCTGTCCTCCGACGAAGCGGAAACCCGCTTAAAAAAAGACGGAAAAAACCTGCTTAAAGCCAAAAAGAAAGCGTCTTTTTTAAAAAAGCTTTTGCTTTCCCTTTGCGACAGAATGACGGTAATACTCCTCATCGCCGCAGTTATAAGCTTTGCCGCGGCGGTTATAAGCGGTGAAAGCAAGGCGGATACCGTGATCATCCTCGCAATAGTAGTACTCAACGGTGTTTTGGGAGTCATTCAGGAAAACAAGGCGGAAAAGGCGTTGGAAGCATTAAGTAAGATGACATCCCCTCACTCAACGGTGATACGGGATGGAAAGAATACAGAAATTCCTTCCGAAAATATAGTAAAGGGAGATATACTCATACTCCAAAAAGGGTGTCTTATCCCTGCGGACGGATATATTTTTGAGCAAACGGGACTGATGACCGATGAATCCGCCCTTACGGGAGAAAGTATGCCCGTGGAAAAAAGCTGTTTCCCGTCACCCGAAAACGCCCACCCTTCGGAAATAAAAAATATGGTCTATTCCGGCACTACGGTGTGCGGAGGCAACGGAAAGGCTATTGTAACCGCTACGGGAATGGACAGCTATATGGGAAGTATTGCAGGTATGCTGGAGGAAAACGGAAACGAAAAAACTCCTTTGCAGGTAAGGCTGGGCAAAACAAGCGGTATATTGGGTAATATCGCTTTGGTTATATGCGCAGTGATATTCGTAATCTCACTTATACGAGGTATGCCCATAAAGGATATGTTTTTGACTTCAGTTTCCCTTGCCGTTGCGGCTATACCCGAGGGTCTGCCTGCCATAGTAACCATAATTCTGTCTATCGGAGTTAAGCAGATGGCTGAAAAAAGGGCGGTGATAAAGCGTCTGCCCGCAGTGGAAACGCTGGGCACAGCCGCCGTAATATGCTCGGACAAAACGGGTACGCTTACTCAAAATAAAATGACCGTAACCGCCTTTTACGGCGACGAAAAAAAGACGGCTGCGTTTGCCCTGCTTTGCAACGACAGAGAATCCCCTACTGAAAACGCACTATTCGAGTGGGGTACGGATAAAGGTGCGACGGCGGAAGGTTACACCCGTATTAAGGAGATTCCCTTTGATTCGGATAAAAAATATATGGTCACCCTGCACAAAGACAAAAACGGATATCTTGCCATAAAAAAAGGCGCACCCGAAAAGGTTTTGAGCCCGCAATCCGAACTTGCAAGCCGCGCTTCCATAATGGCGCTTGACGGAAAGCGCGTTATTGCTTTTTCCTATTGTTATTTGCCGTCCGTACCATCGGATATGGAAAAGTGCAAATTCATTCCCTGCGGTGTGTGCGGTATGGAAGACCCGCCCCGTCCCGAAGTAAAGGATGCTGTGAGAAAATGCAGAAAAGCGGGAATCAAGCCCGTTATGATAACCGGCGACCACCCCGCAACTGCGGCAGCTGTAGCAAAGAATATAGGCATACTCCGCGAGGGGGATACCGTGCTGACACAAGGAGAAATAAGCGGTCTGGATACGCCTTCCCTTGCAAAAACTATTAAAAACTGTACGGTTTTTGCGAGAACTACGCCCGAATTCAAGGTAAAAATAGTAGAAGCGTATAAATACGGCAACCAAGTGGTGGCAATGACGGGGGACGGTGTAAACGATGCCCCCGCGCTGAAAAAAGCCGATATAGGCTGTGCTATGGGAAAGGGCGGCACGGACGTTGCAAAAGAAGCCGCAGATATTATCTTGACAGATGATAATTTTTCGACTATTATAGAAGCAGTAAGATACGGTAGGAGTATTTACGACAATATCCGACGGGCGGTAAGGTTTTTGCTTTCCTGCAATATAGGAGAGATAATAACCGTGTTCGCCGCACTGATAATGTCCCTGCCTTCCCCGCTTTCCGCCATACAGCTTTTGTGGGTTAATCTTGTTACGGATTCCCTTCCCGCCGTGGCACTGGGTATGGAAAAAGTACATAACAGCGTTATGGAGCGGAAGCCTATGCCGAAAGACCAAAGTCTTTTTGCGGAGGGGCTGGGAATAAAGATCATCGCCGAAGGAATTTTGGTGGGCTGTATGTCCCTCACCGCCTTTTTGCTGGGACTTAAAACGGGCAATACGCAGGTCGCAAGTACAATGTGCTTTGGGGTACTCTCCTTCTCACAGCTTTTCCACACATTCAATATGCGGTCGGAAAAGCCGTTTTTTAAAAGAAACATTCCAAGTAACACACCGCTTTTGTTAAGTATAATGCTTTGTATGGCTTTGCAGGCGGGAATAATGCTGTTTCCTCCCGCGGCGGCACTTTTCGGAGCGGCAAGTTTAAATATTTATGAATGGATAACGGTGGCAGTACTATCCTTTGCTCCTATCCCCGTATGTGAAATGTTAAAGATAATAAAAAACAAAAAATAAAAAATATAAAGTGGGAAGTGTAAAAAATGAAAACAGTTTATCTTACCGAGCGTGATAATTTTCTGTATCACGGCAGACACATTCTGGCGGCAGACGCACTGCTTCTGGATTGGTCCAGCAGCGGATTTTCCTTTAAGTTCAAGGGAACGGGTTTCCATATAATCTTCGGCGAGCACAAGGCTGACCAGCCCGTATACATAAGAGTTGATATCGACCGCGAAAAGAAGCTTTTCGGCCGGAGCGGAGATACCGCAAGATACTGCGTGAGCGACGGAAAAGAACACGTTATTGTTGACGATCTTAAAAACGAAGAGCACACCGTTCGCGTTCTCCGCATTACCGAGGGCGAAGATAAGCTGTACATAAAAGGGCTTGAAATATACGGTGAAATTCTGCCTCCTCCCCTTGAAAGCGTGCGCCGTATAGAGGTTCTGGGCGATTCCATCACCTGCGGATACGGCGTAAGAGGTGACCAGGATACCACCGTTTTCCGCACCTGCGATGAGGATTCCACCGCCGCTTGGGCGTTTCTTGTTGCAGAGGAGCTGGGTGCAGACCTGCATTGCCAATGTGCTTCCGGCAAGGGTATCGTACGCAACTGCGAGGGCGCTTTGGACCTTACCTTTGACCAGATGTTTAATATGACCTCCCGTAACGGAGAAGTGTGGGATCACAGCAAGTGGATTCCCCAGGTGGTTATGATAAACGGCGGCACCAACGACGGTTGGGGCGGCGTGAGCGCAGAGGATTTTGAAAAAGGCGCAACCGCGCTTATAAACGATATCCGTTCCAAATACACCCACGCACATATCATCTGGTGCTACGGTCTTATGGGCGATCCTTATATGGGACTTCTTAAAAAGCTGTTCAAGCGTATGGGTGAAACCGACGAAAAGCTGCATTTCGTACCCATATCCGTTGCCAACCCCAAAAAGGATTACGCGGCGGCGGGACATCCCGGCATGAAGATAAACGAAAAGCTGGCAGATACTATGGTATCCAAGATTAAGTCCCTTAAAATCTGGGAGAAATAATAATACACACAAAACAGAGGCAAGGAAAACTCCTTGCCTCTACATTTATTCCATATAAGGTTTTATAATTTCTCCCAGAGTGGTAAGTATTATACCCTCTTTCAAGCTTTCGGGCAATACCGTGCCGCCTTTATAATGGACGTATACCACGTAATCGTCTAATACGATTCGTCCTTTCAGAGTGCAATAATTATTCTCTTTTACCATAGTATGCATCTGCATAGAATGTTCGCCCAAAGTCAAAGTATCCGTTACAACGTCTGTAATGGTTTTATCCGTTTTTACGGTAAGTATACATATAAGTATAAAAGCGATTTTCTTCATTCACATCACTCCTTTTATGTGAACAGTATATAGCATATACTATATTTTGTCAACGCATATAAGCTAATATGACATATTTCACAGCAATCACGTTTTAAGCCTTGACTTAACAGCCAAAATGTAATATAATAAATTATTATTCAGTATCACTGAAAATTTATAAACCGAAAAAGGTGAAAAACGCTATGAAAAGAATTTACAATTTCTCCGCAGGACCTTCTATGCTTCCCGTAGAAGTATTGACCCAAGCCGCTTCCGAAATGCTGGATTACCAGGGCAGTGGGTGTTCCGTTATGGAGATGAGTCACCGATCTCCGGTTTACGATAATATAATTAAGCAAGCAGAAGCAGACCTCCGCACTCTTATGGAAATTCCCGATAACTACCGCGTACTGTTCCTGCAGGGCGGTGCTACCACACAGTTTTCCGCAGTGCCTCTTAATCTTATGAACAAGAATAAGAAGGCTGATTATATCGTATCCGGTCAGTTTTCCAAAAAGGCGGCGGACGAAGCCGCAAAGTACGGCGAGGTAAATATTCTTGCTTCCTCCAAGGACAGAAACTTTGCATACGTACCTTACGTTGATTCCTTCTCTCCCGATGCGGATTACGTTCACATCTGTCTTAACAACACTATATACGGCACTACCTATAACTATATCCCCGAAACCGGCGATATTCCCTTGGTTGCAGACGTTTCTTCCTGCATACTTTCCCGTCCTATAGACGTAACAAAGTTCGGTATGCTTTATGCAGGCGCCCAAAAGAATATGGGTCCCTCCGGTCTTACCGTTGTTATTATAAGAGAAGACCTTATCGGCAACGCAAGAGAAGGCACGCCCGTTATGCTGGATTACAAAATTCAGGCAGATAACGGCTCTATGTATAATACTCCTCCCTGCTATTCCATTTACGTTGCAGGTCTTGTATTCAAGTGGCTCCTTGATATGGGCGGTCTTTCCGTAATGGAGCAGCGCAACGTGGCAAAGGCAAAGGTGCTTTACGATTACCTTGATTCATCCGAAATGTTCAAGGCGACCGCAGACAAGGAGTTCCGCTCCATTATGAACGCTTGCTTCGTTACCGGCGACGCAGAGCTTGACAAAGAGTTCGTTTCCGCCGCAAAGAAGGCAGGATTTGAAAACCTTAAGGGTCACCGTTCCGTAGGCGGTATGCGTGCATCAATATACAACGCAATGCCTGCAGAGGGTGTTGACAAACTTGTAGAATTCATGGCAGAATTCGAGAGGAGCAAAAAATGAACGTTAAGCTTATAAATAAAATCGACAAAGCGGGTCTGGACGTTTTTGACGACAGATTTGTATACGGCGAAGATATTGAAAATCCCGATGCGTATATGGTGCGCAGTGCTTCTCTCTTGGAAGCTGAGTTTCCTTCTTCCTTAAAGGCTATCGCCCGCGCAGGCGCGGGTGTAAACAATATTCCTCTTGACCGCTGTGCGGAAGAGGGTATCGTAGTGTTCAACACCCCCGGCGCAAACGCAAACGGCGTTAAAGAGCTTGCCATTACCGCACTGCTTCTTTCCTCCAGAAAGATAACCGACGGTATCGCCTGGGCATCCACCCTTACGGGTGATGACGTGCCCAAGCAGGTAGAAAAAGGCAAGAGCGCATTTGCAGGTCCCGAAATAAAGGGAAAGACTCTGGGTGTTATCGGTCTGGGCGCGATCGGCGGTCCCGTTGCCAATGCCGCAGAATCTCTGGGTATGAAGGTTGTGGGTTGCGACCCGTTTATGACAGTCAACGCCGCATGGCATCTTTCCCGCAAGGTAGTTAAGGCAGACACCTACGATGAGCTTTATCCCCAGTGCGATTACATTACCGTTCACGTTCCTTCCGTTAAGGATACTATCGGTATGATAAACGCCGAGTCCATTGCAAAAATGAAGGACGGCGTGCGTATTCTCAACCTTTCCCGCGGAAATATAGTTGTTACCGACGATATTCTTGCGGCTATTGAAAGCGGCAAGGTATCCTGCTACGTTACCGATTTCCCCGATGAAAAGCTGATCGGAAAGAAAAACGTTATCTGTATCCCCCATCTGGGCGCATCCACTCCCGAAAGCGAAGAAAACTGCGCGGTTATGGCAGCTGAACAGCTTATGGATTACCTGCTTGACGGTAATATTAAGAACAGCGTAAACTATCCCGCAATTTCTATGCCCAGAGGCGCAAAGCACAGAATAGTAGTGCTTCACGAGAATATCCCCAATATGATCGCTCAGGCGTCCTCGGTATTCTCTGCGGTTCATATCAACATCGAGCATATGATGTCCTCCTCCAAGGGCGCAAACGGTGTTGCTATGTTTGAAACCAACGATGAAGTTGATGAATCTATTTGCGCAAAGATATCTGCAATTGCAGGTATCCGCAAGGCAATCCTTCTCTAAAACAAAAAACAAGGAGTAAAATATGAAGTTTATCGTCTTTGACGGAAACAGCATACTCAACCGCGCTTATTACGGAATACGTCCTCTTACCACAAAAAGCGGTATTCCCACCAACGCGGTGCTCGGATTTATAAATATTATAGAGAAAAATATGGCGGCGGTCCAACCGGATTACGCCGCCATAGCCTTCGATCTGCCGGGAAAGACTTTTCGGCACAAGGCGGTGGACAGCTATAAGGCTACCCGAAAGGGTATGCCCGAGGATCTGGCACAGCAAATGCCTTACGCCTACAGAGCCGCCGCAGGATTGGGGCTTAAAATAACCACCTGCGAAAATTTTGAGGCTGACGACGTGCTGGGCACGTTATCCAAAGCCGCAAAAGAGAATGGCGTGGAATGCGTTATAGTAACCGGCGACCGTGACAGTCTTCAGCTTGTAGGGGACGGCACGGTAGTTTATCTTGCCGCCACCAACGAAACGCAGATAATGGATACCAAAGCGGTTACCGCTAAATACGGTATTCCTCCCGAAAAGCTTATTGACCTTAAAGCGCTTATGGGCGACAGCTCCGATAATATTAAGGGCGTGCCCGGAATAGGCGAAAAAGGCGCAGTAAAGTTATTGACGGAATACGGCACTCTTGACGGGATCTATGAGCACGCAAATGAAATAAGCGGCTCTACCGGCAAAAAGATTATCGAAGGCAAGGACAGCGCATACGAAAGCCGTTTTCTTGCCACTATCCGCCTTGATGCGCCTGTTGACACCAACCTTGAAAACTACGTTTACTCCGGCAAGGATTCCGACAGCCTTATAGACCTATTTACCGAGCTGGAGTTCACTTCACTTATAGAAAGAATGGCCCTGACAAAAACCGCCACTCCCCTGCCCGAAGCGGTATACACACGGGGAAGCGCAAAGGATCTTTGCGAAAAAACACGTGTTTTCGTTGAATTGAGAGAGGACGGACTTTACGCTACCGACGGGGAAAAGTATATTATACTCGATCCCAAGGAGATAGCACTTCTCAACAACGTATGTGCCTGGTCTGTAAAGGACACCATGCACGCACTTGATAAGATAGGTGTGGAATTTACCGATTTTACCGATGATATTTCGCTTATGTGCTACACCGCATCCCCTGCGGACAGCGGTATGACGGTTGCAAAAGCCGCCACCGCATATGCAGGCGCGGAGGCTGTAACGGATACTCTGTCCTGCCTGCCGTTGATTGCGGAAAATGTTTACCCTATTCTCGAAGAGCAGAGCCAGACAAGCCTTTATAAATACACCGAACTGCCCCTTGCAAAAGTGCTTTTTAATATGGAAAAAAGAGGCTTTGCGGTAGACAAGCAGGGTATTATTGATTTTGGCGAATATTTGTCAGAAAATATAAAACAGCTTGAAGAAAGTATTTATTTTTGTGCGGGAGAAGAGTTTAATATAAACTCTCCCAAACAGCTCGGACATATACTTTTCGAGGTGCTGGGACTTCCCGCACCCAAGAACAAAAAGAACAAAAACGGCTATTCCACCGATGCAGAGGTGCTGGAAAAGCTTAAGGAACGCCACGAGATAGTGGACTACATCCTTCATTACCGCACTCTGGCAAAGCTGAAGGGCACGTATACCGACGGAATGCTTAACGTAATAAGCCCCGAGGACGGCCGTATTCACACCACCTTCAGACAGACACTGACACAAACGGGCAGACTTTCCTCCGTTGAGCCCAATTTGCAGAATATTCCCGTACGCACCCCTCTTGGCAGAGAGATGCGCAGATTTTTCGTTGCCCCTGAGGGACGTGTGCTTATAGACGCGGACTATTCACAAATAGAATTGCGTGTGCTCGCCGCAGTTTCGGGGGACGAGAAAATGATAAACGCATTTTTGTCAGGTGAGGATATTCACACTCTCACCGCATCCGAGGTGTTCGGCATCCCCATAGAAATGGTTACTCCCGCAATGCGTAAGCACGCAAAGGCGGTAAATTTCGGAATTGTATACGGTATTTCCGCGTTTTCTCTTTCCGATGATATAGGAGTTACCCGCAAGGAAGCGGACGAATATATTAAGGCGTACTTTGCAAGATATCCCGCAATAAAAGAATATCTGGAATCCTGCAAAGAAACGGCAAAAGAAAAGGGATACGTAACCACTCTGTTCGGCAGAAGAAGATATGTTCCCGAGCTTCGCTCTCCCAAAGCGACGATACGCGCCTTTGGCGAGCGTGTGGCGATGAACACTCCCATTCAGGGCACGGCGGCAGATATAATAAAGATCGCCATGGTAAAGACAGAACAAGCTCTGAAGGAATCCGGCTGTGATGCCGCACTTATACTTCAGGTACACGACGAACTGATCGTTGAAGCAAGCGAAAAAGACGCAGAAAAGGTAAAGGAAATTTTGGTTTCCTGTATGGAAAACGCTTGCAGCCTTGCGGTGCCTATGTCCGTAGATGCAAACGTGGGCAAAAACTGGTTCGAGGCGAAGGGAGAATAATATGGCAGGAACACTTTATATAGTCCCCACCCCTATCGGTAATATGGGTGATATTACCCTGCGTGCAAAGGAAACGCTGGAAAAGGTTCATTTTGTCGCCGCAGAGGACACCCGTGTAAGCGGACGGCTTTTACAGCTTTTGAATATCCATTCAAACCTGGTAAGCTACCACGAGCACAACAAAGAAAAAAGCGGAAAGGCAATAGTTAACCGTATTCTTGACGGAGAGGACTGTGCTCTGGTTACAGATGCAGGTACTCCCGCCGTTTCCGACCCCGGCGAAGACTTGGTGCGCAAATGCCGCAAAGCAGGCATTAACGTTATAGCCCTGCCCGGTGCTTGTGCGGCGATAACCGCACTTTCTGCCAGCGGATTGCCTTCACGCAGGTTTTCCTTTGAGGGATTTCTGCCCCAATCCAACAAGGAGAGAGAGGAGTATCTGCGCTCTGTCTGCAAGGACGTACGCACAATGATATTCCACGTATCCCCTCACGATACGGAAAAGGATATTTCCGATCTGATAGAATTTCTCGGGGACAGACAAGCGGTACTGGCAAAGGAAATAACCAAAATAAACGAAAGATATTTTTCCCTTACCCTTTCCCAGATAAAGGAAGGATTTAAAAGCGGAGAGATAAACCCCAAGGGAGAATTCGTACTGATCGTAACGGGATACGAAGCTGATGAAAGCGATATGTTCTGGGCGGATATGTCCGTGGAGCAGCATTTCGAGCATTATGTTAACCTCGGTCTTTCCAAAATGGACGCCACAAAAGCCGTGGCAAAGGACAGAGGCGTACCCAAAAACGAAATTTACAAAGAATTGAATTAGAAAAGGAATAATTTATGTCAAAGAAAAACAGCTATGCGGCACAGCAAAGAAAAGCCGAACAGCAAAAGAAAACGGTTATTTACTCTATCATAGCAGTATTGTGCGTAGCGGTGCTGATAGGAGTAATATTTGGAATAAGCTCCTGCAAAAGTGAGATAAAATACGTGGAAGCAGACCCCAACCTTATCTATTATGCGGATATCGACATTAAAGGCTACGGAAAGATAACCGTACAGCTTGACCAAAGCGCCGCGCCCAAGACAGTTGGCAACTTTATTTCCCTTGCACAAAGCGGATTTTACGATGGGCTTACCTTTCACCGCATTATTGAAGGATTTATGATGCAGGGCGGTGACCCCGAAGGAACGGGATACGGCAGTGCCGAAAAAACGGTTGTGGGCGAATTTTCCGCCAACGGACACGATAACCCTATTTCCCATAAGAGAGGCGTAATCTCTATGGCTCGTTCCAACGATCCCGACAGCGCAAGCAGTCAGTTCTTTATAGTTCACCAGGACAGCGAAGACAGTCTTGACGGCAAGTACGCCGCATTCGGACACGTTATAAGCGGTATGGAGGTAGTGGACAAAATATGCGAAACCGTACCCCAAGGCTACAACGGCGCAGTTGCCGATTCAGACAAGCCCGTGATCAAGAGCATCACCATAAGAACAGAGCCCAAAAACTAACCAAAAAAGACTAAAAGCCGCGATAATATCGCGGCTTTTTCATTCCAACTGCTGTCTTAATTTTTCGATTATTCTTTTTTCCATACGGGATATTTTCACCTGAGTACAGCCCAGGATCTTTCCCGTTTGCTGTTGGGAAAGACCGCGGTAAAAGCGGCACTCCACCAATTCTCGTTCGTCTGCGGGAAGGGCATCCACCGCCTGACGAAGAGCAATACTTTCCGTAAGGGGCGACATATGATCCTCGCCCACGTATTCCTCCACCGTTTTGTCCCCCACAGGAGAGGAAAAGGATAGTATGGGCAAAGCGCAGTCCAGGGCTTCCAAGGTCTGTTCTTCGGAAAGCCCGCAGTATTCCGCAAGATATTTTAATGTAGGCTCATTTCCCGTTTCGGAAATTATATATTCCCTTGCTTTAAGTACCGTTCTTCCCCGTTTTTTCAGTTCACGGGAAACCTTTACGGTGCCGTCGTCCCTTAAAAAACGCTTTATTTCCCCCGTGATCAAAGGAACGGCATAGGTAGACAAAACGGTTTCACGTTCAAAAGAAAACCCGCGTATCGCCTTTATAAGCCCTATTACGCCAAGTTGTATAAGATCATCGATTTCGGCACGGTCACGGAAGCGAAAGGCGATGGATTTCACCAAGCCCATATTCTCTTTTACAAGAATATCCAACGCCTCCTTGTCCCCCTGCTGTGCGGAGGCTATAAGGGACGGGGTATCAGGACTGCGGACGAACAATTTTCTTCACCAGCCGAACCGTAGTACCCTTCCCCACACGGGAGGAAACTGTCATTTTATCGCAGAAGCTTTCCATAATGGTAAAACCCATTCCGCTTCGCTCGCCCCCGGGGTCTGTGGTGTATAACGGGGTTACCGCTTTGGATATATCCTCTATCCCACAGCCCTTATCACGGACGGTGATAACCGTTTTTCCGTCCGCATAATAGGCGCCCGTTATGTAGATGGGGCAATAGTCCGTTTTATCGCGGTATGCGTGGACGATACAGTTTGTAACCGCCTCGCTTACCGCTGTTTTTATATCCGCAAGATCCGCAACGGTGGGATCTAATTGGGAAACGAAAGCCGCCGCCACCATTCTGGCGTAGCCTTCGTTAATACTTTTGGCGGGAAATTCCGCCTTAAAACGATTAAGGGGCGATTTACTCATTTTCTTTCCTCCTTTTTTATGGGCATAAGTGTGTCTATTCCTGCCAGATGCAATACCTTTTCCACCCGTTCCGACGGATTTACCACCACGGCACTTCCGCCGCCCGATTTCATTTTTTTAAGCCTGCCCATTACCAGTCCCAAGCCCGATGAATCGCAAAACGAAATATCCGAAAGATCCAGATTCAGCCCCGTGGCTTTTACACGGTCTATTTCCATATCGATCTCCGAACGGGCTATCGCCGCGGTGTGATGATCTATTTCTCCGTGAAGCGATGCGGTGAGTGTGGTTCCTCTTAATTTGTAATCAATATGCATATACTTTACCTCCCGAACATATAATACTACATTGTATATGCGTATTTTGTCCAAAAAAGGGAGTGTTGATACATAATCACCCCCAAAAATGCATAATCATTTTTGGGGACCCCGACAATCACCCCAAAAATGCATAATCATTTTTGGGGACCCCGACAAAAAACGGCTTTCTCCTTGTTTTAAAAGGAAAAAGCCGTTTTGCTTTTTAAAATATGTTCATTTAACCGTGATCTCTACGGTGCAGGGCTCGGATTCACCAAGATAATTGTTGTAGGTATATTCAAAGGTAACCGTTCCCGTAAAGCCTTTCTCGGGAAAATATCTTAAGTTGCCGTCGCTGCACAGAGTAACGCTTCCGTGATCGGGCGGGGTTACGAGAGTATACATCGCAAATTCCCCGTCTGCGCCCAGCGCTCCGTCCAGCACCGTATCCTTTACTGCGGAAAGGCTTATTTTATCTCTGGTATCCGGAGTGATATCCAACGTGCCCTTTGCAAACTCATAGGTCGCATCGTACTGCATACGGCACAGAGGGTTATCGCTCAAAGCCAACGCCGCAAAATTGGAAACGTCATCGTAATAAACGTGAGTAGCGTCCATATAGCCGTAAACCGCGCCGTAATACAGATACAGCATATAATTGCGCACGAATAAGGGATCGGATTTTGCCTGATACGAATGCTCGATCTCTACGCACATATTCATTCGTTTGGTTTTTTCTGCGGTTATATCAAAGCGGTAAAGGGGCTTTTCGAGATCGAACATATAGTTGGGCTGCATACATATAAGATCAAATCCCAATTCATAGCCCTGATAATATCTGTTTGCGCTGTAATAGGGCACCCAAAGCAGGTTGGTTACAGACTTTGTGTCTATAATATCCGCCGCCTCTTTTATGATGTGGCTGTCATCGTGCTCCCAGGTTACTGCCTCCAGCTGCCAATAAAAGCCGTCAAGTTCTATATGCTCGTAACCCCGCTTTTCAAATTCTGCGATACACTTATCGGTATACCAATTAATAACCTTGCTTCTGCCTTCCACAGTGGAAAGGTCTTCGGAAACACCGTCGCCGTCCACATCGCCGAAATCGGTAACGTGTTCGTTAATTCCCGTTATGGTAATATAAACGTAAACCTTGTAATCGGGTATATCCAGCGCTTCTTTTACAGTCTTTACCGTTTCTTCAAGGGCGTCAAGTCCCGTTACGCCGTCAAACACCGTATTGAATATATAATCCCAATCGGTTTTAACGTTTTGAGTATGAGCCAGTCCGCCGGAGGGAAAACCGCCCACCACGCCGTAAATAAATCCGTCTACAAAGGTATCTTTGATATTACCGTCCTCGTCGATATACGCAACGTAAGGAAGCAGGGTTCCCTCGTCGCCGTTACCGTAGGCACAACGTATCTCATTCGCTTTTACGGAGGTGTTTTGGTTTGTGGCATATTCGCTTTGGGAGTAATCCGTATAATATTTAACGGGAGTTATACCGCTTTCGGAAAGGCGCGTGGTGGCGTTGGTCACCGCTTTTGTACCGAACGCCTCCATTTCGTCTGCAAAGATCATACCGCCTTCCACACGGAAACGGACAAATCTTGCGGCATAGGACGTATCAAACTCAAAGTCTACGGTAAGCCGTGTTGCGTTTGCATTAAGCTCTTCGGCGGGATCTCTCGCATATTCCTTTATTTCGTACCAATTCTGTCCGTCCTCGGAAAGAAATACGGACATATATTTGGGACGGGATATTCCCCAAGCAGTTTGCTCGAGAAAACTTATGCTCATACTGTCTACAGAGGAAAGCTTGCCGATATCAAAGAAGAAATCTATACTGTCTGCCTTGCCGTAAAACCATTCCCCACCGTAGCAGTACATATTTTCTGCTTTTTTGCCGTCTGTAAGTACGGGGAAATCTGCAGGACTAAAGTATGCATCGTTAAATCCCATATATTCCTCGGATGCCACCTGCTGTGTTACACCGAGAATAAGGTTCTGCCGTGTGGTATAATCTTTTTCGGTGCTGTCCCACAGAATTTCTTCCGTTACCGCAGGATAATTTACCGAAGGATAAAAGCCGTACACGGGTGAATCCGTTTTTTGCAGTACCTCTAATTCTTCTATCCAGTAGTGATCCTCCCCTTCGGGGAACTCAAAACGGACATAACGGGCGGATACGTATTCGGGAGTAAGCAGAGTGAAAGCGTGATTATCTGCGCTGACGGGAGAGTATATTCTGCCGAGAAGGGCATATTCCTTTCCGTCCTCGGAGCCGTATACGTCTACATAAGCGGGGAGAGAAATAAACGCTCCTCCGCCTAAAAGATGAGCGCGGAAACCAAACAGATCTTCGGTTACACCGCCCAGATCAACGGTTACGGAGAATTTCTCATCTGCTTTGATACCGATCCAAACGTCCTCACCGAACCGTCTGCCCGTGCGGGCGGTATCGGTAAGAAAGGTTTTAAGGTTTTCTGTCTTCAAGTCCGTGTCTGCGGGGGTGCGGTCGTCAAAAGTGCAGTTTTCGTATTTATACTGCTTTCCCGCAGCAACGTTTGTATAATATTCGGGAGATATCTTTTCTCCGCTTGAAAGTGTTTTCCATGCGTCGGTATCGTAATCCCAGTTTGCATAAGAAAGCAAAGCTTTGTCTGCTGAAGGCTTTTCGTCCACGTCCGCATAAACTTCCATCTCATCAAAGAAAATAAATCCTCCGCCGTTTCTGAACACGGATGCGCGGATATAACGGAAATCGTACACCTCGTCAAATTCGCACCGCACGGTACTTACCGTACCTTCTCCCGTGTGAAGAAACACATCCGAATCGAGAGAAGTCCAGTCTTTTCCGTCATTACTGCCGGAAAACTTAACACTGCCTGCCAGCTTAAGACCGTCTATGCTCATATCAAGACAGCGCAAAGCCACAGCGGAAATACGTCTGCCGTCTTCCCCCAGATCGATAGTTATCTTTATGTTATCGGTATAACCGACCATACGCACGTCCCCATAATGAACACCCACATCGGGAGTTTTTTGTCCGTCCGTAAGCTGTTGGCCAAACAGATCTGGATAATGCTCGCTGGGATCTTTTGAAACCGTATAGGGCTTTTCCACGCTGACGAGAGTATAGGATATCTCACCGTCATCCTCGGCGGAAACCGTATCGGAAACCGAACCGGAAACGTTTGCGCCGGTATCGCAAGAGGAAAAAACACCGCATATCATCAGTAACAACAGTACGATGGAAATTATTCGCTTCATAAAAACGCTCCTTTAAAATATGCCGTCTGCTATCTTCTCACGGGTGATATCCGCCTCGGTAACGTACAGACGGTACCATGTCATAAACGCTATGACCGCCCATATCTGACGGTAATAATCCCCCTTGCCGGAAGCATGCTTTTCAAGCAGATCGATAACGTACTGCTCGTCTATAAACTGAGGCGCGGGGTTGTTTGCAAGAATATCCTTTGCCCAATCAAACAATTCGTCCTTAAGCCATATTCTTACGGGAACGGGGTAGCCCTTCTTGGGACGGACCACCGTTTCGCTGTTAAGCAGATCGGAAAAAGTATCTCTTAAGATATACTTTGTGGTGCCGTGGGAGATCTTATCGCTGTCCAGCAGACATCTTGCCGCCTTGAACACCTCTTTATCCAGAAAAGGAACGCGGGCTTCAAGGGAATGCGCCATAGAAAGTCTGTCCCCTTTTACGAGGATATCCGAAGGGAGCCAGCAATTAAGATCGCAATGCTGCATTTTCTGCAAAGGTGTGTAGCCTACCGCGGATTCAAAGATAGGCGCGGTGCGCTGGGTAAAGTGAACGTCTTTATCAAACGTGCGCAAAAACTTTGATTTTTGCTGCTCGGTAAATATAAACGAGCCGCCCACGAAGCGTTTTTCGATAGGAACACAGCCGCGGGTGATATAGCCCTTGCCCTTCATTCCGTCGGGCATCATATTTGCGATAAACAAAAGAAAACTCTTAATAAATCCGGGGAGCGAGTTCATTCGTGCGCTGGGCGCGGCGGTGGCGTACTGACGGTAGCCGCCGAACAATTCATCGCTTCCCTCGCCCGAAAGAATAGTCTTTACGTGCTTGGACGCTTCCCTTGAAATAAGATAGATCGCCACAACGGAGGGATCTGCCACGGGAGAATCCAGATGATATATGGTTTTTTCAAAAGCTTCTTTAAAATCCTCCACCGTTGCACGGAGGGTGATATGGTCTATATCGAGATGTGCGGAAATTTCGCAGGCGTCTTCGATTTCGGAAAAGCCTTTTACGTCAAATCCCACGGTGAACGCTTTTATACCCGGCTGAAGCTTGGAAGCAACTGCGGTGATAATGGCGGAATCCACGCCCGAGGAAAGAAAGCTTCCCACGGGAACGTCTGCCAGCATATGATACTGAACCGAGCTTTCTACGGCTTCACGAAGAGCCTTTTTGCGGGTATCGTAAGTACCTGTACGGTCGGGAGAAAATACGGGCTTCCAGTAAGAAAAGGTTTCTCTCTTATCCCCGTTCACCAACATATATGAGCCCTTGGGCACACTCTTTATATCCCCGCCCACGGTATCGGGCTCGGGCACGAACTGGAAGGAAAAATAATGCTGCAGGAGGGTGTTATCAACGGAAAATCCCTCGTACTCGCTGTCTGCGAAAAACGCCTTCATCTCGCTGGCGAACACGGTGCGTTCCTTTTCCACGCGGAAGTACAGGGGCTTTATGCCGAAAGGATCCCTTCCCGCCATAAGAGTGCCCGTTTTTTTATCGTATATAAGAAAAGCGAACATTCCGCGAAGACGGGATATGAAGCTTTCCCCATACAAGGAATAAAGACGGACCATTACCTCTATTTCGGAATTGGATTCAAACTTTTCGCCCTTGGCAAGAAGCTCGTTGCGAAGCTCAAGATAATTATATACCTCGCCGTTGTAGACGCAGGAATAGCGTCCGTCGGGAGAAACGTAGGGCTGTGTTCCGCCCTCAAGGTCGATTATGGAAAGACGGCGGAAGCCGAAGCACACCTTGTCCCCCGTATAACCCTTGTCAAGATCGGGACCTCTGTGTCTTATAACGTGGGACATCGCCTTTGTGTCCGCTATATCTATTTCGGTAATACCGTTATTATTTAAAATTCCTATAAATCCGCACATAGATTTACATTTTCCTCCGGATTTTCTACGCATCCGCGAACAAAATTCACGTTTGCGTTTATTATTGCGCCGACGGCGATAAGTGCAACGATCTGAGGTAAAACAAGATATCCTCTTAACAGAGGCAGGGTGTAGCCCACCCAATATATAAAGCCCGAAGCGTATACGGCGATTTTTACGGAATACATAAGACCCGCAGTCTTTTCACCGCAGATACCGTTTACGTATTCGGTAAATATTCTTTCGCACATTCTTGCCAGCAGTATAAACGATATAAATTCCGCCAATCCGATAACTCCGCACACAGTAACGTCTACCCAATTAAGCTGTGTGAAAAATTCGATGGTAAGATCCACGTTCAAAGCGCGGTAAACATACGCTCCTGTCTGAACGGCAAAGGCGTATATAATAACGGGCAGAGAAAAACGCTTGTGCAGCTGTTTTTTGAGAGGGTATCCCAGCACGGCGACTCCTGCCAAAAGAAGTGCTGTTCCCACAAAATTCGGCAGCATACTGCGGTATCCCAGATCGAAATTAAAAAAGAACACCAACGCTGCCATAACTATACGGGCGGAATTTCTGAACCAGACAGAGGTCTTCACCCGAAGATTGGCGGAATAGCCTTCCCCGTAGGAAACAGCAAGGGACTCTGCGAATGCGCTGTCCCTCCGAAGCTTTTTAAACATTCCGCAAGCGCTTATCGCCCACCATACGCCTATGATTATAACTATAAATCCGTTAAGCAGGTGGAAATAATTTTTAAGTCCCGCAATGCTGTAGAACAGCTCCGCATTGGTAATATCGCTGTGAGCCGCAAGCTCAAAAAGTGCGGCACATTCGGGAACGATATTCAGAAGCACCCTAAGCACCACAAAAACGAAGCACAGCGCCTTTGCGCCCTCAAACACGTTAAGGCTTTTTCCCTCTCCCCGACGGGAAACGGAATAAGAAAGCCCTTCGTAAAGATTGTTGAAAGTCAATATGAGCAGCAGACCTTCTATAACGCCGAAAAACGCTGTTGCCGCCAAGGTATCCGATGACACTACGCTTTTATACAGCGTGGGGGTTAAAACAAGCTTTATTCCCTCTATCCCCGCAAGGAGCAAAAGTCGGCTGCGGGCGGTGTCTATGCGGCTGTCGATATAGGAAAGCTCGGTAAGGGCAAGCCACAGACACAAGCAACCCAGCGCATCCGGCAGAATGTCAACTATTCCGAATATGGGATTGGCAAGAAAAACTATTCCTACCGCCGCAAGAGGCGAAAAGAAAAACGGTAAAGATTTGTTTTTTGCCATTTTGATTCTCCTTTTTTAAACGTTTTTGGCTTTTTCTCTGTTTTCCTTCGCCATTTGGGAAGGCGTGGTTATTTTTGCGCCGCAGGAAAGCAAAAACAGAATTCCGCAGACGATAAGCAGGTATTTGAACAAAGCGAGTATACCTACCATAACCGTATTTCGTATAAAGGGTAATATGAGCACCAAAAATGTCCAGAAATAATACATAACCGACATAAGCCCGTTGCGCAAAGCGGAGGAGGCTAATTTTTCGTCATCCCCCGATAAGGCTATAGAGCGTATGCGCATACAAAAATACCAGAACATTGCCGCAGAAAAGACAAAATGCATTACGTTAAGACTGTTTACAACAATGTTTCCCTGAGGCAAAACCTTAAAAAGCGTTAGAGCGGATGCCAAGGAATAGGGCACGTTAAGTAACGCAAGTATGGCGCAGATATTGAAATCATCGTGAATGCGGGAAAGCTTTCTGCAGCCGACGAAAATAAGAATATATCCTATCACTCCGAAGCCCGCTTCAACACCCACGAGAAGCGCCAGACCTACAAGTATCAATCCAAAGCCCATTATTATTCACCCTTGGAAGCATTTGCGGGAGAGCCGCAGCACTTTTTATACTTTTTGCCGCTTCCGCAAGGACAGGGATCGTTGGGGCCTGCTTTTTCGGGAGCTTTTTTAACAGTGCGGTTAACGGCTTTGTCCCCTTTAAGACCTGCCGTGCCGTCCACAAGCACCTGCTTACGCTCCACAACTCTTCTGGGCGCAACGGTGAGGATACCGCGCACAGTTTCTTCACGGATGGTAGCGATCATTTCATCAAACATTTCGCTTCCCTGAATCTTATACTGGGTAACGGGATCTCTCTGGGCGTATGCGTTAAGTCCCACGCTGGAAATAAGATCGTCCATTGCATCAATATGAACCACCCAGTTTTTATCAACACGCATAAGAAGCTCTCTGCGCTCTACCTCACGGAATACCTCGGGAGTAAAGATCTGCTCCTGCATTTCGTAACGCTTTTCCGCACGGTCAATAAGAAGGGCGGAAATATCGTCCTTTTCAAGCTTTTTCAGCTCTTCTTCGGTATAGCGGAAATCGTTTTCACCGCAAAGCACACCCATAAAGTGGGCACGCAAGCCTTCAAAGTTCCATTCCGAAGCATCGGGAGCGTTTGTAAATGCATCCACTCCGCCGTAAACGTATTCTTCCACCATCTTCCAAATGGTGTTTTTAAGGTCTTTATTTTCAAGTACGTCATTACGCTGCTTGTAAATAAGCTCACGCTGACGGTTCATAACGTCATCATACTGAAGCACGTTTTTACGGCGCTCGTAGTTGTTGCCCTCAAGACGCTTTTGGGCTGTTTCAACGCTGTTGGAAAGAAGCTTCAGATCAATAGGCTGATCATCGGGAATATTTGCGGCGATAGCCTGAATTCTGTCTCCGCCGAACAGACGCATAAGATCGTCCTGCATAGAGAGGAAGAAACGGCTCTCACCGGGGTCGCCCTGTCTGCCGGAACGGCCGCGAAGCTGGTTATCGATACGGCGGCTCTCGTGGCGCTCCGTACCCAGAATAAACAATCCGCCCGCTTCAAGAACGCGCAATTTTTCTTCATCGGTAACCACGCGTTTTTCCGTTTCGATCTCCTTAAAGCGTGCGCGGGCTGCAAGGATACCCTCGTCATCCGTTGCGCCGAATTCGGTGGATTCGAATATCTGCTCTTCGGTAAATCCCTCGGAGCGCATCTGAGCTTTTGCCAGATATTCCGAGTTACCGCCCAGCATAATATCCGTACCTCTTCCCGCCATATTGGTAGCGATGGTAACGGCGCCGAACTTACCTGCCTGAGCGATTATCTCTGCTTCCTTTTCGTGGTTTTTCGCATTGAGAACGTTGTGCTTTATACCGTTTTTGGAAAGCACCTTGGACAAAAATTCGCTCTTTTCAATGGAAGATGTACCTACAAGCACGGGCTGTCCCTTTTTGTTGCACTCCAATACCTGCTGAATAATTGCACGGTATTTTCCGCCCAAGGTAGTATACATTACGTCATTGTGGTCTTTGCGTATCATAGGACGGTTGGTGGGTATCTCCACAACGTCAAGGCTGTATATTCCTCTGAATTCCTCTTCCTCGGTAAGGGCGGTACCGGTCATACCCGAAAGCTTTTTATACATTCTGAAGTAATTCTGGAAGGTGATGGTGGCTTGGGTCATATTCTCCTTTTCCACGGTTACGCCTTCCTTGGCCTCTATTGCCTGATGCAAGCCGTTGGAATAACGTCTGCCGGGCATAATACGTCCCGTAAAGGAATCTATAATAAGCACCTCGCCGTCCCGCACGATATAGTCCACGTCGCACTGCATAACGCCGTGGGCGCGGATAGCGTTGTTTATATAGTGAACGAGATCGGTATTTTCGTAATCGCCGAAGTTGGCTATTCCGAAATATTCTTCCGCTTTTCTTATACCGTTGCCCGTAAGCACGGCGTTGCGGGCTTTTTCGTCAACGATATAATCCTCTTCCAGATCCTCATCGGACTTTTTGGAATCGTTTTCCTTTATACGCAAGCATTTAAGACGGCGCACGAATCTGTCTGCCTTTTCGTACATATCCGAGCTTTTTTCGCCTGCGCCGGAGATTATGAGAGGAGTACGGGCTTCGTCGATAAGTATGGAGTCCACCTCGTCAACAATAGCGAAATGATGCCCTCTCTGCACCTGATTTCTCTTGTATACCACCATATTATCACGAAGATAATCAAAGCCAAGCTCATTGTTGGTGCCGTAGGTGATGTCGCAGGCATAAGCTTCCTTACGCTGCTGGGCGTTAAGACCGTTTACGATAAGTCCAACGGACAGACCGAGAAAACGGAATATGTTTCCGTTCCATTCGCTGTCGCGCTTTGCAAGGTAATCGTTTACGGTAACGACGTGTACGCCCTTGCCCTCGAGCGCGTTAAGATATGCGGGAAGGGTTGCCATAAGGGTCTTACCTTCACCGGTCTTCATTTCCGCAATTCTGCCCTGATGCAAAACGATACCCGCAAGTATCTGCACACGGAAGGGACGCTTGCCCAAAACACGGTCTGCCACCTCGCGTACTACCGCAAAGGCTTCGGGCAAAATATCGTCTGTGGTTTCGCCACCTGCAAGACGGGTGCGGAATATATCTGTTTGTGATTTAAGCTCTGCATCGCTCATAGCGGAATATTTGTCTGCAAGAGCATCAACTTTATCAGCAATAACGTTAAGCTTCTTTATTTGCCGTTGGCTGTAGGACGGAAAGAGGGAAGAAAGAAAAGACATATAGATAAAATCCTCCGATTATATTCTTAATCAGCTTATTATACATCAAAAAAACAGAAAAATACATACCTTTTTGTAAAAATAATTGCATATTTCTTTAAAATGTTATATACTACACAGGATAGAAAAGAGGTTTTGACCGTTGAACGATATAAACATAGTGCTTTTGGAGCCTGAGATACCCCAGAACACGGGTAACATTTCCCGTACCTGCGCGGCAACGGGGGTCACGCTTCACCTTATAGAGCCCTTTGGATTTGAGATAAGCGACCGTACCTTAAAGCGTGCCGGGCTGGATTACTGGAAGTATCTGGACGTAAGGTATTACAAAAATATAGATGATTTTTTTGAAGCAAACGAGGGTGAGTATTGGTTTTTCACCACCAAGGCGGATAAAAAGTATACCGACGTTTCTTACGCCAAGGGCAAGGTGTACCTTATCTTCGGTAAGGAAACGAAGGGACTGCCCGAGGAATTGCTTTTTGCACACAGAGAAAACTGCGTGAGAATACCTATGCAGGACGAGATACGCAGTCTTAACCTTTCAAATGCCGCCGCAATTGCGGTTTACGAAGCGTTAAGACAAAGAGATTTTGAAGGTTTTAAGACCGAGGGAGATTTATTCAAATGAGCACCGTAGCGGCAATATCCACCCCCAGAGGAAAAGGGGGCGTTGCACTTATACGAATATCCGGAGAGGACGCCTTGCAGGTATGCCGCAAGGTCTTTTCCCCTGCTTCCGGAAAGGATATTACCGAATATCCCGCAGGAAAGGCTGTGCACGGATATTTCCAAGATAAAGACGGAAATTTTGACGACGGTATGGCAACTATGTTCATTTCTCCCCGTTCATTTACAGGCGAGGATACGGCGGAGCTGTGCTGTCACGGCGGAGCGTTAGTGCAAGAAAAACTGCTTAAAGCCTGCTTTTGGGCAGGAGCTGTGCCTGCAGGCGCGGGAGAGTTTACAAGACGAGCGTATATAAACGGCAAAATAACCCTTTCCCAAGCGGAAGCGGTGGGCGGACTTATTGATGCCCACAGCGAAAAGCACCTTCAGGTAAGTCTGCGCCAGCTGGACGGAAAGATAAGCGAAAAGATAGACGCTTTGTGTAACGAGCTTATTTTGACCGCCGCCACCGTGTATGCGTATATCGATTATCCCGATGAGGATATGACGGATATGTCCGTTCCCGAAATGCTCACAAGACTCAACAGAGTGAAGGACGAGCTTGTTTCCCTTGCGGGAACTCACAAGTTCGGCAAGGCTATATCCGAAGGTATACCCACTGTTATTGCAGGCAAGCCCAACACGGGTAAATCTACCCTGATGAACCTTTTGTGCGGTACGGACAGAGCCATTGTAACCGATATTGCGGGCACTACCCG
>CAZAJX010000009.1:0-54253 GCA_964485815.1 uncultured Oscillospiraceae bacterium
CCGGAATAGGAAAGACCGAGCTGGTAAAGGTGCTGGCAAGCTATTTGTTCGATTCACCCGAATCCCTTATACGTCTGGATATGTCGGAATATATGGAAAAGTATTCCGTTTCCAGAATTATCGGTTCTCCTCCCGGATATGTAGGCTATGACGAGGCGGGACAGCTTACCGAAAAAATACGCCGCAAGCCTTATTCCGTAATTCTCTTTGACGAAATTGAAAAGGCTCATCCCGACGTATTGAATATACTTTTGCAGATACTTGATGACGGCAGAATTACCGATTCCCACGGAAAAACGGTTAATTTTGAAAACACAGTGATAGTTATGACCACAAATGCGGGCAGTACGGATATCTCCTCTTCCGCAGGCTTTACAACCACTGCAAAGGCATCCGATGAGGCAAAGGTCAAGAAGGCGCTTGAGCAGTTCCTTCGACCCGAGTTTATTAACCGCGTTGATGAGATTGTGGTATTCAACAGACTTTCAAAGGAAAACTTTGGATCTATCTGCCGCATAATGCTTTCCGATCTGGAAAAGGTTCTGGCGGAAAAGAATATCACCCTCACCTATGACGATGCGGCTGTAAACGCATTGGTGGACAAGGGATATTCGGAAAAATACGGCGCCCGCAACTTGCGCCGTCTTATTCAGACGGATATTGAGGATGCGGTTGCCACTGTTATTATCGAGGATACCTCGATGAAGATAGCCTCGGTGGCTTTGTCTGCTGATGAAAACGGTGTAACCATAGCCACATTTTAACCGATAAAAAGTTTATCCGAAAGGAGAAAACAGCAAAAATGCCGGATTATTCCGAGAAGATAAGAACAATAACCTCCAACAGCCGCAAACAGGCGGAGGACAGGTTCGAGCCGGAGTCCATGGATATAGAAGAGCTTGCCGTAAAGCTGGGCAGTAATCTCGGCGACGGATTAAGCGATGAAGAAGTAAAAAAGATAAGACATGAAAAAGGAACCAACGCCCTTTACGATGAGATAAAGACGGGATTTACCACCAGCTTTAAAAATCAGCTTCAGGGGCTGATGGGCATTTTTCTCGCCGCAGTTGCGTTTCTGACATACATCTTCCGGCCTGACCGCCACGAGCTTTTGGTTTTAGGCGTAACGGTGATAATAATAATGTTTATCAACGCCGTGCTGGAGGCTTCCGCTTCTCATTCATTGGATAAAATACGAAACTACTCCGCTATACGCGCCACGGTTACACGAAACGGCAGAAGATTTGTTATTGACAGCCGCGGTCTTGTACCGGGAGATATAATTACTCTGGAAACGGGAAACATAGTCCCTGCCGATGCGCGTATTATATCCTGCGCCCATCTTTCGGTTCTGGAAGGAGCGATAAACGGCAAAAATGAAGCCGTTTACAAATCCTCCGCCATAGAGTATAACCGTCCCGATATGCTTTGCCACACGAATATGGTATATGCGGGCACGGTGGTTACGGGAGGAAGCGGAACCGCTATCGTTTGCGAAACGGGCAAAAACGTTCTTACCCGCAAGGTAAACACAAAGCAATCCCAGGATTATACTCCCGGATTGCTGAAATATGCCGCCCACGTGGGAAAGGCAATGTCTTTTGCCTGCGTAATAATTTGCTTTGTAATGCTTGTACTCGGCGTTGCCACGGGCAGAAGCGTTACGGATATGTTTATTTTATCCTTGACCTTGGGATATATTTCCATGTATGACAGCTGTAAAGCTCTTACGTTTATTTCCCTTGGATACGGTGTGCGTAAAATGCTTGAAAACAACGCTGCAGTGGGAAATTTAAACAGTATAGGCAAGCTGGGCAACGTAGACACGGTTATGTGTTCACGGGGACAAGCGTTCCCTCCGAAAAAGATGTTCGTTACCCAGTTGTATACAGACGGAAAATTAACGGATATACAAAACGCGGAAGAAAGTGACAGCAACAAAAGATTGCTTAAATATGCGTTGGTATGCTCGGATATCAAGAAAAATACCGATGAAAAAGGACGTCAGCGCGGTCAGCACAGATATACCGGACGAAAGCCCGATATAGCTATTGCCGATGCCTGTGATTTTCTGCTTGCCAACATTTCCAACCTTGAAGGCGAGTTTTTCCGCATAGACACTGAGGTTTCTTCCGATAACGTTGTTACACGAACATTGGTGCTTTCCGAAGGAAAGACATTTGTAATAGTAAGAGGAAACCCCGAATCTATAATAAGCCGCTGTGTGGGATACCGAAAAAACGGCGCGGTCTACCGTATGAACGACGGTGCGGTAAGCCGTATGAACGAAGCATTGGAAAATATGCGTAAAAAAGCGGAAACGGTTATCGCCGTTGCCACGGGACGCACCGATGCGGATTCTCTGCAGGATTACTCCGTAGAGAGCCGTCTTATACTCTCGGGCTTTATAGGCTTGGGCTCTGCATTCCGAGTAGATCCTGCCGCCGCAGTATATAAATGCCGCAAGGCGGGCATTGAAACGGTATTGCGCAGTAACGAAGCGTATTACCCCTCCCTCTCTCTTGCAAAAGAGGCGGGCATTATCACCGATGAGGGACAAGCTATTTCCGCAGAGGATATAAGTAATACCGATCCCGGTCTGTATATTGCAAACCAACCCTTATACAAGCTGTACGTCGGTATCGACGATGAACAATGGCGGGAGGTTCTTCGCTACCGCCACGATAACAAGCGTTACGTTGCCGTAACGGCAAGCAATATGGACGACCTTCCCTTGATACAGGAAGCGGACGTAACCTTCGTAAGCGACACCGAATCCCCCGACACCTTAAAGCAGGAAAGCGATATCGTGATGCTGGAGGGCGGATTCCATATTATAACCTATGCAATAAGCGCGGCAAAAGCTATTGTTGCACGAATACACGCTGTAACCGAATACCTGTTTGTGGGATTTGTTCTTACGTTGACAGCAACCATTGCATCCTTGGCGTTTGGAATGGATCTTCCGTTAAGACTGCAGGATATGCTGTTCGGCGGTATTGTATTCAATTTTATAATTGCCATATCCCTTGCGTTTGCACCTACCGATAAAAACATTTTGTCGGAGAAAATGAAAAAATACAAAACCAAGCCGGTTTTAAAGGATTTTACATATCCCGTGCTGTACGCCCTGGGAGCAGGTGCGATAATTCCTGCGGTTTACACCCTGTGTGGTAATACCTGCGCTTTTATGAGTCTTGCTATGCTTCTGATAACCTACGCAATAACCAACATATCCAGAAAGCCCATCTTTGCAAGGACTCCATTGGGAATAGGCAAGCTTATAATAGCCGCGTTGGTGATCGCAGGTATGTTTGCCTGCCTGGTATACGTTCCCTTCCTTGCGGATATGTTCGGATACACACCGCCCAGCGCCGTACATTACGGAATTACGGCGGCAATAACCTTGGGTTATTATGCGTTATCCCAAATCGCAAAGCTAATATACGGAATAATAACAAAAAATAAAAATAAACCAAAGTTCAAATTGGCGAAAGATGAGGAGGTAAATTGAAATGATTACAAAGGATTCCATTATCGGTGACGTTCTTGATAAGGCTCCCGAAAAGGCGAAGTATTTCTTTGAGATCGGTATGCATTGTCTGGGATGCCCTCATTCCAGAGGCGAAACCATCGAGCAGGCTTGCGCAGTTCACGGTGCAGACCTGGAAGCACTTCTTAAGAAATTGAACGGAGAAGACTAAAAATGGGAAAAATTAAAGATTTCGCAAACGATTTCAAAAAGTTTATTTCACAGGGCAATATCCTTGATATGGCAGTCGGCGTAGTTGTCGGTACCGCCTTCAAGGCTATCGTTTCTTCTTTGGTTGCAGACATCATTATGCCTTGCATCGGCTTCCTTCTCGGCGACGTTAACTTTACCGATCTTAAATGGGTACTGGTAGAGGCAGTCGCAGAAGTTGTTAATGAGGAAGGCGCTGTCGTTACCCCCGCAGTTGCGGAGGTAGCGGTTAAGTACGGTCAGTTTATTCAGTACATAATCGATTTCCTTATTATCGCTTTCGCTATGTTTATCGTAGTTAAGGTTGCTATGTCCGTACGCAACAAGCTGGAAGCAAAGAAGAAGGCTGAAGAAGCTGCCGCAAAGGCTGCTGAAGAAGCTGCAAAGGCAGCTATTCCTCCCGAACCTACTGTTGAAGAAAAGACACTTAAGGCTCTTGAGGATATCCGTGATTTCGTAAAAGGCATTAAAGGCTAAAAAATTATGAAATACATTATCGGTGTGGACGGCGGAGGAACAAAAACCGCCGCCGCCCTCGCCGATATCAACGGTAACGTCCTTCGCGTTGAATACGGGAAGGGCTCTAACCCCAATGATATCGGCTTTGAAAATTCAATTGAAAACATATTTTCCGCCGTTCAGGCTCTGAATGCGGATATTAATGACATCGCCGCCATTTTCTGCGGCGTTGCAGGTATAACCGCCGCCGACTACAGCCAAAAGGCAAACGCTTGGTTAAAGGAAACATTCCCCAAGGCGAAGTCGGAAGCTCTGCACGACGGCATAAATGTGATATATTCCGCGTTTCCTCATAGCGACGGCGCTATCGTGATATGCGGAACGGGAAGCTCATGCTTTATGAAAATGGGAAAAGAGATCGTCCGTATCGGCGGCTACGGTAAGTTTGACTGTGCCGGAAACGGATATGAGATCGGCAAAGCCGCTATCGCCCACGCCCTGAAGTGCGTTGACGGAAGGGACGAAAAGGGCTTGCTGTATTCCCTTATTACCGAAAAAATATGCGGTGATCCCTTGGAAAAGCTGACAACGCTTATCGCCGCTGACAAAAAGCATATCGCTTCGTTTACTCCTCTTGTGTTCGAAGCATATGAAAAAGGCGACATTTACGCCGCCTGGATACTTGAAAATCAACTTGAATATATCGGCGGTCTGATAAACCGTGCCTGCGACGTGTACGGAGGTAATATCCCCGTATGTATGGCAGGCGGAATTGGAACACAAAAGACCGCTATTGATATAATAAAAAAATATCTCGCCTACGATATCTCCATTTCCACTATTACGGCAGAGCCTGTATACGGAGCCGTAGCAAAAGCGAAAGAGATATTGACAGCAGAACAAAAATAGTGTATCATTTACAGTAATAATCTATGGAGGACAATGCTATGGATCAAACAGAACTCAACGAACTCAGAACTCTGAGACACTCTGCCTCTCATATTTTGGCGCAGGCAGTAAAAAGACTTTATCCCGATGCCCGTCTGGCGATCGGACCTGCTATCGACACCGGTTTTTATTATGATTTCGATACAGCAACTACCTTCACTACCGAGGACCTTGACAGTATCGAAGCTGAAATGAAGAAGATAATTAAAGAAAATCTTCGTATAGAACGCTTTACTCTCCCCCGCGACGAAGCTAAAAAGCTTATGGCGGACGAGCCCTACAAGCTTGAGCTGATCGACGGTCTTGACGAAAGCGAGGAAATATCCTTCTACAAGCAGGGCGAATTTACCGACCTTTGCGCAGGCCCTCACGTTGCTTACACAAAGAAGGTAAAGGCGTTCAAGCTTCTTTCCGTTACCGGCGCATACTGGAGAGGCGATTCCAACAACAAGATGCTTCAGCGTATCTACGGCACCGCTTTTGCAACCAAGGACGAGCTTGACGAATACCTGAATATGCTTGAGGAAGCAAAGAAGCGCGACCACAGAAAGCTGGGCAAAGAGCTCGGTCTGTTTATGATGACGGATGACGGTCCCGGTTTCCCCTTCTTCCTTCCCAACGGTATGATACTTAAGAACACCCTTATTGATTACTGGAGAGAAGTACACAAGAGATACGGCTACGTAGAGATTTCCTCCCCCGTTATTCTTAACCGCCGTCTGTGGGAAAGAAGCGGACATTGGGGACACTACAAGCAGAATATGTATACCACCAAGATAGACGATGAGGATTTCGCAATCAAGCCTATGAACTGCCCCGGCGGTATGCTGGTTTATATGAACGAGCCTCACTCCTACCGTGATCTGCCCCTGCGTGCAGGCGAGCTTGGTCTGGTACACAGACACGAGCTTTCCGGAGCACTTCACGGATTGTTCCGCGTAAGATGCTTTACTCAGGACGATGCTCATATCTTTATGACAAAAGAGCAGATGCGTGATGAGATAAAGAACGTTGTAAGCCTTTTTGACGAGGTATATTCCCTCTTCGGTCTTACATATCAGATAGAGCTTTCCACTATGCCCGAGGATCATATGGGCGATGAGGCTGTGTGGGTACACGCAGAAGACACTCTTAAAGCAGCTATCACGGATATGGGCAAGGAATACATCCTTAACGAGGGTGACGGCGCATTCTACGGCCCCAAGCTTGACTTCCACCTCCGCGACAGTATCGGAAGAACCTGGCAGTGCGGCACTATTCAGCTTGACTTCCAGCTTCCCGAAAGATTTGAGCTTGAGTACACCGGCGCAGACGGTGAAAAGCACCGTCCCGTTATGATACACAGAGTTGTATTCGGCAGTATCGAAAGATTTATAGGCGTTATTACCGAGCATTTCGCAGGTGCATTCCCCTTGTGGCTGGCTCCTCTGCAGGTAGCTGTACTTCCCATTACCGACAGAGCCGCTGAATATGCGGATAAGCTGGTGGCAGACCTTACCGCCGCAGGCGTAAGAGTAAAAGCCGATCACCGCAACGAAAAGGTTAACTACAAGATCCGCGAGCATCAGCTCCAGAAGGTGCCTTATATGCTGGTTGTAGGCGACCGCGAGGTTGAGGAGGGCACGGTTTCTCTCCGTACCCGTACCGGCGAAACCGGCGGAGTGATGACCGCACAGGAATTCTACGACAGAGTTACCGGCGAAATCAAAGACAGAAGCAGAATAGTATAAAAATTTAAAGGACGGAGAAAACTCCGTCCTTTTTGTTGCTTTTATTTAATTTATATTTCCTAAATTACCGCTTGTGATCAGGTTTTCTGCGTTCCATACAAAAAGGATACGGTCGGCGGAATACTGCTCGGCATAAGCGGAGATGTTGGTCATACGGTTTGCCATATTGACAAGCACCAGATCAAAATGCTGGGCTAGAAAGGGTACCAGACTGTTTGCAAAGGAATCCTTGGGAAGAAGCAGTACGGGACGCTCTTCGTCAGAATTACTCTCTACAAGGGTTACGTCGTTTGTGCCGCTGATGAAAACGGAATACTTATCCATCGTTTCCAGATATGACATATCGTAAAATCCGCTGAAAGTTCTTTCACCTATGGTTGTGGTAAAATCATCCTCGTTGCCAAGGGACCAGAATTCGATATTATCAGGAGAAACGAAGGAAAAGCCGCATTTGGACCAGGTGGTTCCGTAAAAATCATCTGCCACGGTTTGGACAGTAAACTTATCTGCGGGGATAATATCCTTTTCCATACCAAAGGACTTCATTATTTCCGCATAAGCGTAATATGCGCCCAAGGTTGTCCAATGATGGTCGGTACGGTAATACACGTACTCCCCTGCCGAATGCTTTTCGGAAAGCATTCCCGAAAGAGGAATATACACCTCATCGGAAAGGGTTTCGGATATAAGCGCATCCAGGGAAACGGAAACATTGGAGGGATAATTGAAATCCTTTGCCGCAACGTCGATCACTCTGGGAGGAATTATCACGTGAACGGGAATATCGGTATTTTCCGAAGCGAAGGTATTAAGCTTTTCAAGCTGTTTTACAACACTTTGGGAATAAAAATAGTCCATATTCTCGGTACGGTTAAGACGATCCTTAAAGATGGAGAAGGTTCGCACCGCAAGAATTTCGTTTTCGCCAAGCAAAACGCCGTTATTCTCGCCCTTGAACAAGGATAGCTCCGCAAGAGCTTTGAGGCTTACGAAAGAATCGCGCAAAGGAAACTGGTCTGCGAAATACTCGTTTATCTCGGAAGAAAACTTGCCGTCCATAAGATTTTCCAGGGTGAATTCGGGGAAAAGCTGAAGATTGCGTTTTTCGTTTTCGGAATAGCTTTTATCGGGAATTATGACAAAAGCGGCGGCAAGGCCGAAAAGGATTGCCAAAAACAGGGCGACGGTAATTATATTTGTTATTTTTTTCACAATTTTTACCTCCCCTTAGAAAATGTAATACAAGAACGGGCTGAACGTGCTGTCAACCATATATGCTACGCACAGCAAAAACGAGCCGCAGGAAAGCACGGGAGAAGCATATTCCACGATTCTGAAGCGTTTAACAAGGTAATCGTAAAGCTTTTTGGGGTACGGTGTACTTCCGATAACACAAAGGAGGATAAGCGCAAGGTTGCGCAAAATATCGTAGTTTACGGTAGCGGTGGTAAAATCCACGTTTCCGAAACCGAACATAGCGGTAAATACGCTCCAGCCTGCCGACATATCCGTAAAGAAGAATATGAGCCAGCCGATAGCAACGAAGAACAGCGCATAAATATGGCTGAACACCTTGGGAAGCTTATTCAATACCTTAAGCAGGAAGGTCTTTTCCAGCATAAGCAGTACTCCGAAATATACGCCCCAAAGGATATAGTTCCAGCTTGCGCCGTGCCAGAAGCCGGTGAGGAACCAAACTATTGCGATATTGCGGTACTGCTTCCAAAGTCCTTTTCTGTTGCCGCCCAGAGGAATATAAACGTATTCCTTGAACCAGGTAGAAAGGGACATGTGCCAACGGCGCCAGAAATCGGTAATACTGTTCGCCATATAAGGGTAATTAAAGTTTTCAAGGAATTCAAATCCGATCATTTTACCCAAACCGATAGCCATATCGGAATAACCGGAGAAATCAAAATATATCTGGAAGGTATAGCAGACAACTATCATCCAGCTACCCGCAACGGTAGGCTGAATTTCGTGAAGAGATTGGAAATATTCCGCCACGGCAAAGATGGTATCGGCAAGCAACACCTTCTTCGCAAGACCTGCGCAAAAACGGCGGATACCTTCTGCAAACTTATCTACACTATGTTCGCGGGTGATAAGCTGATCGTCAATATCACGGTATCTTACGATAGGACCTGCGATAAGCTGAGGGAAAAGTGTAACGTAAGTACCGAAAGCGACAAAATTGCGCTGTACGTCCGTTTCTCCGCGGTAAAGGTCGATGGTATAAGACATTATCTGGAAGGTATAAAAGGATATACCTACGGGAAGCACCAGACCCTTTATAGGCTCAAGAGAGGACAAAAAGGGTATAAGAGAAAGGTTTTCTATAAAGAAATTGCAGTATTTGAAGAACAGCAAAAATACAAGGTTGGAACAAAGGGAAAGCGCCATATATATTTTTGCTTTTTTGGGGTTGGATTCGCGGTATTTGTGGATAGGAAAGCCAAAAAGGAACGCCGCCAGAATGGAAATAAGCATTATAACGATATACCCGGGCTCTCCCCAACCGTAAAACAAAAGAGAAACTGTAAACAACACAGCATTACGCCACTTTTTCGGTAAAGCAAAGTAAAGCGCAAGGGTTACGGTAAGGTATGCAAAAAGAAATATAAGCGATGAAAATACCACGGTATTTATTCCTTTCTTGTTGTCGGGGTCCCCGAGAAAACGCAGTTTTCTTGGGGTAATTTATTCTTCCAGCTTCTTAAGGTCCTCGCCTTCATCGTTGCGCTTGATCATACCGATGACCTTAATATCGTTCTTTGAATACACCTTTACGGGTGCGTTTTGATCGCCGTTGAGCTTAACCTTTATTTTTCCGGTTAAAAAGTTACTCTCGGTAATTACGCCCTTGCCTGCAGGAGTTTCAACAATGGAATCCACCTTGGGGAAGGTTGCGTATTCGGTTTCGTAAACCTCTTGCTCAAAGCGCAGACAGCACATAAGTCTGCCGCAGGAGCCGGATATTTTTGCGCTGGAAAGAGAAAGATTTTGCTCTTTTGCCATTTTGATGGAAACCTGAGCGAAATCGGGCAGGAACTCCTTACAGCAGAAGGGCCTTCCGCATACGCCCAGTCCACCGATCAGCTTCGCTTCATCACGAACACCGATCTGGCGAAGCTCGATACGGGTACGGAAAACGGATGCGAGATCCTTTACCAATTCACGGAAATCCACTCTTCCGTCGGCAGTGAAATAAAAGATGAGCTTGGTGTTGTCAAAGGTGTATTCCACGTCAACAAGCTGCATTACAAGATTGTTTTTCTGCACCTTTTCAAGGAATATCTGCTTTGCTCGTTCCTCCATCGCCTTGTTTTGCTCGTGTCTTTTTTCGTCCTCCTCGGTAGCCATACGAACTACGGGCTTGAGAGGAGAAACGATATCCGAACGCTTAACGTGGCGGTTTCCCATAGCACAAAAGCCGAACTCCATTCCGCGGGCGGTTTCCACTATAGCGTGATCGTCCTTATTGAGTACCATATTGCCAGGAGCGAAATAATAGGTTTTTCCGCCATCTCTGAACTTTATTCCCACTACCTCGACTGTTTCAGCCATTTCGGCAGCTTTATCTATCATATTATTGTTTTGATTTTCCATATATCAATTATTCCTTTCAAATCCCAGTTTAATAAGCATTTCGCTCATTACAGCAGTATAGTTTCCGTTTGCTCCAATCGCCACGCAGGCGGCTTCCACAGTATTAAGGCAAGATGAAATAGACCGACGTGTTTTTTTGCGGGCATACACCGCCGCCTCCTGCACAGAAAGCACGTTACAGCGGGCAACTCCGCATTTAACACGGAGAATATCCGCAAACGCACCGTGTACCAGCGATAAAAACAGTTGGTTGCTCTCCCTCTTCTGCTTGCCCTTAAGCACGGAAACGTAGAGAGAATATCTGTCCGCATCGCCGAAGAAGTTTTTAATAAACTCGGATGCGCGGTTCATTTCCGCAACGCTGTCCCTTCCCAAAAGCTCCTCTGCCTCACCGATGCTTCTTCCGCAAAGACGGGTTACCTCAGCCAAGGTCTGCTCCGGCTTACGGGGATACTTTTTACGCAGTATCTCCAATATCTCGTCCTCTTCCATTCCCGCAAGAGAAACGGTGCGGCAACGGGACCTTACCGTAGCAAGCAGCATATCCTTACGTTCGGTCAGCAAAAAGAACACCACGGGAGCGGGCGGCTCCTCAAGTATCTTAAGCATAGCGTTTTGTGTCTGCCTGTTCATTTTGTCTGCATTTGCGATAATATATACTTTTTTCTCCCCATCGTTGGGAACAAGGTACGCATCCTTTATGATGCGTCTTGCGTCTGCAACCACACAGGATTTTTCCACGCCCAATATCCACATATCGGGATGAGCTTTTTCGCTGACCTTGCGGCATTGAGGACATACGCCGCAGGGCTTGTCCTCCCTCTCGCACATGAGAACAGAGGCGGCGTAAAGCGCAAAATCCATTTTGCCTACGCCCTTCGCGCCCTCGACTATATATGCGTGAGAAACTGCCCCTTTATTATACTCGGAGGAAAACAAAAGCTTTTCTTTTTGGTTAAGTATCACGTTTTGCTCCTCCTTACATAAATTCTCATAATAACTATACCACAAACAAGGGAAAATGAAAAGAGTTTTTTAATAAAAAGATTTGGTAAACTCAATATTTTACAATTCGGTTTTTATAGGCGTATTGACTTTTTCTTCCTCAAAGGTTAAAATAAAGATTAAGGATGTGATTGAATTATGAGCGTTATTATCGGAATAGACGTAGGCGGCAGCACCACGAAAATCTGCGCAATAAAGGACGGGGTGCTTCTTACCCCCGATTCGGTTACTGCCACCGATCCGTTGGCATCGGTTTACGGTGCGTTCGGAAAATACACGGCAGAAAATAAGATATCCCTTTCCGGCATAGACAGCGTAGCTGTTACCGGTGTGGGAAGCGCTTTTCTTGAGAACGATATTTACGGGCTTCCTACCAAGCATATAAGCGAATTTACCGCTACGGGTAAAGGCGGTTTGTTTTTATCTGAAAAAAGCGAAGCTATAATAGTAAGTATGGGCACGGGAACTGCAATGATACACGCAGTCAACGGCAAGGCGTCCCACCTCGGCGGTACGGGTGTGGGCGGAGGAACTCTGATCGGGTTATCCAAGCAAATGCTGGGAATGACTTGTGCGGAAGAAGTGGCGGAGCTTGCTTTGCAGGGCTCACTTGCAAATATCGACCTTACCATCGAAGCAATGACAAAAAAGGACATATCCCCTACCTTGACAGCAAAAACCACCGCTTCCAATTTCGGCAATCTTACAGATACAGCCACCAAAGCGGATATCGCGTTGGGAATTATAAATATGGTGTTTGAAACTGCGGGAATGATGGCGGTTTTCTCCTCAAGACAAAAGAACGTAAAGGATATCGTGCTTACGGGCAACTTATCCGTGCTTCCCCAGACGAAAGAAAAGTTCGATGCTTTGTCAAATATGTTTGACGTAAACTTTATAATACCCGAGCTTTCACAATACGCCACCGTTATCGGCGCGGCACAATCTATGTTAACGGAGTAAAGAAAATGAAAAAAATTATAGTTTTGGTTCTTCTTGCAACGCTGCTTCTGGTTTCCTGCGCAGGCGGTTCGGACGGCTCCGATACTCCCGAGCAGACCTACAATACAAAACAGCTTGTGGAAAAAATAACTGCCGATTATTCCCTTTCCGGCGGTACATATTATTCCTCCTTCAGCGAGGTTTACGGCGAATATCTGGATTCGGATATGCTGCTTTCCCTTTACGGCGATATGGGCGAAGTGCCCGATATGGATTCCGTAGAAGAATACTGCGTATACGTTGACGGTACCGACCCCAATTTGCAAAGAGAACTGGGAATATTCAAAACCAAGGACGGCACGGATACGGAATTATTCCTCTCTTTTATGAAATCCCGCATTGCCGCTATGCTTGAAAACGCAAAAAATTATCCTTCCGTGGATACTGAGCCTCTTGAAAACGCCCAATTCTTTGTGGAAGGCAATTACGTGGCATACGTTGTTGTAAAAAACGATGCCAAGGATATTTCTGAATTTATAAAGGATAACGTTGATTAATGGAAACCAACACACGCTGGAATAAAAAAATATTTTCTCTGCTTTTGGAAAGAGCAAAAGGCGACCGTTCTTTGCGACAGTTCGCCTTTGATTGCGATATTTCTTACGTTCAAATGCGCAAGCTCGTATATATGGTGCAGGAAAATCCTCCCCGTCCCAAGCTTATAAAAAAGATTGCAAACGCCGCCTGGAACGAGGTGGATCTGGAGGATCTGCTTTACGCCGCAGGTATTTTCCCTGCCGATATAAGAGTACGCGAGGAAAACGAAGCTACTCCCGCAGGGATTGCGGAAAAAGTACGCACCCTCTCCCCGAAAAGCAGAAAAAGCGCAGAGGATTACATAAATTATCTTTTGTGCAAGGATTCAGAAAAATAACATAAGCAATATAAGTATTATAAGCGTATCGTTATCCGTATCCGAATCCAGCAACAGCAAAATGCCTATGGCGATAAGGATAAGATCGTCTATTTCTACGTTGCGTAAAAGCTTTTTTATACCGCCGACAAGGCTATCGCCGCCGGTATTATGTGCAAACGCCTGCACAGGTTCAGGCGGAGCTTGCTCCGGTATCTCTTCTTTTGACTGTTCGGGCGGAGCCGCAGAACGCATATAGTCCCGAAGGCTCCCTTCCGAGCGTATGCCTTCTCCGAATTCACGGGAATACATTACAGACCTCCCCCTTTCTTTATACCCGATAATATTTCCGCTACAGACATTGCGGTTATCAGCGAATCCAATTTACTTTGTTTTTCTTCCCGCAAAAACGGCTTTATTGCAGACAATAAAGCCGCATTTCGATTTCCGCCTTTATTAAACACCGGCGGTAGCGGTGAATTAACTGCGGCAGGAACGGAGGGACGCACCTCCTCCGCCTGAGCACTGCCGTTTCCTGCCATTCCCAAGGATGATGCTATTGCGGAAATCTTCGCGGCAGAGGACGGGTCTGAAAGTATAGCACGAATCTTTTCGGAAAGATCATCTGCCATTCATATCACCTGCCCAGAATAATTCTGTATATCTCTTCACTGCGGTCTTTTCCTGCGGCTCGGATAAATCCGTCCGCCTGCGCAGGCGACATACCTGAAATAGTTCTTCTTAAATCTTCCGTGTTTGACATAAGTGCCGCGGCTTTTCCTCCGTCTGCCCCTGCCGCCTGAGCAATAATTGTTATCAACTCCCGTAACTGGGAATCCGATAAATTTTTAAGATTTTGCATGCTTTTTTCATCAAGCATTGTTTATACCCCCATTCTGTCGCATTATTTTATGCAAAAGGATAATAGTTTTATGATTAAATGCAAACCTACCCGCAACGGAAAACAAACAGCAATTCTTATGATCACATTTGCCGTTCTGGCTTTGGCTACGGGCGCTTTGGCTGTATACAGCGCCGAGTTGGGTCTGCCCGTCATATTCGGCAGGCTGGGATTCGGTGCGGTGCTTTTGGTCGCTCTTTATTATATGATCAAATACACCCTTGCCGATTACGAATACGAGCTGACAGCAGACACGCTTTCCATTATCAAAGCAGTGGGAAGAAAAAGAACCGTGGTGGGTAATCTGGATCTGTCTATGTCGGTAGCAGTAATCACCAAGGAAACTTTTAAAAAGGACAAGAAAAAATACGGGCTTATAGTGCGTAATTTCAATTACCGTCAAAACCCTTTCGGAAACGGAACAGTCTATATTTTTGAATTTTCCGATAAGCTGTATTCCATTGAATTTGAGCCTAACGAGCCCTTCGTAAACAGCTTGTGCGCCGCTATTGACAACTGCAAACGAAACAAACAATAATCCTTTCCCACGCAAAAAGCGTGGGATTTTTTATTTCGGGGTCCCCAAAAATCCGCAGGATTTTAGGGGTGATTTTATCCTACCGTATCGTCGTATGCGTATTCGTTGTATTCCTGCACCAATTTGTTCCAGGTCTGCTCTCCCACGATACCGTCGGACGTAAGACCGAAATAAGTCTGGAACAGACGAACAGCGCTTTCCGTTCCGTTGCCGAAAGTTCCGTCCACACGGATGGTGGTAAAGCCCGGAATTCTTCCGCCGATAGCATTAAGAGCGTTTTGAATATAGATTACGTTTCTGCCGCGGGAGCCGTTTTTGATAAGGTATCCCGGATATTTTCTGTTGGTGGAAAGAGAATTTTCCAGGTCGTAATAATATTTAACTATGGCATTCCAGGTCTGTTCGTCAATATTTCCCGTAACGGGAAGTCCGTAATACTGCTGAAAGCCCCTTACCGTTCTTTGGGTAGAATAATCGTAAATTCCCGTTATTACCGGCTGGGGCACGGAAAGATCACCTAAGGCATCGGAGATAACCAGTAAATAATACTGTATACGCAAGACGTCGGTGCCGCGATCACCGTCGGAAAGATCGCGGGGAAACGAATCGTTTTCTATTCGCTCACCCTCGCTGTTTAACTCCGCAAGCTTTTTCACCGCATTGTATACATACAAAATCCGATACCAGGTTTCTCTGTCAACGATCCCCGTTTGATTTAAACCGAAAACCCGTTGGAATGTACGGACAGAGGCTTCCGTGCGGTCACCGTAAAGCCCGTTTGCTTTTAAAATAAAGGGGATCTGAGGATAGTTAATTGCGATACGGTCAAGACGGCGCTGAAGAGTTGCTACGGATGCGTTGGTATCTCCGGGACGGAGATCACCCGCAAAGGATTCGGGTACGCTTTCAGCGACTGCCGCTTCGGCAATAAAGGTATCGTCGCCGTAATAGTACTGAAGTATTCCCAAGGGATCGTACCCCCGCCTTGCAAGAGTTACTGTTCCCCATTGACTCATTCCCGCACAAGTTACCGTGGAGCCATCACAGTATTCGGTAAAAAGCGGCTCCACCGTCCCCTCACGGGCAAGATAATTTGTAAAAAGCTCATCCACTATATCCGAAATGTTTTCGAAAATACTTCTGTCCCGCACAAACGCCTGGTCGTATGCGGTGGACGAGGTTATATCAAAATTATACCCTTGGGAACGGTACCATTCGGTATAGATGCGGTTTAAAGCGAGAGATACCTGGGCAATAATATTTGCACGTAGAGAGGAATTCGGCCAAGTGGGATATATCTCGCTGGAAGCCACGTTTTTGATATAATCGATAAAGGGTACTGTTACGTTTTCAGCGTTTGAATTGGGAGTCCCCAAATGAACGGTAATGGTTTCGGGGACAACGGGATACCTTATTTCAGGCTGATAAGTTGCGGCGGTCACCGACTGATTTGCGGTCATTCCCCCGATATACCGTTCGTGCTCGGGAATTACAGTGCGTTTTTCGCTCATTTCGGGAAATTCCTCGGGCGTGGGCATTTCTATATCGTGGACCGTAACTGAATCGGGAAAGATCTGCTCGCCCAAAACGGTGATAGGCACGTACCCCTCTGCGGTGATACGCACGCTGAAAACCGAATACGGTCTTAAGGGCGAAGACGGATCATACCCCGCTTCCCTCGGTGGTGTGGGCAGGGTAAAGCGAGCTTCCCCCATAGAATCCGTGCGCCCCGTATACGCACGGTTATCTCCGATAACAGCTACGGTTGCCCCAGAGATGGGATCGCCGGAACTGTTGTGTATCTTAAGCAGTAATTCTCCGGTAGTTGCCATATAAAAACCTCCTTTTATAAGCATTTTATTTATGTTTTTTTGTTTTTGTGAAGCAATAGTATTGACAAAAAGCGCTATGTTTTGATATAATGATTCGGTTATGTTTGAATATTACAGAAAAGAAGGTCATATTTTGGTAAGAAACGATCTGAGAAACATTGCAATTATCGCTCACGTTGACCACGGTAAGACAACTATGGTTGACGAAATGCTCAAATTCGGCGGCTTGTTCCGTGATAATCAGGAGCTGCAGGAGCGTATGATGGATAACAACGCGCTGGAACGTGAGCGCGGTATTACCATTCTTGCAAAGAACACGTCTACCTACTACAAGGACGTGAAGATTAATATTATAGATACCCCCGGCCACGCGGATTTCGGCGGCGAGGTTGAGCGTATACTTAAAATGGTTGACGGCGTGCTTTTGCTGGTTGACGCGGCAGAAGGCCCTATGCCCCAGACCAGATTCGTTTTGCAGAAAGCTATTGAGCTTAACCACAAGATTATCGTGGTTATTAACAAGATCGACAGACCCGATGCCCGTGTTTACGAAGTGCCCGATGAAGTGCTTGAGCTGCTTCTCGACCTTAACGCTTCTTCCGAGCAGTTGGATTCTCCCGTAGTATTCTGCTCCGGCAGAGCAGGCATCGCTTCTATGTCCCCCGACCATCCGGGTACAGACCTCGCTCCCCTCTTTGATTGCATTTTAGAGCATATTCCCGCTCCCGAGGGAGATGCAGAGGGCGAAACACAAATGCTCATTTCCGCCGTTGACTACAACGATTACGTTGGTAAGATCGGTATCGGCAGAATTGAAAGAGGCAACCTTAAATTAAAGCAGGAAGTTATGCTGTGCGATTATCACGACGCAGGTCTTAAAAAGAAAAGCAGAATTTCCGCTATGTACCAGATCGATGGTCTTGTGCGCGTTCCCGCAGAAACCGCAACGGTTGGCGATATAGTTTGTATTTCCGGTATAGAGGATATAAATATCGGTAACACCATTTGCTCCAACATCGGTGCGGATCCCCTTCCCTTTGTAAAGATCGGTGAGCCCACTATGGAGATGACGTTCTCTGTCAACAATTCTCCTTTCGCGGGAAGAGAAGGTAAATACGTTACCACCAGACATATACGCGATTACCTCTTTAAAGAGGCTATGAAAGATATGTCGTTAAAGGTCTGCGAAACCGATTCCGCAGACAGCTACAACGTGCGCGGCAGAGGTGAAATGCACCTTTCCATCCTTATGGAAAATATGCGCAGAGCAGGCTTTGAGTTTATGGTATCCACTCCCCGTATTATTTACAAGGAGATCGACGGCGTGCTGTGCGAGCCTATTGACAGATGCGTTATCGACGTACCTCAGGGCTGTGTGAGCGTTATTATGGAAAAGATGGGTTACCGCAAGGGTGAGCTTTGCGAAATGCGTCCCGTAGGCGACAGAATGCATCTGGAGTTTATGATACCTACCAGAGGACTCTTCGGCTACAAGACGGAGTTCCTTACCGATACCCGCGGCGAAGGTATACTCAGCGCGGTATTTGCAGAGTATCAGCCCGAAAAAGGCGAGGTTACCAAGAGATTTACCGGTTCCCTTATCGCATACGAGCAGGGCGTTGCCACCAGCTACGGTATATTCAACGCACAGGACAGAGGTCCTATGTTCTGCGATCCCGGTGATGAAGTCTACGCAGGTCAGGTTGTAGGTATTTCCTCCAAGGGCGATGATATCGTGGTTAACGTATGTAAGAAAAAGCATCTTACCGCTATCCGTTCCGCAGGCGCGGACGAAGCGCTCCGTCTTGTTCCCCCTAAGCATTTCTCTCTGGAAGAAGCTATTGAATTCATCGATGATGACGAGCTGATCGAGATCACTCCCAAGTCTATAAGACTGAGAAAGAGAATTCTCGATAACTCTCTCCGTATGAAGGAAAAAATGAAGAACAAGTAAAAGCACCCCGAAAAAAGCACACTACAAAAATATCCGCAGAAGTTATAATTTCTGCGGATTTTATTTTTTAAAAGAATTTAAGTGTTGACAAGTGAAAATAAATGTGCTATATTAAGTAAAATTTTTAAAAGGAGAGCGACAATGAACATTTACACTCTTAACGTAAAAGTGAATATGGATCTTATGTCCGTGGCAGGTCTTGATGATATGCTGTATACGGGCTTACATTGTCGTACTCAAAATTCCTTATAATTTTTTATTATAGAATTATTTTGTACTATCTGCAGTGTAAGTCGTAAAAGCGATTTACACTGCTTTTTTATCTTTGGAGGAGCAACACTATGATTACAAAAAACGAAATACCGATTTTAGAATTTGACACCGAAAAAACCGCGGTAATAATGCCGCGACACGAAAGCCTTGATATAACCTTGCCGAAAAGGGCGGTATATGCTTTTTTGTGCGAATATATTGATGAATACGCAAAGAAAGCGGGCGGAAAGCAGGTAGCTCTGTTTGAATCTGCCACGAAGGATTACCCCATATACGTAATTAACCACGCAGGCGAGGATATCTGTTTGGTGCAAGCCCCCGTAGGCGCGGCGGCAGCAACGCAAATTCTGGATTGGCTTATCGGATACGGAGTAGAAAAAATAATATCCGGCGGGTGCTGCGGTGCGCTGAAGAATTATGACGAAGGAGAGTTTTTGATTCCCTGCCGCGCATTGAGAGATGAAGGAACTTCATATCACTATGCGCCGCCTTCGAGGTTCATTGAACTTGATAAAGTCGCCGTGGAAGCTATTGAAAGCACTATGCGTGAACAGAAACTAAAATACGAAAAGGTTACCACTTGGTCAACGGACGGTTTTTACCGCGAAACAAAGGAAATGGTGAAATACCGAAAAGAGGAAGGCTGTACGGTGGTGGAAATGGAATGTTCTGCCCTTGCCGCCTGCGCAAAAATGAGAAACGCCATATTCGGACAAATCTTATATACTGCCGACACCTTGGCAAACCTTGATAATTACGATGCGAGAAATTGGGGACAAAACGCAAAGGAATATGCCCTCAAGCTGTGCCTTGATGCCGTATTGAAACTGTGAGGTAATAAAAATGTTTAAAAATATAGATAAAAACAACGGTATATTTAAAAGCGATACTTACAGAAAGGATATTGTCCCCTTTCAGCTTCTTGAGCTTATAAAAGAAAGCCCAATAATGCTTGTATCCGATGAAAAGAGCTTTATTATCGGTGCATCGCACCCCGGAATGCCGGTGTGGGTGTGGACTTCGGACGAAATCGATAAAGGCACGAAAACAGAGTTGGCGCGGTATTTTTACGAATGTTTTGAAAAAGACAGACAAAAGCTCTCCTTCGTTGCAAAGCCTGAAACTGCAAAGATCCTGGCAGAGCCTTTTATAAAAGGGAAAAGCCCGAAGGTTTCCGTGGTTAATATGCAGAGCTACAAAAACGAAAGGGTTATTTCCGCGAAAAACAAAGACGTGGTTATCGAAGCGCCTACGGAAAGGGACGTTTTGTCGATTGCCGAGCTTTTACGGTGTTTCAGCTTGGAATGTTACGGTAAAGCATCCGATAATGCAGAAGAATATATAAACGGAGCTAAAAAAGCCGTAAACGACCCATACTGCCGTGTGATAAAAGAAGACGGTAAGATAGTGGCGATGGCGAGAAGCTCAAGAGAAAATGAGAAATTCGTGGCGATAAACGGTGTGTATACTGCGCCCGAACACAGAAAGAAAGGATATGCTTCGGCAATAGTTGCACATATAAGCAACCTTATACTGCAAAACGGAAAAACGCCTGCTTTGTATACCGATCTTTCAAACCCGTCTTCCAACACGGCGTATAAAAATATCGGCTTTACAGAACAAGCGCCTATAGACCAGATTTATTTAGATTGGAGCAAATAAAAATGAACCCGCAAATTGATATCAGCAACATAAAAATAGAAACCCAAAGGCTTATACTGCGACCTTGGGAATATACGGATCTTGATGATTTTTACGAATATGCAAGTGTGGACGGAGTCGGTCAGCGCGCAGGCTGGCTCCCCCACGAGAACAAGGAACAATCAAGGCAGATACTTGAAAAATTCATACAAAACAAAAAGACGTTCGCCATTGAATATAATAAAAAAGCAATTGGTTCTTTGGGAATAGAGTTTTACCGCGAGGATGATTTCCCCGAGCTTGCCTCCCTTAGAGGCAGAGAGCTTGGCTACGTTCTTTCAAAGGAATACTGGGGTATGGGACTTATGCCCGAAGCCGTAAAAGCGGTAATAGACTATCTGTTTGAAAAAGAAAAGCTTGATTTTATCATTATAAGCTATTATGAATGGAACGGGCAGTCTGCCCGCGTTACCGAAAAATGCGGTCTTAAGCCTATAAAAAACACCGTTCACGAAACACGCTTCGGCACGAAAGAGCCCACGGTATGTACTATAATTTATAATAAATAACTTAAAAACGGACTGCTGTATGCAGTCCGTTTTTAGCTATTCAATATCGTCGAGGCGGTCTTCCAGATCGTCTATGCGGGATTCAAGGTCTTCTACCATAGATTCGAATTCTTCTATCTTTGCTTCAAGGTTATTGATATACTCTTCAAATTCGGAGAAATTATTGGGAACGTAGGGCGCGCCCACGCTAAAATTCACATTTGGCACACCTCTTGCATCGGGGCGGACGCCGTATTCTACAAGTTTATCACGGATATCTGCAGGAAGCGCCTGAAGCTGTAAAGGATTTACTTCGAAATCGAAATTGTATCCGTCAGCCTTCATTTTATCAAGTTCCTCAAGGATAAGGCATTTATCCGCTCTTCCCAGATGGGGAGCTATATCCGACCAGGCGCGGAAGGAATGGTCAAAATGTCTGCAATAGCCGATAAAGATCTTTGCGATATTCTCGTAACCGAGAACTCCCCACCAAGCGCCGAAGCAGCCGATACCGTGCTTCACCGCATAATCTATACCGTTTGTAACTACGACCTCGGGCATAATATCGGAAACAACGGGCTTAAGGGCATTCCAGTTGCCGTCTTTGCTCACAATGGATTTGAAGATCATATCCACCACTTCAAAATCCTTGGAAAAGGGCAGCAGAGGAAGCATTGAACCGATACCGCCGGAGGAATAACGGTTTAAAATAAGCTTTGTGATCTCTTCCTGGGGAAGGTATGGAACCAGATCCAGTCTGCCTTTATCTGTATCCGTTGCAAAAACCAGCAGTGCTACTTCCCGCAAAATCTCATCATCCGCATATTTAAAAAGAAGCTTTGCGATACCGCTTCCCTTTGAGATAGCGATCTCGGTTATGGCGGTGGTAAGAGCTTCTTTGCTTAAATAGGGTGCCAATGCGCATACGTCGCCCACAAGAGTTTTATCGGGAAGAGCGTAATATTCTTGGTCTTTATACTCGTTTTCAGGAGAGGTATCGTTCCCATCGGTGTGCATTGCCGCAACGATATCCTCCGTAGGAACGTTAAGGGCAGAAGAAAGGTCGGAAAGCTTGGATATTTCGGGCATAGTTTCGCCCCGCTCCCACTTGCTTACCGCTTGGTGTGATACTCCCACCATATCCGCAAGCTGACCTTGGGTTATATTCTTTTCACGTCGTTTCCCTACGAGAAACTGCGCAAACTTCTTCATATCAAACATAATACATTTTCCTTTCGTTACGTTTTACGCCTGCAAGCTTTCTATGTAAAAAGCATAGCAAACATTTACAAAAAGGTCAATAAACCTGTGATAGAATAAGGAAAATTCAGAGAAAAAGCGTTGCAACCTACGGTTGCAACAGGCTATTTATGATAGGTTTTTCCTGCGATGATTGTAAATGCGCGGTATATCTGTTCCTCCAGAACGATACGCATAAGTCTGTGAGGAAGTGTCATTTTTGAAAATGAAAGGCGGATATCGCAAGCGCGTTTTACGCTTTCGTCCAGACCGCAGGATGAGCCGATAACAAAGCATATCTCCGAAAAATCAAAGCGGGCGTCTTCGATTACGGAAGCAAACTCTTCGCTGGAAAGCTGTTTTCCCTCTACGCAAAGTGCAATCTTTTTTGCCTTTGCGGGAAGAAGACAAAGTACTTTTTCCGCTTCTTTTTTTAAGTTTTCTTCTTCCTTTACGAATACTGTTTTGAAATTGCAATATGCGGAAAGGCGTTTTGCATATTCCTTTTCTGCTTGGCGGAAATAATCCTCTTTAAAATCGCCAACGTGAATTAAGGTTATATTCATCTGCGTTTTTTCTTCTTTCTTACTGAAAATCCAAAAGTCCCCACGCTTTTGCCAAGTGCAAAATAACTGCCGTGGGCGTATGCCAGCAGGTCTGCTTTTTCCAAAGCCAGTCTGCCGCTTTCTTCTATGATCTTTTCGTCCACCGAAACGGAAAGGATGGTTGCCATAAACATATCGTGACTGCCAAGCTCTATAATTCTATCTACCTTACATTCGATAGACACGGGACATTCTGCGATAGCGGGACAGCCCGAATTCTCGCTCGCCACGGGGGTTAAGCCCAAATGAGCGAACTTATTTATATCCCTGCCGCTTTTTACACCGCAAAAATCGCACGCCTTTGCCAAAGGGACGGTGGGAAGGTTTATAACGAAATATCCGTTTTCGGAAATAATGCTGTGAGAATACCGCTCCTTGCGGACGGAAATATATGTTTGCGCGGGGTCGGTGCAGGTAATGCCCGTCCAGCCCACGGTGAGTATATTTGGTTTTTCCAAAGTTCCGCAGGAGATCATTGTGGGAGGAACGGGGGCAAGAAGGGTACCCGGTTTCCAAACTTTTTTCATATTGTTTACTCCATTTTGCAAATATCTTTTATTACTTCCCCCGCCATTATAAATCCCGCTACGGGGGGCACGAAGGAAACGGAGGCGGGAACACGGCTTTTTATTACCGGTTCTTCCTTTGAATATATTACTTTGAGATGATTAATTCCCCTTTTGCGAAGCTCTACACGAATTACCTTTGCCAAAGGACAAACGGAGGTTTTTGAAATATCCGAAACCTCCAGCCGTGTAGGATCAAGCTTGTTGCCCGTTCCCATGCAGGAAATTATGGGCACACCTGCGTTAACCGCGCTTTGTATCAAAAACAGCTTTGAGGAAACGGAATCTATACAATCTAAAATATAATCGTATTCGTCAAGAGAAATGGGGTTTTCTTCGGAATAAAAAGCGTTTATTACATTTATTTTGCAATCCGGTGCGATGGAACGCCATTTCTCCAAGGCGACTTCGGTTTTTGTTTTACCCAAAGCCATGGTGTCCGCTATCAGTTGGCGGTTGATATTGGTTACGTTAACGGTATCGCAATCCACAGCGGTGATGCTTCCTATACCGCCCCGCACCAAGGCTTCACCTGCCGCCGCACCGACACCGCCGATGCCCAACAGCAAAACGTGGGATTTTTGAAGCTTTTTTACTCCGTCTTCACCTAAAACAGGATAGATGCGGTCAAAGCGAGTTTCCATTAAGTCAGTTCCTTTCAATCTATATATCCGCCGCCGATAACCGTATCGCCATCGTAAAACACTACCGATTGACCGGGGGTTATGGCACGCTGATGAGTATCAAACTGCACGGACACCGTATTTTCGGTAAGCTGTGTTACGGTACACATAGCGCCTGTATGACTGTAGCGCACTTTTGCTTCGCAACGGAAGACCCTTGGCATTTGCTCCGAGCAATACACCACTTGAGATGCGGTGAGAAAATCTGAAAACAGACTCTCGTTTTTGCCAAGCAGGACACGGTTAGCAGAAATATCCTTGCCGATAACGTACAAAGGATGCTCCCAAGCGATACCAAGCCCTTTTCGCTGACCGATGGTATATGCTTCTATACCCTTGTGCTTGCCGATAATTCTGCCGTCCTCGTACACGAAATCCCCCGTCTTTGCAGGCGAAGTGCAGTACTTAGCGATAATGGGGCGGTAGTCCCCATGGGGCACGAAGCATATATCCTGGCTATCTGCCTTGTGAGCTACGGGGATATTCCCCTCCTCTGCCATAGCGCGCACGTCGTCCTTGTTCATATCTCCGATAGGAAAAGTAAGGCGTGAAAGTATCTTTTGGTTAAGACGGTACAGCATATAGCTTTGGTCTTTTAAGGTATTTTTGCTTTTACGCAGATAATACACGCCGCCACGCTCGTATATGCCCGCATAATGTCCCGTTGCGGTGAGAGAAACCGAGATTTCATCCGCTTTTTCAAAAAGTGCGGGAAACTTCATTGTTTCATTACAGAAAACGCATGGATTGGGAGTGAGCCCTTTTAAATACTCCTTGGCAAAGCGTGAAACGACTTTGTTTTCAAACTCCTCACGTTTATCGTAAACGTAAAAATCCATATGGAGGCGTTGTGCGGCGGCACGGGCATCGTTACTCTCGTCCTTATCGGACGCAAGACGCATATAAACACCGCTTACGTTATAGCCGTCCTTTTTCAATCTGTATGCGGCAACGGAGCTATCAACTCCGCCGCTTATAGCAACAAGAATGTCCGACACACAAATCTCTCCTTTTTAGCAAAAACATTTACATAAAATTGTACTATATTTTGCGCACTTTTGCAATATTTTTTTATATTAAGGGAAAATTAATGTTACACACTTATTTTAACAAAAAGGGGCGTATTTAATGAAAAAGCTTTTTATCATCAGTTTTCTTTTGCTTTTGGTAGCAATGTACGGCGTAAGCGCATCCGCCGAAGGGTACGGATTGTCGCCTGCCATCAGCGTACTGAAATCACAGACCGTTATGCAAAAATGCGGTATTACCGATAAACCCGTCAACTTTACGAAATCTGATTTTGAAAACGTAACGGGAAAAGAAATAACTTATATCGTAGTAACGGCGCTTCCTGCGGAAGCTGCGGGAACACTTACTGTCTGCGGCGAAAAAGTGGTTGAGGGGCAGACCATACCCGTATCTTCATTGACCTACCTTGCTTTTACTCCCGCATCTGCGGAAATTGCAGGCACATCTTTTTCCTTCCGTGCAGGCACATCCGATTGGACGGAAACAGATATTCCCTGTATTATAACCCTTAAAAACTCCGTAAACGTTGCGCCGATCGCCACGGACGAGGATATAATGACTGTATCCAACATTCCCGTATATCATCAGCTTGCTATAGCGGACCCCAACGGGGACAAAATGCAGATAAAGATCGAAACCTACCCCGCCAACGGAACGATTAAAGTAAACGCCGAGGGAAGCATTGAATACACTCCCCGCGACGGCTACCAGGGAAAAGACAGCTTTTCTTATACGGTTGCCGATGAATACGGTCTTATTTCCGAGATCGCAACTGTAACGGTAAACGTAGAAAAGAACAGCAAAAATATTACGTTTGCGGATATGGCGGGAAGCGATGCTTATTCCTGCGCGGTAATGATGTCCCAGACCGACGTAATGACCTACGAGCTTCGTGAGGGAGAATATTTCTTCTCTCCCACCGAAAAGGTGAAAAGAATAGATTATCTGGTTATGCTCATTACCGCTATGGGGATGGATAAAAACGTAGAAATATGTGAGGATACGTTGTTCGAGGATGACGATATTTTAACCAACGTTGCAAAGGGTTATCTTGCCCTCGCTTTGCGAGAGGATATAGTGGAATTGGGCAACGGAAAATTTGCTCCCACAGATAATATCACCAGAGGCGAAGCGGAGCAGATGGCGATATCTGCCCTTAACGCCGCGGGGTACGGAGGTGTATTCTCATCCGAGCAGGATAAGGATACGGAAATGACAAAGGCTGACGTAGCAAAGCTGCTTACCAAAGCAATGAAAAACAAATAACAGACAACCCCTAAAACGCTTTTGCATTTTAGGGGTTGAATTTTATTTATCTTCTTTTTTTGTGACGTCTTCTACAACGTCCTCGACCGCTTCGGAAACCACGTCCACGCCCTTTTCAATGCTGTTTACAAAGGCTTTACCGAAATGCTTTCCCAAGGATTTGAGGTTTTTTCCTTCGATCTTGGATTCCTTAAGATCCGAACCGATCTCCTTGAAATCCTTTCCGAGTTTTTTCCAATCGTCTTTTAATGCCATAATGTTTTCTCCTTTTAAAGCTGAGGCATTACACCGTCCACAATGGCGGTGTAGTATTTATCGTAGGTAACGTATCCCGGTTTACTGCCCGACGGTTTTTTAACGTATCTTACACGGGTATAATCAACCTCCGCATTGGAAGCACCGCGGATAGAAGAATGATACGCAGCCAGCATCGCCGCCTGGGTATAATCTCTGTCCGTAGGTTCATTACCCTCCGTGCAAAGTATAACGTGGGAACCGGGAAAGTTTTTAACGTGAAACCAAATATCGTTTTTGTCCGCGCCTGCCGTGAGAGAATCGTTTTGTCTGTTGTTTCTACCCACGAGCACGCGCATACCGTCTGTGGTGGTAAATACGAGAGGCTGTCCCGCAGGAGTCTTTTTATTGCCCTTTTTGCCCATCGGTGCAGACATATAGCCTACCTCACCCAATTCAAGGCGGATCTCATCCAGTTCCTTGCGGGTACGGGCGCGGGAGAGCGCATCCTCAACGGTGCGAACATAGGCAAGCTCCTGCTCGCCCGAAGCGATAAGGGAGGTAAGATGTTCCTCGGCTCTTTTGAGCTTTGCGTATTTTCCGTACAAGCGCTGTGCGTTGCGGGCTGCGGAAAGACGGGTATCAAGAGGGATGGTAACTTCTTCGCCTGTGGAATAATCCATTGCCGTTACAGATGATGCGCCTTGAGGAATACGATAAATGTTTGCAGTAATAATATCTCCCCTATTGCGGTAAATATCCTTTTTTGCGCAATCGGAAAGCTCGTTTTTTTGGGAAACAAGCTTTTTTTCAAGACGGTTTTTGATCGTTCCCAGCACACGGGAAATATCAAAAGAAAGCTGTTTTATTTCGGCAAGAGAGGCTTTTTCCGCATAAAACTCTCCCAAAAGCTGTGTGAGAGTATCGTACCGTTTTCCCTCGCCGCCGTATTGATACAAAGTCGTATAGGAAAACGCCTTGCCTCCATCGGCAATATACGGAGTAACGTTGCCCTCCCGCACAGAGGAAAGGAGTTTGTCAAATTCGGTCCACAGTTTTTCTTTATCTGCCGAAGCAAGCAAAGCATCCGTTTCGCCTGTGGCTTTAAAGGATACCTCACGGGCGGTAACGGGAGAAAATCCAAGGAAGGAAGAAAGTAAAAAATCGTCTGCCGTGCGGTGGGAGTTTTTCTCCGCAAGGAACAAAAACTGATTCTTAGTTACGGAAAACGGCGGGAATTTATCTTGCTTTTCCGGCGGCTCGTACTTTGCACCGGACATAATGCAACGCTTATCAGTTATATCGGAAACGGAAAAGGCACCCAAGATCCTATCGTCCTCCGAGCAAAGGATACAATTGGAATATTTACCCATAAGCTCGATATAAAGGTGCTTTTCCGCAGGATGTCCCAGTTCGTCTGCGGCTACGAATGCAAACCTGATAATACGTTCATCGGGCAAAGCGGAAACGTTTAATATCCTGCCTCCAGAAAGATGCTTTCTGAAAAGCATACACAGCATTGTAGGGTTTTGCGGACGGTCATATTCCTTTATAAAACATATTCGGGGTGCTGAAGGCAATGCCGATATAAGCAGCGTGCTTTTCTCGCCGCCGAACAGTTCGAAAACCAGCTCTTTACTGCTGATATGATGTATTTTCTCTATTTTCGCTCCTGCGAGTTTATTCAATTCTTCGCCGAGAGCGCGGCAAAAAACGCCGTCAAGCATAATATACGAACACCTCCGCAGAGGGAAAACCTTTCAAAATTATATCCTTTAAAACGGGCAGTACGATACGTTCCGTTTCCTTGTGCCCCGCAACGATAAGGTTAATACCGTATTCGGCGGCGTCAAGCTCGTTGTTGTATTTTGCTTCACCGGTGAGAAGCGTATCTGCTCCCGCAAGATACGCGTCCCGAAGAACGCTTCCGCCGCTTCCGCTGCAAACCGCAACGCGAGAAACGGTTTCGTTATTTGCAAAAACGCATACTCTTTGGGAATCCAAAGCCTTGCCTACCGCTTCGCCGAATTCTGCGGGAGAAAGAGATTTTTCAAGATTTCCGATACGGGCGCAGGGAGCGAATTCAAGAGTATCCTTTATACCCACGATATTGCAAAGAGTATCGTTTACGCCGCCGGGGAGATTATCTAATCTTGTGTGGTACGCCATAAGGGAAATTTCCTTGCTTGCCGCTTTCAAAATACGCGCTCCCACAGCATCATCGCAACGGACAGAGTTTATCTTGCCGAAGATGGCGGGATGATGGGTAACCAATGCGCCTGCTCCCACAGATGCGGCGAATTCGATAGAATCCAACGTAACGTCAAGAGCGACGGCTATACGGTTAAAGAAACCGTTATTTGCAAGCAAACTTATTCCGCCGCTATCATCGGGAAAGCCGAAGGATGCAGGAACGGAAATATCGAAATATTTGTTAAGCTCATTTGCTGTAGGCAATACAAACACTCCTTAAAGGTGAAATCTTCTGGTAAGTCTGCGGCTTTTTGCGATAATACACAGCACGCAGGCAAAACCGACGCAGGACGCCGCAGAAATTCCCGACCAGCTTATATCCGTAAAATGATTGAGCAAAAGCTCGGTAAGGACGGAAATTGCACCCGCGAGCACGGCGCCGAGAGCGCATATATGGAAATAACGCAATTTATGCTTGCGGACAAGATGGACAATATACGCCGAGCAAAGTGCCGTTGCCGCGGCAAGAGGATATCCAAGCTGTAACGCCCAGCTGAAATCATTGATCCTCCACGCTACAACGGTCATGGAAAATGCCACAGCTATAAAATCGTACAGCACGGAAAGCTCGGGTAAAAGCCCTCTTTTCTTTATAGGCAGTGCTACGCAGATGTGTGCAGTTATGCACGCCGCCACCGCGATAAGCGACCAGGTAAGCTTGCCGCTGATACACAGATTTATTATACAGCAGGAAACTGCGCCCAACGCAAGTGTTAACGAGATAACGAAATGAGTAAGATCCCGCCAACTTGCCACGGGTGCCATATCCGTAGGAAGAGTCTGTGCAGGCGCGTTTTCTCCTGAATATTTTTTATATTCTTCGTAAGGATTTATAACGGGGCAATCGCAAAGAGGACATTTGCACATATCTTCTTTAAGCTTTACTCCGCAATTTACACAGTATGACATTTATTCACCACTATCTTCGACAGTAACCTCGAAGCCCTTTTCAACAAGATTCTTTGCAAGCTCTCTGCGGAAGGATTTGTCCCGCAAAACATCGGTAACGGTGAGATAAAATCTGCCTTTATAGGTTAATCCCGATACCTGCGTCGTATTCACTCTGGGTGCGCCCAGCATAAAGCACATTCCGGTAATATACTTTTCCATTTCGGGAGTGAGAGAAACTGCGCCCAAGCCCGAATAATTGGTGGTAAACTGGTTTTCCGATGCGGTGAGATATACCGTGCTCATAACGATATTCTTTATAAACAAAGGCACGGCGCGGACAACCACGTTTTTCTCATCTGCCACGTTGGTAGCCATTTGGGCGCTCATAAGCTTGGGTTGAAGCTTATAGCGAAGCATTGCGGAAATTTCTTTTGCTATAGTGGGAAAATCGTATTCGCCGCACTTGGGATCTATTCCCACATTGGTGTAAAGAGAAAAATTGCGCAAGGTTTTGGTGGGATAGTACCTGCGCATATTCACGGGAACGGAAACCTTTACCTCACTCTTGGAAAGGGTATTCTTTTGCATGTGATACAAGGTTTCGGTAATGCAAGCGGTAATATATTCGTTTACGGTCACGTTAAGCTCTTTAGCGCAGGAATACAGCTTTTGCGCATCCAAGGAAAGTGTAACGTTGGCAAGTCCTCTGTTGGGCAGGCGCTCGCCCGTAAGATGCCACGCCTTGCTTTCTTTACGCTTTGCTTTTCCGCCGGGCTCTGCGTATTTGATAAACGCATCCTCCAGCTCCTCCTCGGAAATTGTATCGTTACAATCCAAAATACCTAATTCGGGCGCGGGAAGAACCTCTGTGTGTCCCGAAAGGAAAAGGTATCTTGCCCATAAAGTGCGCATAAAGGTAAGTGCGGTAGTACCGTCGCACAGAGAATGGAAAAATTCGCCGGCTATTCGGTTACTACCGTACCTGATACGAAACATATAACCGCCCTGACCCTTGAAATCCATCCTCCGAAGCGGATTTACAACGTCCTGCTCCAAAGGAAGCTGATTATCGTTTGGATCGAAATAATACCAAAAAGCGCCGACACGAAGCCTGACGCGAAAGTGCGGTAATCTGTCCGCAACGTCAGAAAGTGCTTGTGAAAGCACCTTCTGATCTATGGGTTCCGCAAAATCTGCGGATATTCTGAATAACATATTGTGGGAGCCGTTTTGTATTGCCGGAAAGATCATCGCGGCATTATCCAGCTTCCAGGATTGTTTTTTTGACATTTATTTGCCCAGTGCTTTAAGCGCCTTGGCGGTTATGCCCTCTGCATCCAATCCGAAGTGGGAAACAAGGACAGCGGCGGATGCGCTGGTGCCGAATTCATCGTTTATACCAAGACGTACTACCTTGCAGGGAGTAGTTTCGCAAACCGCTTCACAAACTGCACTGCCCAGACCGCCGATAACGGAATGCTCTTCTGCGGTGAGGATAACACCGCAACGGGAAGCGTAATAATTTGCAAGCTCGACATCAAAGGGCTTGATGGTATGGATATCCACAACAGCGGCAGAAACGCCTTTTTCTGCCAGAGCTTCTCTTGCCTTGATAGCCGCAGCAACGGTGATGCCCGTAGCGAAGATAGCTATATCGGTACCGTCTGCAATAACGTTACCCTTGCCAACTTCGTTTGCGGAGCAATCGGTAAACACCTGCTCAACAGCATATCTGCCAAGACGGATGTATACGGGACCGTCGATCTCAAGAGCTTTTCTTACAGCCCAAGCGGTTTCTGCGGAATCTGCAGGGCAAAGTACCGTCATACCGGGAATGCCGCGCATAAGGGAGATATCTTCTATACACTGATGGGATGCGCCGTCTTCGCCAACGGTAATACCTGCGTGGGATGCGGCGATCTTTACGTTAAGCTTGGGATAGCCTACGGAATTTCTGATCTGCTCGTAAGCTCTGCCGGTTGCAAACATTGCAAAAGAGGATGCAAAGGTGGGAACGCCTGCGGCAGCCATACCTGCGGCAACGGATATCATATTGCCCTCGGCAATACCGCAGTTAAAAAATCTTTCGGGAAACTTATCGCCAAAAGTCTTTGTGTTGGTAGAACCGGAAAGGTCAGCATCCAGCACGAAAAACATTTTTTCTTCGCCCAGAGCGGCGAGTGTCTTACCGTATGCAACACGGGTAGCCTGTTTTTCCATTACGCCTGCACTCCTTTCAGTTCGTTAAGAGCAAGTTCTTTTTGCTCATCGTTGGTGGCAACGCCGTGCCACTTATAATTGTTTTCCATAAAGGAAACGCCCTTGCCCTTTACAGTCTTCATAATTACTGCGCAAGGCTTGTCTTTTATCGTAAGTGCTTCTTCAACTGCGGCATCGATAGCATTGAAATCATGACCGTCGATAATAACGGTATGCCAGCCGAAGGAAGCAAACTTTTCGTCAATGGGAGTGGGGTTCATTACATCTGTAACTGCACCGTCGATCTGGTAGCCGTTATAGTCCACAAAGGCGATAAGGTTATCAAGCTTATAATGAGCTGCGAACATAGCCGCTTCCCATACCTGACCTTCTTCACACTCACCGTCGCCCAGCAGAGTGTAAACACGCCAATTTTTATTGGTGGCTTTTGCAGTCATCGCCATACCGCAAGCGGCAGAAATACCCTGACCGAGTGAACCGGTGGACATATCTACGCCGGGGGTAGCCTTCATATCGGGATGGCCCTGAAGGAAGCTGCCCAGCTTACGAAGCTCGGTAAGACGGGAAGGATCAAAAAATCCTCTGTGGGCAAGTGCGGCGTAAAGCGCAGGCGCACAATGTCCCTTGGAGAGAACGAATCTGTCCCTATCCGCCCAAGTGGGATTTTTGGGATCTACGTTCATTCTGTGAAAATAAAGATAGGTAATAAGCTCTGTACAAGACAGAGAGCCGCCGGGATGGCCCGATTTAGCGGCGTGGGTAGATTCGATAATGCCGATACGAACGGCATTTGCTTTTTCCTGCAAAAGTTGTACGTTCATCATATTCTCCTCAAAACGTCCTTAAAGAAATCCGGCAACTGCGCACTAAAGGACATTATTTCACCCGTAACGGGGTGTGTAAATGAAATGTATTCAGCAAACAGACACTGTCCTCTAAGACCCAGCGAATGTTTGGGGTTACCGTAAACGGGATCCCCAACAACAGGATGTCCCATATACGCCATATGCACCCTGATCTGGTGGGTGCGTCCTGTTTCAAGAGTAAGCTCAAGATGAGTGTACCCCGCCAGCCGTTCTATAACGCGGTAATGTGTAACGGCAGGCTTGGAATTTACGCTCGTTACTGCGAACTTTTTGCGGTCGGTTGCGCTTCTGCCGATAGGCTTATCGATAGTGCCGCTATCCTCACGGATGTTTCCCACAACAACTGTTCTGTAACGCCGTGTAAAAGAATGTACCGCTATCTGCTCTGCCAGACCGGTATGCGCCGTATCCGTCTTTGCAACGATCAAAAGTCCTGCGGTATCTTTATCTATGCGGTGAACGATGCCCGGACGGATTTTTCCGTTTATTGAGGAAAGCCGACCTGCGCAATGATGCAAAAGCGCGTTCACCAGCGTTCCGTCCGGATTGCCCGGAGCGGGATGCACTACCATTCCCTGAGGCTTGTTTACCACCAGAAGGTGATCGTCCTCATAGACGATATCCACGGGGATATCTTGCGGCAGTGCTTCTATTGGCTCGGGAGGAGGAAGTGTGGTTTCCACCGTATCCCCTTCCCTGAGCTTATAGTTTTTCGTACTGTTTTTGCCGTTTACGGTTACGGAGCCGTTTGAAATAAGCGCTTGCGCCGCGGAACGGCTGACACCCTCGGACAGAGATACGAAAATATCAAGTCGAGTGTCGATATTTTCTTTTTCCGCCGTAAGAAGTGCCATAAATTATTCTTCCTGTTCTTGTTTTTCTTCGATAATCTCGCCGTTTTCCATTGCCTCTTGTTCTGCCAATCTTTTTTCGACCTTACTTTCGAAAAACAGCATATACACACAAAGTATAACTGCACCGACAGTAATAAAGGCATCTGCCAGATTGAAATAGAACCAAGGCATCAAGGACGAATAAAGGAAATCAACTACCGCATACTCACATTCCACGCCTGCGCGGAAAAGACGGTCGATCATATTGCCGATACCGCCGCCCAGCAGCATTGATACTGAAACGGTGAGCAGGATATGTCTTTTGTTATACTTGATGATACAGTATATTCCTGCGGCGATAGCCACCAGAGAAAACACGATAAACACCCAGCGGGCGTTGCTTAACATACCGAACGCCGCACCGTCGTTTTCCGTGCGGTAAAACACCAGAAGATCGCCCAGCACCTTGATGGAGCCCTGCTCAAATTCCATACGGGAAACCACCAAGGTTTTGGAAAGCTGGTCCAAAGCGACGGTTAATATGACTATAATTGCCGCTAACATACTACACTCTTACATCTGGGGCAAAGGTTGCCGCCCTCGGAATCGGTATAGGGAGTTTCGGTATATGCCCAGCATCTGTCGCACTTTACGCCGGCTGCGGGAACTACGCTTACAGCGATACCGGTTTCGGTTTCTTTAAATGCTTCCTCGGGAGCGTTTTCACAGCTTATCTCGGTATTGCTTACGATAAACAGCTCGTTAAGCGCTTTATCGAATGACTTAAACAGCTTGATAACATCGCTGTTTTCATAACCGTAGATAACAACCTTCGCTTCAAGAGATTTACCGATAACCTTTGCGGCACGGGCAAGCTCAAGCGCCTTCATAACGTCATCACGAGCGGCGAATACTGCGTTGTAGCGTTCCTCGCCGTCATATTCAAGAGAAGCATCGTATACGGGAAGATCGTTAAGGAATACGCTTTCGGTATTATCGCTCTCAAGATGTGCCATAAAGCCCCAGGTTTCTTCTGCAGTATAAGAAAGGACGGGAGCAAGGAGGCGGGTAAGAGCGTGAACGATCGTATACATAGCTGTCTGTGCGGAGCGTCTTGCGGGATCGTCAAGCTTTTCGCAATACAATCTGTCCTTGGCGATATCAACGTAAAGCTTGGACATATCGTTTGCGCAGAAGTTGTTTACTGCGTGATAAATATCGTGGAATTCGTAGGTTTCATAAGCCTTGGTGCATTCTGCAACCAGCTTGTTAAGACGAGCCAGCGCCCAACGGTCAAGCTCGCACATTTCGCTTACGGGAACAGAGTGCTTTGCGGGATCGAAATCAGTTTCGGGATCGCCAAGGTTTGCAAGAAGAATACGGATGGTGTTTCTTATCTTGCGGTAGCTTTCGGAAAGCTGCTTGAAAATATTATCCGAAGCGCGAACGTCTACGGTGTAATCGCTGGATGCAACCCACAGACGGAGTATATCCGCGCCGTAAACCTTTATAATTTCCTCGGGTGCAACGGAGTTGCCCAGAGATTTGTGCATTGCTTTTCCTTCGCCGTCAACAACCCAGCCGTGGGTAAGAACAGCTTTGTAAGGTGCGCCCTCTCCCAACGCGCCTACAGCGGTAAGGAGGGAGGACTGAAACCATCCTCTGTACTGGTCTGCGCCCTCAAGATAAAGGTCTGCAGGCCACTTGCTGCCGGACTTTTTGAGGGATGCGTAATGGGTTGCGCCGCTATCGAACCAGCCGTCGAGAGTATCGGTTTCTTTATTGAAATGCTTGCCGCCGCAGAAGGGGCAAACGTATCCTTCGGGTATTAACGCATCTGCTTCGTCGGTAAACCAGGCATTGGAGCCTTTTTCCGCAAAAACAGCGCTGAGGTTGCCTATGGTAGCATCGTCGCAAACGGGCTTGCCGCAATCCTTACAATAGAAAACGGGAATGGGAAGTCCCCACTGACGCTGACGGGAAATACACCAATCGGCTCTTTCACGGATCATACTTGCCATTCTGTCCCCGCCCCAAGCAGGCATCCAGTTGACCTGAGAAGCTGCCTTGAGAGCATCCTCACGGAATGCTTCAACTGAGCAGAACCACTGAGGTGTAGCGCGGAAGATGATGGGATGCTTGCAACGCCAGCAGTGAGGATACTGGTGTACCATTTCCTGAGAAGCAAACAAAGCACCGCTTTCCTGCATATCCGCAAGGATCGCCTTATTGGATTCGGAATAGAACATTCCCGCATATTTTCCTGCTTCTTCGGTCTGGTAGCCTCTGTCATCCACGGGAACGCAGATACGGATGCCGTAACGCATACCTGTATAATAGTCGTCTACACCGAAGCCGGGTGCGGTATGAACGCATCCCGTACCGCTTTCCATAGTAACGTACTCGGCGGTAACAAGGAGAGAATCTCTTTCAAGGAAAGGATGATATGCGGTTGCATATTCGAAATCTCCGCCCTTGAAGGTTGTGATTATCTCGTAATCCTCGATATTGCCTGCAGCCATAACCTTACCGGCGAGGGCTTCGGCAACTATATAATTCTCGTTACCGGCTTTTACTACCGCATACTTTTCTCTGGGATGCAAAGCGATTGCCATATTTCCGGGAAGAGTCCAGGTAGTGGTGGTCCAGATAACGAAATAGGTGTTGTCTTTTTCACAGATGCCGTCAAGAAGTCCCTTATCATCCTTAACACGGAACTTAACGAAGATGGAGGTACAAGCATCGTCCTTATACTCTATCTCTGCTTCCGCAAGGGCGGTTTCATCGTGAGGGCACCAATAAACGGGCTTTAATCCCTTGTAGATATAGCCCTTCTTGTACATTTCACCGAAAACCTTGATCTCCTCTGCTTCAAAGGCGGGGTCCATTGTGCGGTAGGGATTCTTCCAATCGCCCAAAACGCCCAATCTCTTAAAGGACGCCATCTGAAGCTGAACGAAATCCTCCGCAAAATCAAAGCAAGCGGAACGGAATTCGGCTGCGGACATCTTTTTTCTGTCCAATTTATTCTTTTTGATTATTGCGCTTTCGATAGGCATACCGTGGTTATCCCAACCGGGAACGTAATTTATGTGGTAGCCGCTCATGGATTTATATTTGTTTATGAAATCCTTGAGTATTTTATTAAGCGCAGTACCCATATGAATATTGCCGTTGGAGAAAGGAGGTCCGTCATGAAGAACGTATTCTTCCTTTCCTGCGTTACGGGCACACATTTTCTCGTATATATCTTCGTCCATCCACTTACGCTGTGTATCGGGCTCTCTCTGGGGGAGGTTGGCACGCATAGGGAAAGCGGTGGTAGGAAGATTAAGTGAATTCTTATAATCGTTTGCCATATTTATGGGTACTCCTTAGTCTTCATCGTCTTCGTTAAATAATTTATACATTTCCTCATCGGAGCAAATGTTTTCGCCCTCGGCGGAACCCAAAAGATCGGGAATAACTACCGTTGCGGCAGGGTCCTGCCGGGAGTTCTTTTCTTCGGGGATATTTTCCTCGAGTATCTTGCGCAGGTTTTCATCCGGCTCCTCGATAGGCATTTCGTCTGCGGGAAGGATAATTGTATCCGAGGGAGAAGGCTCGGTGAAATGAGGCATAGAAAATTCGCTTTCGTCCAATTCCTGCTCGGCGCTTTGTTCTTCCTCTGCTTTTCGGATTATCTCTTCCTGATCTCTGCGGACACGCTCGGAACGGATCTCCTCTTCGATAGTAGCCTTTACCTCGCCGAATATTTTACCGACAAGCTCGCTGTCCGAAGGAAGCACAAGCTCTTCAAGCTCGTTTACCGAAATGTTGCGCACCTCTTCGATCTGTGTGCGGTATGCCTCAAAAAGCTTCTTTTTGAAATCAAGCACGGTGGCGCGTACTGTCCACAGCTCTTCTTTTTCTTTTGCGATCTGAGTTTTAAAATCTTCTATAACAGCATCGCAACGCTTTTTTATGGATTCGGTAATGATGTCTGCACGCTCGTTTGCATCGCGGATAATTTTCTCACCCATTTTCTGTGCGGAAACGAGAGTGTTGCGTATGGATTCTTCTTCGTCCCGTATTTCGTCCAGATTGGTAACTACGATACGAAGCTTTCTGTCCAACTCTATATTCTCGCGGTACAGCTCGGTATATTTTTCTATGAGAAAATTGATATAATCATCCACCTCGGCAACATTATAGCCCTTAAGACTTTTACCGAAGTTTTTGTTTTTTAATTCGTGTGGAGCCAGCATCCGACACTACCCCCTTTTGATTAAAGAAATGCACTTGCTGTGGGCATAAAAATATTGATTACCAGAATTATGAGTATTGTTACCATATACGAGAAATCCATAGGCGAGGATTCAAAAAATTCGAATTTTGATAAAATTGCCCGTACGGGAGCGACAATAGGCTCGCTGAGCATTACGGAAAAGCCGTATATCAAACCTCCGTCAAACCCTATGAGAGGTAACAGCAACCTCAAAACTACGGCAAGAGAAAGCAGGCAGAGGAAAACCTCCACCATGCTTGCCAAAGTATACAATAGTATGTTCAAAATAAATGCTCCGTTATATGTTTAGAAAAGTTCTCTGGGAGCGTTATTTACAGTCTTTTCTTCTGCAGAAGTATCCTTCTGGTCATCAGAAAGCTCAACGTTCTTGGGAGTGATAACATAAGTGGAGTTTGCTACGCGGTTAAGATTGCCGCCGATAGCGAAAGCAACGCCGGAAAGGAAATCGATTATTCTTCTGATAGTTTCTTTGTTGGTGCTCTCAAGATTGAGAACTACGGTGCGGCGATGCAAGAGATGCTGTGCGATACCGGTAACGTCTTCGTATCTCTCGGGCTTGATTATCTTCATTTCAAGCGAAGCGTTGGAAGATGCGCTGCCTGCAGGTCTGGAAACGGTTCTGGTTTCCTTAGCGGGAGCCTCGTCCTCGTACTCCTCTTCGGTGTACTCGTTTTCGTCTACGTATTCGTCATCCGGTTTAAAAAGATTGGAAATGCTCTTCATGAATCCCATGGTTGTTCCTCCGTTTTTTATACTAAATAATTTCTTTTTCCAAAAATTTTGCTTCCCACACGGACCATATTTGACCCGAGCGAAACAGCTTGTTCGTAATCTGAAGACATACCTACAGATATTATATCTATAATATCACCAATTTTCGATTTTTTCAAGATGTCAGCGTATATTTTATGTAAAATATTGTAGTATTCTTCAATCTTTCCCACAGGAGGCACTGCCATTACGCCTCTTATGCGGATGTGGGGATAGTTTTCGAGAGAAAGATAAAACGCCAAGGCATCCTCGGGATACACGCCCGATTTACCTTCCTCTTTCCCAAGATTTATCTCGATAAGACAATCTGTGATCTTGTTTATCTCGGCACTTCGTTTTTCTATCTCCACCGCAAGGGACGGTCTGTCCAAAGACTGGATCATATCCACTTTGTCAATTATACTTTTGACCTTACGGGTCTGTAAGCCGCCGATAAGATGAAATCTTACTCCGTCCTTCTTTAAAAGCGGATATTTTTCGCAAAGCTCCTCGGGACGGTTTTCTCCGATATCGGTAATGCCTGCATCTATGGCAAGGTTTATTATTTCTGCAGGCACCGTCTTTGTCGCCGCCACAAGGGTTACTTCCGAGGGAAGCGAGCTTTTTATACTTTTTATGCTCTCAAGCATAGCGGGAATATCTGTCATGATAACACCTTCCCCACATAAATATCCGTGCCCGACACTATGACCAGATCGTACAGCGAAAGCCTATCAGCCGAAACGTAAGATTTATTATTCTCATCCGGCAAAGCGCATATATATGTGCCGTTATCATCGTGAAGCACGGTGATCTTTTTGAACACCACCGTATTTCCGTCCAGAACGTAAACACCGCGCACGCCGTCAAGCACACGGACAGCCGATGAAGATACTCTGAGCCCCGAAAAACTTTCTTTTATGACGTTTACCGTCTGTTTTCTTGTGAAATTAAGATCAGATGGTATAGTTTTGGTAGAAAAAATGAGTACTATCTCATCAGTATCGGTTTGAGTGATAACCTTTGAAAGCAGCATTTTACATTCCGTATCCGAAGAAAACGGGAATGACACGGTATATGTATTTCCCACGGTATAAAGCCCGAAGGCTTCTCTCGTGGTTTTGCAGGCGATGTACCAATATGCGGACGTAGCGATCTTTCCCGCCGAGCCTTGGATAAGATTCGTATCCGCCGAAGAGGAAACTATCGTATCGAAATTATCAAGAGTAAGAGTGGATACCGCATTGGAGGTGAAAATGTTTTCATATCCGTCAACGGTAGAATAATAATATCCGTCCACAGAAGCGTACGTCGTGAGCTTATCACCCGTAAATCCCGATTCCAAACGGGAAATCTCTGCGTTGCAGGCACTTATCTGCATTGAATAATCGTTTACAGTCTGTGTAAGCGCGTTTCTGCGGTTTTCCTGAATAAGCAATTCGTTTCCCGTACGTATGGCGGAATCATAGTTTCCCGAAGAAATACCGGTAACCAGTTCAAGAACGTAATTGCTTATCTGAGAATCGATTATCTTGTGGTCGGAAACGGAATATCCGTTGCCTACACCGCTTTTTTCAAGAACCTCTATACGCTTTTTAAGCTGTTTTATTCTCTCCTGAGCGTTTGCATCCGCCGCTTCGCTGTAGGTAGCGCAGACTTCACTGCCCTTTATTACCTTTTCCCCATCCTCAACGGAATAGGAATTGGTGCCTACCGTACCCGAAACCAGCACGGTTTCATCACGGAACAGATAAGCTGTAAGCTCTACCTTGAGATCGGCTTGCTGAAACATAGCGTTTTCCGTTTCAACAGTATCGCCCACAGACAGCACGAGCTGAAGCAAAATATATAAAATTATAGCAATAGATATAAGCGCGGTGCCTATCTGTTTTAAAGCGTTTTTAACCATTGTTCACATATCCTTTTTGCGGTATCTCCGCATTCGTTTCCGGCGCAAAGGGAAACAAGCTCCGTCATATGGCCGAAATAGGTGGTTTGCCGTTTTGCGTAATTACGTGTGTGCTGTTTAAGCTTTTCCACACACTCCTCAAGGGAAGAAACCCCGTCTATATACGGAAAAAACTCTTTGTAGCCTATCGCCTGAGATGCGGTGGGAGTAGAACGAAGTCCCGCTTTGTCAAGCCTTACAACTTCATCCAAAAGTCCCGATTCCATCATTATATCCACACGGCGATTAATGCGGGAATACATAGTTTCCCTATCCTGCGGAGTGAGATAAAGCATAAGAGATTCAAAGGGCTTGTCCGAAACAAGTGCTTTTTCCAGATCGGACTTGGTGTTTCCGCCGGTTTCGGCAATTTCTATGGCGCGTATAACACGTTTTACATTGTTCGGATGGATCTTTTCCGCAGATACGGGGTCTATTTCCGCAAGGCGTGCGTGAAGCGCAAGTGCTCCGTTTTCTGCGGCGAAGCGCTCGTATTCACGGCGTTTTTCTTCGTCTGCGGTTTCGGTTTCGTACAGTCTGCCGGAAGTGAGGGTTTCTATATACATTCCCGTGCCGCCGACAATAATGGGAGTTTTCCCCCGTGAGCAAATATTCTCCACAGCATCAGTTGCAAGGGAGCAAAAGGTTGCTACGGAAAACTTTTCGGTAATATCGAGAATATCTATAAGGTGATGGGGTATTCCTTCCCTCTCCGCAAGGTCGGGCTTGGCGGTGCCGATATCCATTCCGCGGTAGACCTGCATACTGTCACCGCTGATGATCTCGCCGTTCAAATCCTTTGCAAGACGGATGCCCAGCCCCGTTTTACCCGATGCGGTAGGTCCGAGAATGACGATAACTTTGTTCTTTTTCATATCCGTCATTTTATAAGCATAGCGTCGCCAAAGGAGAAGAAACGGTATTTGTCTTCAACGGCGGTCTTGTATGCGTTCATAGCGTTTTCATAGCCTGCGAAAGCACAAATAAGCATAAGCAAAGTACTCTCGGGCAGGTGGAAGTTGGTTATCTGGCAATCTACCGCCTTGAATTTATATCCGGGGTATATAAATATACCCGTTTCTCCCTCAAAGGGATGAACGATACCGTTTTCATCGGTTACCGATTCAAGGGTACGGGTGCTGGTCGTACCCACGGAAATTATCCGTCCCCCTGCTTTGCGGCAGTTATTTATACGCTCGGCTGTTTCGGGGGTAACCTTTATATACTCGGTGTGCATTTTATGGTCGGTAATAACGTCTTCCTTTACGGGACGGAAGGTGCCAAGCCCTACGTGAAGAAGCACTTTTTCAATATTCACGCCCATATTACCGATCTTCTCAAGCAGTTCGGGAGTGAAATGCAGTCCCGCGGTAGGCGCGGCGGCAGACCCCTCGTGAGAAGCGTATACCGTCTGGTATCTGGTTTTATCCTCAAGCCTTTTCGTTATATATGGAGGCAGAGGCATTGTGCCGATCTTATCGAGAATTTCGGGGAAAACTCCATCGTATGAAAAGCGTATTTCGCGGGTACCGCCCTCACAAACCGCTATAACCTCTCCCGTAAGCTCGCCGTTGCCGTAGATGACCGTATCCCCTACTCCCGTCTTCTTGCCGGGGCGGGTAAGACATTCCCATACCTCGCCGTCCATTTCGTTAACACGGTGAAGCAGTACGGTTTCTATTTCCCCTGCTCGCTTTGGGTTTACACCGAAAATGCGGGCGGGAATAACCTTGGTATCGTTTATAACCAAGGTATCGCCGGGGCGCAGAAATTCGGTTATATCGCAAAAATGCTTGTGTTCAATAGTGCCGCTTGCTTTATCAAGCACAAGCATTCGGGACATATCACGTTTGTCAGCCGGAGTCTGGGCAATAAGCTCCTCGGGAAGATGGTAAAAATATGTATTTAATCTGGTAAGATCCATTATCAAATTATCCTTAAGCTACATAAAATGTGTACAGTAACCCACTTTGAGTTTACTCTTTATTATACAATATTTTTATTCTGTTGTAAAGACCGTTAACGCAGGAAAGCGAGATATTTTTTATGAAAAAACTTCCTCTTTTTGTCGGCGCGGGCACGGCAATGGTAACCCCTTTCAACAAGGACGGTTTGATTGATTTTGAATCCCTGAAAAGACTTGTGGAAATTCAGCTTAAAGCGGGCGTAGGCGCATTGATAATGTGCGGCACCACAGGCGAATCATCTACGCTGGAACGGGAAGAAAGATGGGAAATTATAAGATTTACCAAGGATTTTGTGAAAAATGATTGCGTTGTTATTGCGGGCACCGGCTGTAACGATACGAAAAAAGCGGTAATATTCACGCAAGATGCATACGATGCAGGAGCAGACGGAATTCTTGCGGTTACGCCTTATTACAACAAAACCACCCAAGATGGAATTATAAAGTATTACGATGTGCTTTGCCACGCATCTCCCCTTCCCGTTATTGCATATAACGTGCCTTCGAGAACAGGCGTGAATATACTTCCCGCTACGGCAAAGAAGCTTTCCGAAGCAAGCAATATGTACGGCATAAAAGAAGCAAGCGGAAATATGGGGCAGATCACCGAAACCGGATATCTTTGCGGAAACGATCTGCCGTTGTATTCGGGCAGTGATGAAATTAACCTTCCCGTACTTTCCATAGGTGGAATCGGGCTTATTTCCGTTGTATCCAATGCCGTCCCCGGAAAGGTGCAGGAAATGTGCAACCGTTGGTTTGAAGGGGACACGGAAGGTGCTATGAGAATACAGCTTTCTTTAATGCCGCTTATAAAGCAGTTGTTTTCCTCCGTAAATCCCATTCCCATAAAGAAATATTTAAATGAAAAAGGGCTGACAGAGTATGTGCTCCGTCCGCCCTTGTACGCGGAATAATTTATTTTTCCAAAAAGATACGCATAAGATCGGGACCCGTGGGAACGTACATTCCGTCCGACGCCTCCGCTTCCGTATACTGTCTGATAGGATACACCTGACGGCGGCTGTCGTAAATAATAAACGGCACTTCGCCTCTGGCGTGGGTACGGGTGGATGCGGGCGTATAATGGTCCGGCATAAACAGTATGCGGTAATCTTCGCCGTATGTGTTGAGAAACTCAAGCATAGGCGCCATTATCTCGGAATCCAGCTTTTCGATTGCAGTCTTCTTACCTACGGGGTTTCCCTGATGACCGTATTCATCGGGTGCTTCAACGTGGAGATAAACAAGATCTTTTCCCGAAAGGAACTGCTTTTCAGCCTCCTTTTCCTTTGCGCGGTAATCGGTATCCGTTCCTCCGGTAGCACCGTCAACAAAAGGCACCTCCATACCTGCACACAAGCCTATTCCCTTTATAAGGTCAACCGCGCAGACCACCGCGCCGTCAAGCCCGAAGGTTTCCTTGAAGGAAGGGAGCGCGGGATTCTTTCCGGGACTCCACAGCCAGATGGAATTTGCTTTTTTCTTTCCCTCGGCAGCGCGTTTAAGGTTGACGGGATGATTTTCCAACAGTTCGCGGGAGCGTCTTTGCAAGGTAAGATAAGGTTCGGGCGGGAGATATTCGCCGATATACTGTCCCATAATATCATGAGGACGGGTGAAATCTCTGAATCCGTTCCAAGTGTCCGTAATGAAGCAATGGCGGTATGAAATTCCCGTAAATATACGGTCGGTAGTACCGCAAAGCAGGTTTTTATCCAGATACTCTATAAGCGCACGGGCTTCGGGAGTGGTTATCTCCCCCGCCGTGTTATCGTCCATCACAAGATTTTCGTATTCGCCTTCACCTGTAAGGCACACCAAGTTGGCGCGGATAGCCGCCTGATCCTTACCAAGGGTTATTCCCAGACTTACAGCCTCAAGAGGGGATCTGCCCGCAGAATATATCTCGGGAGGATAACCCATAATGGAAAGGTTTGCGGTGTCGGATTCGGGCACCATATGGTCGGGCACGGTTTTGCACAGTCCCATAACTCCGCCTGAAGCAAGACGGTCGATCGTAGGCTTGTTTGCCGCCTCCAGAGGTGTTTTATTTCCAAGTTCAGAGCAGCGGTAATCCGCCATACCGTCGCCCAGCAAAACAAAATATTTCATAATATAAAAACTCTTTTCAAAAAGAAATTAAAGCCAAAGTTGACAATCCACGAAATTAGTTATATACTGATTTCACGGAGGTGATACCGTGAGAGTTGCCGTTATCGGTTCAAGAAGTATAAAAAATGCTGATATTTCCCAATATATTCCCGCAGAAACCACGGAGATAATTACCGGAGGTGCCGTGGGAGTTGACCGTCTTGCAGAACGTGAAGCACGGTTGAGAGGTATTGCTCTTACCGTATTCAAGCCCGATTATGAAGCTCACGGAAAAAGTGCGCCTCTTGTGAGAAACAAGCTGATCGCCAAGGAATGCGATGTGCTTATTGCGTTTTGGGACGGTTCTTCCCGAGGAACTGTATTCACCTGGAGATATGCCGCGAAATTGGGAAAGCCCGTAAAAATATACAAACTGATATAAATTCACCCCAAGAAGCCGACCGCTCCTTGGGGTGTTTTGTATTGCGGTAAGGGTTACTTGATATATACTATCTCACCGTGCTTATCTGCACTCTCCATTTCCGCCAAAGCGATCTTTACGGTATCGCGGGCAGATTCGGGAGTAGCTCTGTCTATCTTGCCACCTGCTAAAAGGGTATCGGCAAAATACTTAAGCTCGGTATAATAAAAGTTTTCGGTATCATATTCGGGAGTAACGTTGTTGCCCTCGGTATCGATAACGCGGAGTCCGTTTTCATCAAACCAAACGGTAGCCTTTTCAAGGTTAACACGGAAGATCTGATAAAATCCGTTGCCCTTGAGAGTCCAGTCGTTCTGAGCGTTTACGGGCATCATATCGTCATAGATATAGTTGGTGGTACAGCAATCGTAGGCACTCTCGGGAAAAACGGTATATCCGTTGGTGGTAACAGCCTTGGGCATACCGAAAATGTGGTTAACTGCGTCAACATCGTGAACGTGCTGATCAAACAGCGCTCCGCCGCCCTTTTCGCGCTTGAGAAGCCAGTTTTCGTAAGACCACAGAGGTGTTCCGCCGCCGCGGAAGAAGAATGCGGAATATGCCTTGCCGTATTCGCCGGAAGCAACGATATTCTTTATGGTATCGTACTGACCTGCAAAGCGCAAGCACTGACCGATCATAAGATTTTTGCCGGTACGGTGTGCGGTTTCGATCATTTTCTCGCACTCTTCAACAGAGGGTGCCATAGGCTTTTCGCAAATAACGTTTACGCCTGCTTCAAGACACAGACAGGTGCCCCAGCAATGAAGATATGTAGGCAGAGCGATGGTAACCATATCCAGCTCTTCCTTTTTTAGCATTTCCTCAAGATCGGTATAAAGGTTGAAGGAAGCGAAATCGTATCCGTCCGCACCAACTTCGCCGATATTGAAATCTGCTTTATAGTTGGTAAACTTTTTCTCGTCTATATCGCAAAGAGCAACTACCTTAATAGGGTATCCCTCTTTTTCAAGACGGAGGTAATTATCAAGATGTCCGCGGCCCATAGAGCCGATGCCGACCATCGCGGCGCGAAGAACTTTACTCATTTCAAAAACTCCTTAAAGATTCATAATAATATCCATATCGGCAGAGAACATTTCCACAGCGTATTTGGTAGTCATACCCTCTTCGGGCCACATTTCAGAAGAAACGGGACCTTCATAACCTGCTGCGCGCAGACAATCAAAGGTGGTCTTCCAATCAATTGTGCCCTGTCTGAGATATACGAACTGTCCGCTTTCTTTATTAAAGCCTTTTATATGTACGCGGCGTATCTTTTCACCCAGAGCTTCTATCCAATGGGACTGGAATCCGTCTCTCTCGATATTGCCCGCATCGAAATATGCGCCTACGCCCTCTCCGCATTCGTCGATAAAACGGCGCATCTCAAGAGGAGAAAGCAGGAATTTGTTCCATACGTTTTCTATAGCGAGAACAACGCCCTTTTCAGCCGCTTCTTTGCCCAGAACCTTAAGACAGCTCTGCGCGTTTTCATATGCGGTCTTATAGCTTACCTTTTCGTTTACAACGCCGGGAACTACCAAAACGGTATCCATACCCAAAACCTCGCAAACGTGGATCATTTTACGGATAACGTCCATACCCGCTTCTCTTACCGCAGGGTCAAGATCTGTGAGGCACTTGGACCACAGCTCGGCAGACACTATTCCCACGGGAGTGATACCGTGCTTCTTTGCCAGCTCGCCTACTGCCAGAATTTCCTCATCGTCAGCGCCGTTCCAGATGTTGGGATAGGTCTGGCGTGCGGAATACATATTAAGTTCTGCGTAATCAAAGCCTGCGGCTTTGATCTCGGCAAACACCTCATCAAGAGGAACACTTTCTGCATAAGTACAAATGTTAATTGATTTAAGCATACTCTTCACCCAAATAATTAAAAATAATTAAAATATCTGCTAAAAAAGGGCGTGTCAAAAGACAGCCCTTTTAAGTTTTGTTAAATTATTCGCAATCCTCGCAATCGCAATCGCAATCGCATTCGCATTCGTTGCAAACAATGTCAAGCTCTGCGTTGCAGGAAGGGCATATTACCTTTTCCATGTGCTCGATTTCTTCGGAATCGATATAGATCATTTCGCCGCAAGCGGGGCACTCAAGCTCTTCTACGCAATCTTCACAATCGCAGTCGCAATCGCAATCGTCGCAATCACAGTCGCAATCATCGCAATCGCAATCGCAATCGTCATAATCACAATCGCAATCACAATCGTCGTCTTCGCATTCGTAGAAATCCTTTTCAACCTCGCCGAGATCTTCGTCTATCTCTTCGATATAATCGTTGAGCATAGCGGTCTCGTCCTCGAGATCCTGAACGGAAAGAGCGAGATCCTCAAGCAGATCGAGAATAGCGGCAAAAAGCTTGCCTTCGTTGGAATTCTGGTCGTAATTCATACCGTCAAGAAGACCCTTGAGGTAGGAAGCCTTTTCGGAAACTGTCATTTTCGTGTCCTTTCTGCGTTATACACGCTCAAGATATTCGCCTGTACGGGTGTCTATCTTAACTACGTCGCCTTCGTTAACAAAGATAGGTACTCTGATAACGGCGCCGGTTTCAACAGTTGCATTCTTGGTAACGTTGGTAGCGGTATTTCCCTTTACGCCGGGCTCGGTTTCGGTGATCTCAAGTTCAACGAACATAGGAGGTTCAACAGAGAAAACACTGCCCTTGTAGGAAAGCAGACGGCACTGGTGGCCTTCCTTAACGAACTTAAAGCTATCGGGAAGCTTATCGCTGTTAAGAGGAACCTGATCAAAGGTCTGCATATCCATGAAGTAGTAAAGGTCGCCATCGTTGTAGGAATATTCCATATCCTTCTTTTCAACGGTAGCGGAAGGGAATTTTGCGGTAGGGTTGAAAGATGTTTCGATAACGGCACCGGTGATAACGTTTCTCATCTTGGTACGAACGAAAGCCGCACCTTTGCCGGGTTTAACGTGCTGGAATTCAACAACCTGCATTACTTGTCCGTCCATTTCGAAAGTAAGGCCGTTTCTGAAATCGCCTGCAGATAACATATATATCCTCCTTCGTCTGCATATATACGCAGAACTCTTTTTTATCTCTATATATTGTAAACAAAGATTGTGTTTTTGTCAACAGTTTTTTTACAGTTCAATAAGTTCCTTGGGTGAATTTGTAAGATTTTCACAACCCGTTTCGGTAATAAGCACCATATCCTCGATACGGCAGCCGCCAAAGCCCTCGATATATATGCCGGGTTCGACGGTCATAATGTTCCCGGGAACGAAAATATCCGTGCTTCTGGAAGCGAATCTGGGGGATTCGTGGATCTCCAGACCGAGGGAATGTCCAAGAGAATGACCGAACTTGCCTTCGTATCCGCAGGAGTTGATGTAATCTCTTGCGGCTGCATCAACGGTTGCGCCGTCTACCCCTGCTTTTGCGGCGGCAATACCGCGCTTCTGGGCTTCAAGAACGGTTTCGTAAATATGTTTTGTCTTTTCGTCAGCCTTGCCGAGAACTACGGTGCGTGTCATATCCGAGCAATAGCCGTTATAGCGTGCGCCGAAGTCCATTGTAAGAAATGCGTTTTCGGTAAGAACAGTATCGGAAGGAACGCCGTGAGGAAGAGAACTGTTTTTGCCCGAAACAGCGATGGTTTCGAACGCAAATCCGTCTGCACCGTTTTTGCGCATAGCGTATTCAAGCTCTGCGGCAACCTCTTTTTCGGTTACGCCGGGGCGGATAAAGTTAAGCACGTGAAGGAAAGCCGCATCGGTTATCTTTTGAGCCGCACGGATATTTTCCACCTCGCGGGGAGTTTTTACTCTGCGGAATTCGCCGCAGATATCGTTTACGCCGCCGAACTTAACGGAGGGGAAGAACTCACAAAGCGCCTTTTCTCTTGCAACGGTGGTACGGTTGCTGTCAAAGCAAACGTCGGTAATTCCGTTTTTCTCAAGCATTTCACCGAGAATTCTGAAAGAGCTTTTGTCAAGCAGATAAAGATTAACGTCATCAAACAAAAGTCCGTCTGCCTTTGCGCGGGCAGCTGCTTCGTAATAGCGGGAATCTATAACCAGCGCAGTTTCTTCTCCGTTTACGAGAACGAATCCGTCGGTAGAGAAAAATCCGCTGATATAGTGCATATTTACTTCATCAAAGAACACTGCCGCGCCGTATCCCAAAGCAGAGATCTTTTCAAAAACTTTTCTTCCGTTCATTCTTTTGCCTCCTTTATAAGACCGGCTATTTCCTGCTTCGTGTAGGAATATTTTCTGCCGCAGAACTGGCAGGTCATTTCTGTATTTTCATCGTTTTCGTAAATATCCGTAAGCTCCTTTTTACCCAGAGAAACCAAGGCTCTGTCGGTACGCTCACGGGAGCAGTTGCATTCATAGCCGTTTTGAATTTCATCAAAAACATCGTATTCGATACCGTCGAGATAAACCGCAAGGATTTCCTCCAAGGTCTTTTCTGCCAGCATCTTGGTAATGGGAGGTGCGGAGGAAGCGTTTTTCTCCAAGATCTCGGTAACGGCGGGGTCTGCAAAGGGTAAAAGCTGTATAAGCGCACCGCCGGAGCAAGCCGCCGTTCTGTCACGGTCAACAAGCACGCCCAGCGCACAAACGGTGGGAACCTGCTCGCTGTTGGCGTAATAGGATGCGATATCCTCTGCCACTTCGCCGCTTACTATATTTGCAATACCGACGTAAGGCTCTTCGCCGCCCACGTCGCGGAGAACGTACATATTTCCTTTTCCGATACAGCATCCCACGTTAAGCTTTCCGTCAGGACGCAGAGGCAGGTCGCAGGCGGGATTCTGGATAAAACCGCGGACGTTGCCCTTCCAATCTGAGGATGCGACAACGCTTCCGCCCTCTCCGTCCCCTTTAAAGCGGAGAGTGAGAGTATCCTCTTCCTCGCCCAGAAGAGTGCCCATCATAGAGCAGGCGGTAAGAACTCTGCCCAAAGCCGCAGATGCGGTAGGCTCGGTAGAATGTATCTTGATTGCTTCGTTAACGATATCACGTGTATCTGCTATCAAAGCGCGGGCGGAACCGTCCCGCGTCATAGCGCGTATTACTCTGCTCATTCTTCTTCACCGCAATGCTCATCGTGAAGATGGCAGCAGGAGCAATCTCCGGTACAGCCGGGAAGCTCTTTTTCGATACCCTTGCGCTTGTAATAATCCGCAACGGCGGCGCGTACGGCTTCTTCTGCCAATACGGAGCAGTGAACCTTTACGGGAGGCAGACCGTCCAAAGCCTCTACAACGGCTTTGTTGGAAAGCTGCAAAGCTTCATCTACGCTCTTTCCCTTGATAAGCTCGGTAGCCATAGAGCTGGTAGCTATAGCGGAAGCGCATCCGTAGGTGTTGAACTTAACGTCGGTGATGATGCCGTTATCGTCTACCTTGAGATATATCTTCATTATATCGCCGCATTTTGCGTTGCCTACCTCACCTACTCCGTCGGCATCCTCGATCTTGCCCACGTTACGGGGGTTCTGGAAATGGTCCATTACTTTTTCGCTGTATATCATAATTAATTCTCCTCTTTAACAATCTTTTCCCACACGGGGGACATTTCTCTTAAATATTTAACTATGCCGGGTACGGTTTCAAGCACGTAGTCCACCTCTTCCTCGGTGGTATGCTCGGAAAGGGACAGACGGAGGGAACCGTGGGCTATCTCGTGTATAAGTCCTATTGCCAGCAAAACGTGGCTGGGGTCCAGAGAGCCGGATGTGCAGGCACTTCCGCTGGAGGCGCATATTCCCTTTGCATCCAGCCAGAGGAGGAGGGACTCGCCCTCTATTCCCTCAAAGCAGACGGACACGTTATTGGGAACTCGGTTTTCTTTTCCGCCGTTAAGACGGGTGCGTTCTACGGCGGTAAGACCGTTTATGAGCTTGTCCCGCAGGGGGATTATTTTTGCGTTATTTGCTTCCATGTTTTCGGTAGCTTCTTTAAGCGCCGCCGCCATTCCGCAAACACCCGCAAGGTTTTCCGTACCTGCGCGGCGTCCGCTTTCCTGCGCGCCGCCGTTTATAAGGTTGGGAAGACGTATTCCCTTGCGAACGTACAATGCGCCCACACCTTTGGGTCCGTGGAACTTGTGTCCCGAAAGGGAGAGCATATCCACGTTAAGCGCCTGTACGTCAACGGGAATGTGTCCTACCGCCTGAACGGCATCGGTATGGAACAGCACGCCTTTACTGCGGCAGACCTCACCGATCTCCGCTATGGGCTGAATGGTGCCGATCTCGTTGTTTGCCATCATAACGGTTACCAGCGCCGTATTCTCGTTTATAGTTTCCTCCACCTGTGCGGCGGTAACGTAGCCATCGGATGACACGGGCAGAAGGATTATTTTAAATCCTTCTTTCTCCAGCACGTTCAAGGTGTGGAGGACCGCGTGATGCTCGATAGCGGTGGAGATGATTTCGGTTTTACCCTTTTTCGCCATAGACTTTGCCGCGCCTATGATCGCCCAGTTGTCGCTTTCGCTTCCGCCGGAGGTAAAGTAAATTTCGTTTTTATTTGCGCCCAAAGCCTTTGCCACGTCTTCTCTCGCTTTATCAAGCATAAAGAAGGCTTCTCTTCCCGCGCCGTGCAGGGAGGAAGGATTGCCATAAACCTTCCATGCTTCGGTTACCGCATTTATAGCCGCAGACGACATTTCCGTGGTAGCGGCGTTATCCATATATATACGTTTCATCAGGTTTTCTCCTTCCGATTAAACAGTTGTTTAATCATTGTCAATATTATTATACCCAGTTGTTTTATAAAGTCAAGAGGTTTTGTTGACATTTGGAAAAAATACGGGTATAATATTGCCGAAAGGAAGTGCTTTTTATGGAAAAAGACACATTCGTTGCGGCGGCGGACAGCTTCAAGCTGCTTTCCGATCCTACGCGGCTTAAAATATTTCATTATTTGTGCTATGCGGAGGCAAGCGTGCAAAGCACTGCAGAGGCGGTAAGTATGTCCTCTCCCGCAGTAAGCCACCATCTTAAATTGCTGAAGGAAGCGGGACTTTTGAAGGTGCGCAGAAACGGCAGAGAGGTGCTTTACAGCATTTCGGACAACTGCCTTGCAAACGTGATCAAAAACACAATAGACAGCCTTCTCCGCTGCTCCGGCTGCAGCAGAGGAAGCTGTGAATAAAATTGTTACCACAAGAAAAAGAGGCTATGTCAGCCTCTTTTATTTTTTGTATGTCGTTATAATAATATCGCCTTCAAAAGCTTTGCAGGAAATATCCAAAAAGTTTTCACCGTATAGGGCGCTCATTTTATTTACAACATCAGATATTACCGATGTGTGCGTTTCCTTTGGGACTTCCGCTTGGTCGGAAAAACCGCGGCTTTCAAAACGGGCGAAAAATCCGCTTCTCAACGGGATACCATAAACTTTCGAATGTTCGATAGTATACACGTTTTTACTCTCAAACAGTTTTTCGCAAAAAGAGTTCCGCTCAAACTTCCAACTGTATTTCTTTGCGTAGATGCCAAGAGAATTCAGTTCACACCAATATTCACGGTACATAGAATTGACTATTTCCAAATACATTGAATTATCAAACGGCTCTTCGGGCGTCTTGCCCGGAGAATCATCCTTGCAGATAAACACGCCGCCTTTTTTAAGAACACGGTATATTTCACGCAACACCTTTTCGGGATTGGAAATAAGATGCAAAACGCTGTTCGCAACCACCGTATCAACGCTTTCGTCTTCAAGGGGAATTTCAAGTGCATTCATTCGGCAAAGAGTAACGTTATCAAGGGAAACATTGTTGTATTTTGCCTTGTCCTGAAGAATGGAAAGCATATTATTTGAAATATCACCCGCGATAATTTTCGTCCCATTTTCGGCGCAAGGAACGGTAAAGCAACCGTCGCCGCAGGCGAGATCGAGAAAAACGCCGCCGCCCGTAATTTTTGATATCTCCTTTGCGAAAAGAGCGTCGGACTCTTCGACAACGTATTTGCTGTTTCCCGAATATGCTCCGCCGATATGCTCATAACCTATATATTTGTCCCCATCGCCGCTTGTAACCATATCGGGCATATCGGTTAACTGCCAAATGTTATTTATCTTTTTGACTGAATATCCGCAACAACATTGAGGTAATGTTATTTTTTCTTTACATTTTGGGCATACAAACATCATTTGCCTCCTGTTTTATACCCGTTTTCACCCCAAAAATGATGGTGCAAAACATCAAGCACTTCGTTAGGTAAAGCGCCTTCGATAACAGCTGCTTCAATATGGCTGGTGAGAAATTCGGCGTGAGGCAAAAGGATTTCGACAAAATGCCAAGGCATCTTGCCTTCGATAATCTTTTCAAATATCTTTGTTTTTGATTTTATATCAAGAACGGGTAAAAATACTTCAAGCAGTTCGCTGTCAAGAGAAGCATACTCCGCATTTTCAAGCAAAGATACTACGGCTTCATCGTTAAGATATTGCGCAAGTGCAACGATATTGGAAATATCAATCCCCTGCTGTGAAAACTTTGAAGACAGTTTTGCCAATATACTGGGCTTTAATATGGGCGCAAGGCTTACAATATCCGAAAAGTCATCTGCCATAATATCGCTGTTGCCCGTTGCAACACTACCGAGAATTTTAGATTCCCCTTTGGTCGGTTCACCCGAATTTATAAGTTCATCAATAGTTACATTGAATATCTCCCCAATTTGAACCAGCACAGATATATCGGGAAAACAATGTCCGTTTTCGTATCTTGAAACAGCTTGGTGAGTTACATTAAGTTTATCCGCAAGCTCAGATTGTGTCATATCCGCATTTTTACGAAGACGGGACAGATAACCGCCGAATTTTGTTGTATCGAACACAGTTTCACCTCGTTTACGGGTTCATTTTAACACAAACATTCAGCTTTGTCGAGCAACAGTTGATTGCAAAAGTATATAAAAAAGAGGCTTTTGAAAGCCTCTTCAGACCGCTGACAAAGATAAAGTCAGCGGTTATTTTTTTTTGCAAAAGTCGC